>JACRJN010000044.1 GCA_016235675.1 Candidatus Schekmanbacteria bacterium
AAAATGCGTGGCTAAAGCCACGGGACTACATTTATTATGTTGAACTTGGCAGGTTTGAGATAAAAACTTTCCCCTTGCCTGTTTCGGCTTGGAACAAGCCGAAACATCAAATTTTATCAATATTGCGTAACATGAGTTATTTAAATCGGCGCAGGGAGGGTGTATCGCTTGTCTAAACAACGTCTCGATAAGATATTATTCGATAAAGGCTTAGCCCAAAGCCGTCAGCAAGCCCAGGCATTGGTTATCGCCGGATCGGTTTTGGTAAACGGGGAAGTCTGCGATAAACCGGGAGCTAATTTCAAGCTGGACGTGGAAATCAGTTTAAAAGACACCCCTTCGCCTTATGTCAGCCGTGGTGGAATTAAATTAGCCGGGGCGCTGGATAAACTGAGCCTGGATTTGGAGGGCAAGATCACCCTGGATGTGGGTGCCTCCACCGGGGGATTTACCGATTATTTATTGCAAAAAGGGGTCAAAAAGGTCTATGCCCTGGATGTAGGTTATGGGCAATTGGCCTGGAAGCTGCGCCGGGATGCGCGGGTGGTGGTATACGAACGCACCAATATCCGCTATTTTAAGCCGGAGCAACTACCGGAGCGGGTGGATTTAGCGGTGATCGACGTCTCGTTTATTTCCCTTACCCTGGTAATCCCCGCCGTTCTCCCTTTCTTAAAACCGGATGGCCACATAATCGCCTTAATCAAGCCGCAATTTGAGGTAGGCAAAGGGGAAGTAGGCAAGGGCGGCGTAGTAAAAGATGCAGAGCAACAAAAGGCAGTAGTGGAGAAAATCTCCAAATTCGGTAACGGGTTTAATTTGAAGGAATTGGCGGTCATCCCCTCCCCAATCCCCGGCCCTAAAGGGAATCAGGAATATTTTATCGTTTGGCAAATATGATGGTCTCGTAAAAAGTTGTCATTCCCACGAAAGTGGGAATCCAGCTTGGTTTTAACTATCTGAAAAGACTGGATTCCCGTTTTCACGGGAATGACAGGAAAGTGCATTTTTTGACTTTTTACGAGACCATCAAATACAGACCTCCGGCCTAATTCCATTAAGTTAAGCAAAAATTATAATAAAAAGGGTTCATATAATACGTCATTGCGAGCTTAAGCTACGCAATCTCGATTTTATTGTAGCGTCTGAGATTGCTTCGGCGATAAGACTGCCTCGCAATGACACTTAAGGTTACTTTACTAATCCGCCCCCTTTTGCACCATTTTTTCCCAACCCCGCATCGTATGATAAATCCCCTTCAGAAACAGCGGCGCCAGAGCAAGCGTCTGCCATTGTCCGGTCAAGAATTTTTGAGCGAGTATTTTCCCTACATTAAACGGATGATACCAGGCTTTATACGCCTTCAATAAAGACTCATATTGCTGCGGCGGCTGCATTTGGGGATGCTGCCATACAACATGGTTGGCATCATAGTTCGCCCAATCCCAGTCAAAAATCTTATCCTTTAATTCATCTTCCAGTTTAGTTCCCGGAAAAGGCACCATAAACATTATTTGTATAAGTTCATAAGGCGAATATTGCTTCATGAATTCGATAATTTTTTGCGGGGTATCGGTATTATCTTTAAGGCAGCCGAAAATAAACATATTATAAAGAGTGAAATTCCATTTTCTCGCCGTGATTATAAATTCTTTGATCTGGGATAATTTCAAGCCTTTTTGAACCTCTTTTAATCCATTCTCCTCGACAAACTCCAAACCTACCAACAAGATAAAAATCCCCGCCTGTTTCATTAATTTCAAAATCTCCGGGTTGTTGGAAATCCGTAAATCAGCCCGCATTTGTATCCCGATCGGTATTTTGATCCCCTCTTTAACCATGGTGCGCAATAATTCTACCGCCGTATCCAGATCACCAAAAAAATTATCGTCCACAATAAATATTTGTTTTACGCCTATTTGCTTCAAATGCTTTAATTCCCGGATAACCTCAGCAACCGGACGGTAGCGCATTTTTGCTCCCATCACATGACTCACCGCGCAAAAAGTACACTTATAAGGACAGCCCCGGCTGAATAATACCGGAACAGTTTTAGCCTTAATCAATTCCGAATCGGTCAATATATTGCGATAGCTCAATTTATCAAGAAATCTCCGATTGGGATTATGCACTTTTTCTCCATCCCGCCAGAAAGAAATGCCGGGAATTTCTTCCAGGGGTTTGGCGGTACATAATAATTCATAAATGGTTTCCTCACCTTCACCCCGTACAACAATATCGGCATATTCCAGGGCTTCGTCAGGACGCGCCGATGGATGAAAGCCGCCCATAATTACCGGAACCTGCGCATATTCCCGCTTAATTTGCTGTGCTAATTCATACGCTCTTGGAGCGGTACAAGTAATAGTGGATATGCCGACTATTGAATTATTTGTAATTAAGCTGTCAAAGTCAGATAAGGGGTCACCCATTTTTTCGTAATAATTTTTAACCTTCCAGCCCTCTTGCTCCAAAACATTCGCGATTACCGCCAAACCCAGCCGCCGCTGATCAATGCCTCCCAAAACCTGCCAACGCGGGGCAGCCGGCTCGATGCCGGTGAAATTCTTATTCCGCTCAGTCCTTATTTTTTCAAGGAGACTACTACTGTTTATTCTCATCTCGATGCTCCTCAATTTAAGATAAATTTGTAATACAATATATAATATTTGCTATCGGAACACAAACATTTAAATCTCTTTATAAAAATATTCCTGTAAATTGTTTGGTAGCGTAGAAATACCGCAGACCTGAAGCGTCATTGCGAGCGGAGCGAAGCAATCTCCATGCGTGCACATGAGATTGCTTCGGCGATAAGGTTGCCTCGCAATGACGCTTTGGGTTTTTTATTGAGAACGCTACCAAATTGTTTTAGTTAAGATTATTACCGCGGATAATAAAAAGTTGCTTTTTGTCTTTTCCTAAGCTATATTCAAGATTATTAGATTTGTAAGGAGAAATTCAATGCCCATTTATGAATACGAATGCTTAAATTGCCAAGAACAATTTGAAAAATTGGTTTATAGAATCAATGACTTAATCACCTGTCCCCGCTGCGGGCAATCTGATGTGAATAAAAAATTATCCCTGTTCAGTTCACCGGGCAGTAAATCAGCCGGGTCCGGTTCCTCCTGCGGTTCCTGTTCTTCCAAAAATTGCAGCAGTTGTGGCTAATTTAACAGGAATCCCATTTTTTAAAAATCATGGCCGCTAATATTTTATTGGTAGATAATGATCTGGTTACTCTAAAACGACTTAAAACCGAGTTGGAAGAATGCGGTTATCTTGTCGATTATTCGACAAGCGGTAAGGAGGTGTTTAAAAACCTGGTGAATAACCGGCCGGATGCAATAATGCTGGGATTGGAACTTTCCGAATTGTCGGGATGGCAGGTATGTAACTTGCTGAAAAACAATCCCGCCACCCAAAACATCCCCATAATTATCGTTAGCGATGAAGATAATATGCAGACACGGCTCACGGCGATCGAAAAAGGGGCTAATGGCTTTATAAAAAAACCTTATCTGTTAGCTGAATTGATTAATCAATTGAAAAGATATACACATTAACCCAAGTTGCTGCCTTACATGGGTTTTGTTTAAATAGCCGTAGTGCCAGGGCTTTAGCCCTGGAAGTTCAGCCCTAAAGGGCTGGGACTACGAAATTCTTAGTTATTTATAACATGGTGTACTACCAATTTCTTTTCAGTGTTTCTGTGGTTAATTTTTGGTTTTTACTTCCCCGGCCGCAATTTATCAGCGTATAAAGGGGACATCTGCCGCAGGCGGGCTACAATTTTGGGCATTACATCCAGGGTATAATCCACATCTTCCTGAGTATTGCCCTGGCCAAGGGTAAAGGCTATCGAACCGTGACAGATTTCCGGAGGTACTCCGATAGCGGTAAGAACATGCGAGGCGGCTAAATCATACTCATCCTGTCCCCGGAGGTTGGAACTGCAAGCCGAACCGCTGGCGGAGGCGATTCCCTCCAGATCAAGACACAGGAGCAGGGATTCTCCCTCCACAAATTCCACCCAAAAACTGACATGTCCGGGCAAACGCCGGGTGGGATGACCGGTGATATTGAAATAATCGATACGCTCTTTTAAGCCGTGCAGCAGCCGATCACGTAAAACAATCAATCGCTCCATATTTTGAGGGAGTTCCTGTACAGCTATTTCCGCCGCCGCTCCCAGACCGACAATCCCCGCTACATTTTCCGTGCCCGACCGGCGTCCCATCTCCTGATGTCCGCCCTGCATCTGCGTTTCAATCTTTACCCCTTTCCGCAGATAGAGCGCTCCCGTCCCTTTCGGGCCGTAGAATTGCTGAGCGGACAGACTCAATGAATCAACTCCCAAGGTTTGGACATCAACTGGAATAGTTCCGGCTGATGCCACCGCGTCGCAATGCAAAGATACGCCATGTTTCTTGGTTATGGCAGAAATCGCCGGAATATCCTGAATCACCCCGATTTCATTATTGGCCTGCATCACACACACCAGACAGGTCTTGGGATTAATGGCCCGTCTCACGTCCTGCGGATCGAGCAAGCCGTCTTTATCCACCGGCAGATATTTAACCTCAAATCCCCAGCGTTTTAAAGATTGAGCGGCAAAAAGCACCGAATAATGCTCGATTTCCGAAACCAGGATTTCCTTGCCTTTCCCTTCATTAGCCAAAGCTATGCCTTTGACCGCCAGATTATTGGCTTCCGTGCCGCCGGAGGTAAAAATTATCTCATCCGGACGGGCGTTAATCATGGCGGCTACCTGCCGGCGCGCTTTATCCAAAGCGTTACAGGGCTGCTGCCCAAAGGAATGCAGATAGGATGAAGGATTGCCGAACTCCTCTTGCAGATACGGCAGCATCGCATCCAAAACCCGCGCATCCAACGGGGTGGCGGAGGCGTGATCGAAAAATATGCGTTTATTCATAAAGTTGTCTCCGTATATAGGCTATAGGCTTCGGGCTTCGGGCTTTAGGCTTTAGGCGAATTTAGCCCAAAGCCTGTGGCCTGAAGCCCGAAGCCTTATTTAATTTACCATCGGGTCAAAGCAAAAGCAATAAAATAAAACCACTGCAAACGACATCGGCATAATTATTTTTGCTCATAATCAATATAATTTACAAAAAGCCTAGACAAAACGGCTTTCTTTTTGTATACTATATTAGCTTACATAAAGCTTAGTCGGGACGTGGCGCAGCCTGGTAGCGCACTGGCATGGGGGGCCAGGGGCCGGCGGTTCGAATCCGCTCGTCCCGACCATATATAAAATCCCATCATCCGCTTTGGATTTCTTGCCCCCAGATAGTCCTTAAGGTTTCTTTCAACAAAAAAGGTGGAAGTTTGCAAGGGGAACAATCTCTTTACAGGGGGAAGACGCTGCCGGGACAACCCGAGTATAAATTGCGGCGGAAAAAGATGGTGGAAGAACTGCGCTCCCAGGGTATTAAGGACGAACGGGTTCTTTTCGCCATCAATAAAATCCCCCGGCATTTGTTTGTAGAAGAGGCAATGCAGGGCATCGCCTATCAGTTGGCGGCTTTGCCCCTGGCCGACGGGCAAAGCATCTCTCATCCCCTGACTGTAGCCCGGATGACCGAGTTATTGGAATTAAAAAGGACGGAGCGGGTTTTAGAGATCGGCACCGGGTCAGGCTATCAGACGGCGGTATTGGCGGAATTGTGCGAAAAGGTTTTTTCGGTGGAATGTATCCGCTCGTTGCTGGTGCAAGCCCGCCGTTGCCTGGAATCGCTGGATTATTATAATGTGCTGATAAAATTCGGCGACGGTAACGAAGGCTGGGCGGAAATGGGGCCATATGACGCTATTATCGTTACCGCCGGAGCCAAAGAATACCCCAAACTTTTGGGGAATCAATTAAAAGAGGGCGGGAAATTAATTATCCCGGTCGGCGATCAGGAACAAGAGATTTTTGTACAGCGCAAAATCGGAGGCTCGATGCAAACCATCCAGCGCTTTCCCTGCAAATTTGTGGAGTTAGTGGCCGGACAAAAGGCGCTGGTGTATTAATTATTCTCCTTCTCCCCCTGGGAGAAGGCTGGGATGAGGGTTCAAAAGTTTTAAAATTAAATTATGGTACCCTCACCCTACCCCTCTCCCAGAGGGAGAGGGAATTAACTATCTTAATCAGTCGGGGCGTAGCGCAGCTTGGCAGCGCGCCTGCTTCGGGAGCAGGAAGTCGGAGGTTCAAATCCTCTCGCCCCGACCATTTCATCCAAGCCAAAGAAATTTTTTGTGGAATACGCATGAACAAATGCAGGAGCACAAAAACCAGTTCTTTCGGAACGCCCGGCAGGATCAATCACGATTCGTCAGCATTTTATAACAGCAAATTATATGCGGGGAAAATTCCCCAAAGCAGCATCCAGTTCATTGAAAATCAAATACCAGCGGAAAAACTCGATAAAATCTATTGTAAGTCCAGCGAATTAATGGACGAGATACCGGATTGCAGCGTCCATTTGATGGTCACCTCGCCTCCCTATAATGTGCAGAAGGATTACGACGACGATTTATCCTTGGATGAGTACCGAGCGTTGTTGAAGACTGTTTTCACCGAGACTTACAAGAAATTGGTCACCGGCGGGAGAGCCTGTATCAACGTGGCCAATCTTGGCCGAAAGCCTTACATCCCCTTGCATAGTTATCTTATTGAAGATATGCAGGAAATCGGCTTTTTAATGCGGGGCGAGATTATCTGGAACAAGGCTTCCAGCGCCAGCCCGTCTACCGCCTGGGGAAGCTGGCAATCCGCCGCCAATCCGGTGTTACGGGACGTTCACGAATATATCCTGGTTTTTTCCAAAGAGTCATTTTCCCGGAAAAAGGGCGAGAAAGAAAACACCATCGCCAAAGAGGATTTCCTGGAATGGACTAAAAGCGTCTGGATGTTTCCGGCGGTTTCCGCCCGCAGCATCGGGCATCCGGCGCCCTTTCCGGAGGAATTGCCCTATCGTTTGATTCAATTATATACCTTTGCCGGCGATGTGGTTTTAGACCCCTTTTGCGGCAGCGGTACGGCTTGTGTTTGTGCTCTGAAATCCGGTCGTCATTATATCGGTTATGATACTGAGGAGGAATATATCGCATTGGCTGAGAGCAGGATTAAGGAAGTGATAACTCGGCATAAATTTTTGACCAAAAACGAAAGCGGCGGGCTATATGACTCAAAAGGAATTTCTAAACCTGACAAGCGGTGCTCAGGAAGACGTCTTACAGCAATTTCTTGATTTACTCAACCACCTGAGGATCGGTTATTGCGTGATCGGCGGTTTGGCGGTTAACGCTTACGTCGAACCGGTCGTCAGTATGGATTTGGATGTGGTAATCGTTATGGACGCCCTGGAAAATCTCAAGAATGCTGCGGGAAATATTTTTAAAATCGAGGAATTTCCCTATAGTTTAAATTTAAGCAGCCCGAAAACCGATTTGCGCATTCAAATACAAACAGATTTGCGTTATCAGTCTTTTATATCCCGCTCTGCATATAAGAAAGTAATGGGATACAAAATGGAAGTCGCAGGAAGAGAAGACGTTTTACAAGGCAAGATTTGGGCTTATTGCGATGAAACACGGCGTAAAAGCAAGCGGCAAAAAGATTTAGCGGATATTTTCCGGTTAATAGAGGCATTTCCGGAATTAAAGGAAAGGCTGCCGGATTCAATAAATTATAAGTAGAAACGTAATGCAGTTAAGTTTTGATCTAAAACCAGGCAATTTGATTAGAGCAATCGTAACCCTCTTATTGCTTATATTAATCGGGGGCTGCACCATCAGCCAATATGCCAGGGAGGATGAAGAACCGGCATACCGCTATCGGCGTTACCGGCTAAAGGGCGTTATTCATACCGTTCAAAAGGGTGAATCCCTCTGGCAGATTGCCAAAGCCTATGGGATAAAACCGGAATATCTGGCTAAGGTAAATTGGATCAAGGATGTGGGTCAGTTGAAAGAAGGCCGGCGTTTATTCATCCCCGGAGCTAAAAAAGTACTGGCCTTGGCTCCCATAAAGCCTTTACCGCTGTTTAAAGAACAAAAACCGCTGGAAAAAGTTGAAGAGAAACCCCAGGAAGAAAAGCCCCAGGAAAAAAAGATTGAAGAGCAGGTAGAAGAAAAGAAAGAAGAGAAAAAAGTAGCTTCATTGCCATCGGGAAAAGGTGCACTCTTTGCCTGGCCGTTAATCGGTAAAGTCTCTTCTCCCTTTGGGGCGCGCTGGGAAAACAAGCATGACGGCATAGACATCTTAAGCCCGGAAGGAACGGAAATAAAAGCCTCGGCGCCGGGTAAAGTTATTTATTCGGATAATAAAATGCGCTATTACGGTAATGTGGTAATTATCAAACATGATGGGGATTTTTTTACCGTATATGCTCATAATTCGGTAAATCTGGTTAAAGAAGGTGATGCCGTGGAAAGGGATCAAGTAATAGCCAAAGTGGGGATGACCGGAAGAACGACAGCCCCGCATGTTCATTTTGAAATCAGGCAAGGAGATCAGCCTGTCAATCCTTTAGCATATCTGCCGGAAACGGAAACCTTGTCGGTCAAAAGCGTTGCTCCATAAGATTAGCCGGTTACAGTAAGGAATAACCCGGTAGCGGTATCACTCTTATCCGGTATGACGAATAAATTAAAAATTAAGAAGTATAACAGTAGGGAGGTATATTGGTGCATTCTCCCAAACATGATGAAAATACAGCCGCTTTCGATGAAGATGAATTTCCGGTAGCGGATTGGGACATGGGCGACGAAGAAATCCTGGGCGACGAAGAACCGGAAGAAGAGGAAGAAGAAAAAAAAGTCAGCGGCCCTAGAGAGGATGCGATTCATCGCTATTTTCAGGATATAAGCAAACTTCCCATGCTGACCGCCGGAGAGGAATTGGAATTAGGTCGTCTTGTCCGCCAGGGTGATGATTTAGCGCGGGAAAGAATGATCAAAAGCAACCTGCGCCTGGTGGTAAGCATCGCCAAAAAATACATCAACTGTGGTCTGCCTCTTTCGGACTTGATCGAAGAGGGTAATTTGGGACTGATCAAAGCGGTGGAAAAGTTCCGCCCGGAAATGGGCTACCGCTTCAGTACTTATGCCACCTGGTGGATTCGCCAGGCTATTGTGCGCGCGCTGGCCAAGCATACCCGCCTGATCCGTCTGCCCGTCAATGTGGCCGAACAAGTCAATCGTTTCTTGCGGGTTTTGCGCGGCATGATCCAAAAATTAGGCCGCGATCCGACCCCTGCCGAAATCGCCGACGAAATGTCCCTAAGCCAGGAACAAGTCAATCGCATCAAAGCATTTATCCAGTCTCCTACATCATTGGAAACGGAAATCGGTACCCCGGAAGACGGCAGTGTTTTAAAAGACCTGATTGAAGACCGAGCCACGATTTCCCCCATCGAAGCCACGCAAATCAAAAGGCGGCGGGAGAAAATCATCTTCCTGATGGGTGGATTGACCGAACAGGAACGCAAGGTGTTGATTCTGCGTTTCGGTTTAGACGACGGGGAACCCAAAACCCTGGAAGCCATCGGCCACGCCTTCGCTCTTACACGGGAAAGAATCCGGCAAGTGGAAACCTCCGGGCTGAAAAAGCTGCGCCGGTTTTTGATGCGAAAAGATTTGGGATTTACTGAATTGTTGTAAGATTACGAAAACACGAGATACGAGGTACGAGATACGAGGTACGAGATACGAGGTACGAGATACGAGGTACGAGATACGAGGTACGAGATACGAGGTACGAGATACGAGGTACGAGATACGAGGTACGAGATACGAGGTACGAAAGAACACGCTTTCCGTATCTCGTATCTCGTACCTCGTATCTCGGCAGTTAACTTCCGAAGGAGGTAAGATGCAAGAACTAGCCGGCAAAATTCGTGCGATTCCTGATTTCCCTAAGAAAGGCATACTTTTTCGTGATATAACCACTCTTTTAGGCGATGCCGCAGCCTTCAGGAAGGCTATTGACAAACTGGCGGTAAATTATCAGAATACCAAAATAGACGCGGTGGTGTGCGTGGAATCCCGCGGATTTATATTCGGTGCGCCCATAGCTTATAAACTGGGAGCGGCTTTTGTTCCGGTACGCAAACCGGGCAAACTCCCCTATAAAACCTATAAAGTTACCTATGATTTGGAATATGGCTCCGATACCCTGGAAATCCATCAGGATGCCTTCCCCTCCGGGGCGAATGTCCTGATTGTGGATGACCTTTTGGCTACCGGCGGCACCACCAAAGCCACCGCTGAATTGATCGAAAAGCTCAAAGGGAATATTGTCGGCATAGCCTTTATGATTGAGCTGGATTTCTTAAATGGCCGGGAAAAGCTTAAAAATTATAAGGTGAATTCTATTATTCATTATTGAAATATGCAAAATAGCACAAGAATTGTCATTGCGAGGCAGCCTTATCGCCGAAGCAATCTCAGCCGCACGAATAGAGATTGCTTCGCTTAAGCTCGCAATGACTACAATATTAAAGGAGGATTATTAATGACTGAAGAACAAAAAGCGGAATTACACCGTCTGGAAAAACTGACGGTTACCAAGTTACGGGACGAAGCTATCCAGAAGTACCATGACCAACTGGTAGGCGTACACGGCATGACCAAGGAAGAAATCATCAGCGAGGTTTGTAAATTACAGGGCATCCCTTATGAAGAAACCACCCATAAAATCGCCAAAGGGATCGACAAAACCAAATCGAAACAGCAAATAAAAACCATCCATACCCAATTACTGGAACAAGGCAAATCCAAAAGAGAACGCCAGATTTTAAGAACCAAGGTTAAACGCTTAAAGCGCTCTTTACGCCGCGCCGCCTGATTTTGCCCGCGATAAATGGGATTATAAAATGACTATAGCCGAAAAAAAAACTCAATTATTAACAATTTTTAAAGAAAAAGCCTTAAAACGGGGCGATTTTACCCTGGCATCGGGGGCTAAAAGCCATTATTACATAGACGGGAAACTGGTAAGTTTTCATCCGTTGGGGGCTTATTTAAGCGCGGAGCTTATTTTAGACAGCATTAAAGACGATAATCTCGATGCCGTAGGCGGTCTGGCCTTGGGGGCTATCCCTATATCCTGCGCGGTAGCCGCTTTGAGTGCGGTAACTTCCTGTCCCCTCTATTCCTTTACCGTGCGCAAGGAAATCAAGGAGCACGGGACGCAAAAGAGAATCGAAGGCTATATGCAAGCCGGCTGGAGAGTGGCCATCCTGGAAGATGTCGTCAGCACCGGCGGGTCATCGTTTACGGCTATCGAAGCGATCGAGCAGGCCGGAGCCAAAGTAATCAAAGTAATCGCCTTAGTCGATCGACTGATGGGCGCTAAAGAAAAATTCTCCCAGGCCGGCTACACCCTTACCAGTCTCTTTACCCGCCAGGATTTGGGAGTGTAATTTATTCCGGCTTAATGTCTCATAACTATTAGGAAAGAATTTAAAAATGCCGGAAAAGAAATTAAGCAGTTTTGAAAAATACCTGACATTGTGGGTATTTTCCTGTATCGTCGCCGGGATTTTGTTGGGAAGGTTTGCCTCGGAATTTGCGCTGAAACTTGATTCCTGGTCTGTTTATCAGGTATCGATTCCGATCGCCGTATGCCTGTTTTTTATGATGTACCCGATCATGGTCAAAATAGATTTTGCCGAGGTAATCCAAGCCGGGAAAACGCCCAAGCCGGTTTTATTGACCCTGTTCGTCAATTGGGTTATCAAGCCCTTTACCATGTATGCCATCGCAACATTTTTTCTGGGGTTTCTCTTCAAAAATCTGCTGCCGGGCGTAGAAATTGTAAAATCGGGGCAACAGGTTGAACTATGGCGCAGCTACATCTCCGGCTGCATCTTGCTGGGGATCGCCCCCTGTACGGCAATGGTGTTGATGTGGGGCTATCTGGCCCAGGGAAATGACGGGCACACCCTGGTAATGGTGGCCATCAATTCGCTGACTATGCTGTTTTTCTACGGGCCTCTGGGCGGCTTTCTCTTAGGGGTCAACGCTATGCCCATACCATGGGAAACCATCTTGTTCTCGGTGCTGATTTATGTGGCCTTACCGCTTGTCGCCGGCTATTTCTCCAGAAAGGTAATTATCGAGGTAAAAGGGGTGGATTGGTTTGAAAATAAATTTTTGCATTATTTAACCCCGGTCAGTATCAGCGCATTGCTAATTACCTTAGTCCTGCTCTTTTCCTTTAAGGGTGAACTGATCATTAACAATCCCTTAACCATACTGTGGATTTCCGTTCCCTTGTTTATACAAACGGTTTTTATTTTCGGCCTGAGTTATGGATTGGCTAAGCTTTTAAACCTGCCTTATAAAGACGCGGCCCCGTCGGCGATGATCGGCGCATCCAATCATTTCGAGGTCGCCATCGCCACCGCCGCCATGTTGTTCGGTCTGTCTTCCGGTGCGGCATTGGCTACCGTAGTGGGGGTTTTGATTGAAGTTCCGGTAATGTTGGGATTGGTGGCTTTTTGCAGGCATACCTGTCATTGGTTCGAGGGGTGCGATTTGAATCTTCCCCATTGTAAACCCGATCTTGTTCACTTAAGGGATAGTGTGAGACCAATTCGCTATCAAACATTGAATAATAATTCGTAGCGCGGGGGTTCATCCCCCGTTTGCAGACGAACGTGTTGGGGATAAACCCCAATGCTACATTATACTGAATTGTCATTGCGAGGCAGTCTTATCGCCGAAGCAATCTCAGACGCATGGGCAGAGATTGCTTCGCTCACCTATATACCGTTTTTAAAGAACAATCTGTAGCGCGGGGGTTCATCCCCCGCTTGCAGACGAACGTGTTGGGGATAAACCCCAACGCTACATTGCGAGGCAGTCTTATCGCCGAAGCAATCTCAGACGCATGGGCAGAGATTGCTTCGCTTCCTTCGGTCGCTCGCAATGACATAAAAAGAGATCGGCTTTTTACCATTCAAATAAATCTACAACAACGGAGCGATAACCAAGGCCACAACCGTCATCAGTTTAATCAGGATGTTCATAGAC
>JACRJN010000036.1 GCA_016235675.1 Candidatus Schekmanbacteria bacterium
AAAATGCGTGGCTAAAGCCACGGGACTACATTTATTATGTTGAACTTGGCAGGTTTGAGATAAAAACTTTCCCCTTGCCTGTTTCGGCTTGGAACAAGCCGAAACATCAAATTTTATCAATATTGCGTAACATGAGTTAGTTAACTCATCTTCCGAAGCTATTTCCGGTAGATTTGCCAGGCTGTCGGCAAAAATTTTAGCCAAATCCATCTCCCGCTGGTAAAGCAGCGGATCGGCGACCAGCATGCGCTCGGCTGTGTTGTGGCCGATAAGCCGCTTATCCGCAATCAGTTTGTCGGTCTGTTCCTCAATCCGTTCCCGAAAATCCAGATCATCCAGAGCCAGTAACTCCGACGCCATCTGTACCAACTCCTGTTCCTCCGCCCAGCAATGCCCCTCGTCAATCCGCTGAGCGACTACGTGCAGCAAAGCCGCCTGAATCCGTCCCTGTAAGTTCTTGGCTATTCCCATCTTGCGGGCAATCTGATCGGTACGGGCAAAGCCAAATCCGTCAATCTCCCGGCAGAGGATATAAGGGTCGGACTGTAATATTGCCTTGACGCTGTAACCGAATTTATCAATCAACCTGGTTATCTGGTTGTGAGTCAGTTCATATTTGCCCAGCCAGGAGGAAAGAACGTTGAATTCCTTGCGCTTTTGCCATTCGCATTGCAGGGTTTCTATGTCCTGCTTGCTCAATCCGGCCATCCGGCGGATTTCCTCCGGCTCTTCCTGCAATGCCCGGTCAAAGTCTTCCCCAAAGTTGGTAGCGATTCTTTCCGCCTTAACAGGGCCAATGCCCTTGAAAGCGGGATTGGTCTTTAAGTAATGCGCCAACCCCTTAGCGTCCAGATTCAGATCATGCTGGAGGGTGTTTACCTGGAACTGCCAGCCGTACTTGTCATGTTTTTTCCAGGAACCGCCGAAAGTTACCCGGTCATTCAGATTGACCATTAATTTACCGGCAAACTTGGCAGTCCCATGATCTTTAGTTTTAATTACTCCGCTGCTGAAATCAGGCGATGAATAAAACATCTGGCTTATCTTGCCGCTTATTTGGTTGTCGGTTATCGGTTGTCGGTTGTCGGTTGGGAAACCGGCTTTTTCGTATCTCATATCTCGTATCTCATATCTCGTTATTTTATCATTCGTTTGTAACAGCGCAAAAGCAAAGCCTCTGTCAGCGCCCTGGCGCAAGCCCGGTTATGCGCAAAAAGTATGGGAATGTAATCAGTCATCAAAGCTGTGGTAATCCCCAGTAAAGATTGGGGGGTAATTTTCGAGCGGTAATTGCCGGATAAAACATCCTCCAGCGAGCCTTCCACGATTACCCAGGCATGTTCGTATCCCTTTAATTTCTGCAATTCCGCTTCAAATCTTGTCCGCTCATGCACTACCGTAGAAACAAAATCCGTTAAACTTTTGCGCTCGATGGCGACATTGCCCTCAAAACCTTCCAGCGAATAATCCCCGGCGGGAAGCGCCCTAACCACACTCCCCGCTCTGGTATCGGCAAAGCTGAACGGAAGTTGTTCCCGGCTGTCAATCACTATTACCGGCTTAGAAGGCCAGGTCGGCGGCGCTTTTTCCGGCATCCTTATACCCCTGTTTGAATTTCTCCGGCATCTCAATGTCCAGCTTTTTATTGAGGTAGACGTTCTGGTACTCCTTGTCACCCTCCTTGCGGTTGCGCACCGAGACTTCCAGCACCACATCCAATAACTCGTTTAAGCGTTTGGGCAAATCGCTGTTTTTGACCAGTACCACCCCCGCGGTGGCCAAATCGGTTTTGAGCCAGCTAATGTTTTCCTTGGTGGCCAGCATGTTGTTGCGGAACAGTCTCCGGTTCTGATACTGCCCGGAAATGATTACCAATTCCCACTTCAGCATGGTGGCCTTGGTGCTCTTGGCTCTCTCCAGGTGAACTTTGTCAATCTTGGCCTGGTACCTGCCGTTGGGCACCTGGTCAAATTCCTTCTTCTCCGCCGGGGCAATATGGTCGTATTCATCGTCAAACTTGCTTAAGTCTTCTGTAAAATCATCATGTTCTGTCATGGGTTAATCCTCCTATTTTGTCTGTGTACTGTTTGTTTTGTTGGTTTCCGTTTTTCTGTCTTTACCGCTGCTAAATGCCTTTAAAAAGGCGTTGTAATCAAGGTCAATCATTTCCGGCAGGCGTCCCGTGCGATCCCCGGCTTCGTAGTAGATGCTGGGCTTGGTTCTCATTACCCGGCGGGCGGTTGGTTTACCCTCGGCGTCTTTATCCGCTTCCAAATCGCAATAAAGGATCATGTCCACCAGCCCCAGAACAATCTTGGCCGCCTTGTCCGGCAAGGTGGGGATGACGCGGGTGTAATTTCCGGTGCGGCTTTCAATCTCTTTTTCCTGCGAATGGGAGACCAGGTACAACCCATAGGGCAGCGAGGCCAGCTTGGTCAGCGCCCGGTGGAATTCGTTGTTGATGAAGGCATGCCCCTTGCCGTAGCCTAAATCAGACTCATGGTCAATTTTGTGTTTCTCGCAGATATACTTGGCGCACATGCGATAGGCGTTGTCGATGGTGTCGACCACGATGGTTTTGAAGGGATGCTTGCCTGCGGCGATTTCAGCCGATACCTCCATCATCTTTTCCCAGGTATCTATCGGAACCTGATAGACTTCCAGGGCGTTGAGGCCGGGCTCGGTGGCCAAGAACAAAGCGTTCTCGGCCTGGGAACACTAGGTCGACTTTCCCATTTTGGGCTTGGCATGCAGCAGAATGGATAAATCAGCCAGGTCATCTTTGGGTTTGGTTTTTTGAGTGGGTAATAACATCTTCTGTTTCCTCCTGTTTAAAATGGCAGTTCGTTACTGTTATCATCTGTATTTTTTAATTCTTCATGCGGGGCAACCACCTGATAATGATTTTCGATTACATTGGCCGGGTTATCGGCGCTGCAAATCGGGTAATAGGCACATGGCCGGTTAAAATGAAAGCAAAAAGCAGTGTTCTGATAGAAATGCCCCCGCCGCCGAGCTTCCAGAAAAGCCTGGGTCAGTTCCCACAACTCAGCCTGTAAAACAGCGTAACGGTCGCGGGAGATATAAAGCATTTCCCGCTGAAACATTCCCGGCTCGGCATACTTGACCGCCAGCCGCGTCTGAAAATCCTCATCGCTTTCCGGCAGCTTGCGCTGGGCTGAAGTCTTGCCGGTCTTGGATTTGGCTAACAATTCCGCCCGCCGGACTTCAAACTCGGCCTCGGTTTCGCCCTTGCCTTGCTGTAACTTGGCCTTGACCAGGATGTTATAAATGATTCCGGCAATGGGAATGCCCATCGTTTCCCTGACGTACCAGGCATAGAGAATTATCTGAAAATCCGTCCAGAGTCGCTCCAGATAACCGGAATCAATCTGGGAGGCAGTCTTGTGCTCCAGAAGGAAATATTCGCCTTCAATGTGAACTATCCCATCCACCTTTCCCGCTATAGTAAAACTGCGGGAAGACACCCCCTGTGGAAGGATTGATGATCCTGCCCTTGAATCCCTTTTCCAACGCTATAACATGAAACTTTTCTTCCGCATAACAAGCGGCATACCCCTTCATCATGGCCGTAGCCAGATGCCAGTTTTTCTTCTGTTCCTCATCCTGAACCCGATTGGGATAAGCCCGGTCAATATGATCCAAAACCTTCGCCAAATCCCGCTCCCTATGCCATAACTCCAGACATTCATGGATCAATGCGCCAAAGGAAAGATTGGCGTCCTTGCTGACCGGCGAAAGCCCTTGCAGGTAGCGATAGTCACAAGCCTTGCGGCAGTTGCGGAATTGACTCCACATGGAATAAGTGGTAACCATAAGTTCATTCATAAGATTTCCTCGCTTTTGTCTTGCTCTTTTTCCTGATTCCGTAGATGTACGGTGAACACTTCTTGTCCCCAGTTATCCTTACCCCTGGGTCTTAAGTAGTATTCTTTCCCCGGCTCTTTGATTTGTTTAATTTCCCGCTTGTTAAGCAATCCGGGGATGCGTTGCCAGTTGTTCGATTCTTTGGGCATGCTCCCATCCACCCGCTCTACCCGGAAAGTATCCTCGCCAAATTCTCTGGTTAAAAATCCGGTAAAAACAGAGGCGATATGGCCGCCCACTTCAGTGCCTGCATCTACTACACAGGTTCTCTTTCCCTTATCCAGTGAAAAGCTGGCATCCAAACGAACCAGAGAGCGCCCGTGCAGGCATTCAATGGCCAACACCGCCAGCATCAGGGAATCCTCTACCTCCTGCAAAGGGATTTTTTCGTTGAAGTTGTATCTATAAACCGTCTGACTCATCGCCAAGTTCTCCTTCCTGCTGCTTATGGGTAAAATTACTCCCTATCTGTATATATACTGGAAACAATTCAAAAGTGTCAGGCGCTGGCTAAAAATAATTTTTCAGACCAATATTTTCAAATAGTTGCCGCAACTCTTTTATGTCTTCATAAATGCTTGCACGGGAGATTCCAGTGTTTTGGGATATTTCAGTTATGGTTTCCACTTGAAGCTGTTCGCATAAACGGCGGAACGGCGGCGGCAAACCGGCAATTATCCTTTTAATCTCCACTGACAAATCGCCAAGCTCAACCGGCGGTCGTGAGCATTTGCCGGTTATAAGGAAATACTTGTCTTGGCCGATAATCTCTCCAAGCTCCATACTGCCGTCATCTTTCTCTTCCACATAGTCATTTAAGGAAGCAACACAAAGGCGGTAGTCACGTTTGGCGGATGTTTTGCTTTCGCTAATCACAAAAATTTTGTTGTTTACCAGGCGGGTAATAAATGTTTTCCGTCCGGCGCGTTCAGGGTTAAATTTAGGCAATCGGCAAATCAAATCAAACAGTAATTCCTGTTCCAAATCTTCCCGATCATCCTTGGTAAAACCAGCCTTTCCCACTAATTGCTTTGCTCTTTTTCTGAGCAGCCTAACAGCGTATTCATCGATTCCTGCATAACTGTTCTTATGTCTGACATCCATGTTTCCCCCTCGCGGCCTGAGGAGGAGTCCGTGTGGGTGTCAGCCTTTAGAGAATACCAGCGATAAAAAAAGTGGAGACGTTGCGAGTACGCTTGTCAGCGACACCCACAACGACCTCCGCATAGCGGCCAGCCTGTTGTCTGGTTAATTTGTTAGGTTCCGGCGTTATACCCGAACCAGTTCAACTAAATTCATGCGAAACGGCAGACCGTGCTTGATTTCCAGGCATTCCACCGTTCCCTCTTTTATTTGGCAAAGCTGCTCAAACAGTTCCACCACCTGGGATTTAAGGGCAAAGTCATTGACTCCCAGTTCATGCCGGGGGCCGTTCTCACCGCCGAACTTGATTTCCCGGATGACACGCGGGGCAGGGTCAAAAAACGGCTCGCCGTTGCGAACAGCCAACTCCTCGATGCGCCCGAAATTGATTTGCTGCATTAATTCAAGTAAGCGCTTTTGTGATTCAGAAAGATCATGTTTGTTGACAACCTGTCCCATGCTTTACTCCCTTCGTTTTTTTAGAAATAAAAACAAGCTATCCAATTCTTTTAACGAAGAAATTGTCGCAGTTAATGGGATAAATAGCTAAGACAGGTTGAATTTACATGAGACAGGTTTATTAGGGTGGTGGAAGAAAAATGGCGATTAGACAAGACTTTCCATAACAAGGAATTTTCAAAGAAGACATGTTGAAAATGTTTGAGACAGGTTTAAGACTGGAAAGGACGGATGGCTACTGTGGAGGGATTTAATCTATATCCAAACTCATCATCTTTCCCGCCGCCTTGCCAACGGCAGGTTTGAATAATATCTTCCCGATCAATCGGCAGGCCGAGTTTCTTTTTTAGGGTGGTTTCTATGTCTGTTTGAATTCGATTAACAGTACGACGGATACTTGTTACATCCTCAACTTCTTTTCCGGTGCGTTCCTCAACGGCATTCGACAGGTTGTCTACATTGAGGGTACGAAAATCACCGGGTAACACGTTATTTTTCAAATCATCAAGAAACTGTTCGTATAAAATTTGAAATACATGGAATCGCATTCTTGCCTGGGGGAAAATAACAGTCTCTCCCTCAACCAAAACAACCTCTACCCCAACCTCAACCACAAAGCGCCGCCCTTTTTGCGGCGGTGTAATCGATTCAGGAACAATGGGGAGATGCCCCTTTGTATACACGGGAATCGATGCTTTAAGTACTGTACGCGGAGGAAAATCGGGGATTTTTTGCAAAATAGCCTCCAAATCGACTTGCCCGGATACCAGGTCAGCCAGAGAAACCCGGGCAAGCCATTCTTCATCCAGGAAGCGTTCCTCAAAATCTTTGGGGTTTACGGCTATATAACAGGCAGAATTATTACTTGCCCAATCATGGGCAAGGTATTTGGAATCACAGCAATAATCAACAATGCATACAACTACTCCCAGGTTGCCAAGGTCAACTTTATACACTCCCTCGGCAATATCCTTTACGTTCACTTTAAGCTTACCAAGTTGATTAAAAATATAGGATTTTACCCCCTCACGGGAAACTTTGATATGAAGTTCTTTGAAGCGTTTCTTTTGATGACGGGATGGAAACACCGGGCGTTCGCACTCCGGACAACGGTATTCATATCCTGCTTCATCAAACTCATCCTCAACATAAATTCGCCCCCGGCAATATCGGTTTCTGGGAGGGAAGTCCCTGTCCTGGGTATTAGCGCAAAGCACATATTCCCGGATAGCGCCTTCCAATAGTCCCAGGTTTTGCAGATTTTTTGCCTCCAGAAGAAGTTCATCTGAAGGGGTTTGTATTACTGCGCCATCTCTGAAAAGCTGGTTAATTTGCTGACAATTCTTGTTTGTGCCTTTTTTCCGTGGAAAGGACTGGGATTCCATAAACATTCCTCATCTGTTCTTCAAATTTTCGCCGCTCAAAAGCATTTATCCTGTGGTCGGAATAGCGCACCACATATTCGTCTTCCTTTTCCTCTACTTTTTCAAAAATCAGGCTGACGCGTTTTTTATTGTAATATACCTTAATGCTTTCAATATGTTCTATCTCCGTCATGATAGTTCCGACAGCCTGTTCAAAGTGTTCAATACCGTCTCCTATGGAATCGGAGTGGGGGCTGCTGATTTTTAATTTAAGGGAGCCTTTCAGAGGGGAGTTTGCCAGCGCTATTTCCACCAGGGGAAGGTCTTTTGCCCCTCCATTTGCAAGTTGCCCCAGAAAACGTTCTATTTGTTTTTTGATAGTGTCGGAAAACCTCATTCAATAGAGGTCAATCTTTACCGTTACACTGCCAATAATCCCATTAATTTCATAGACCCATACGGACTTTTTAGATGGGATACTTTTAAATGGGGCGTTTTTGAAGCTCTTGCCGGGG
>JACRJN010000009.1 GCA_016235675.1 Candidatus Schekmanbacteria bacterium
CCGCAGGTTGTCTGCTGTGTCAGGTCTTCATCCACCACACCGTCACAGTCGTTGTCGATGTTGTCGCAGATTTCCGCACCGGGATTACCGGGAACACAGGTGTTGCCACCCCAGACTCCGGCGCTGCAAGTCTCGATACCGCTGCTGCTGCACGCCCCAAGTCCGCCGCAGGTTGTCTGCTGTGTCACCCCCGGATAAATGTTTTGATCCTTATCATTACAATCATCCTTATTTACGACATAACCCAGCGGGGGAGTGCAAGCCCTGACAATGTTTTGAGGATCGCCGTAGCCGTCATTGTCGCTATCCCGATAAAATGTGCTTTTCACCCTTTCATCTATCGCATCGTTACAATTATTGTCTATCCCATCGCAAAGCTCAGCCGCAGTCAGATTTATTTTGTTATTTGTATCATCGCAATCGGTGGCTTTATCTACATATCCAGCCGGAGCACTGCAAGCCTGAATGGTTTGTTGGGAATTTCCGGAACCATCTTTATCGGCATCTCGATAAAATGTTTTTGTAACCCCTTCATCCACCGCACCGTCACAATCGTTGTCAATGTTGTCGCAAACTTCCGTGGCTTTCGGATTGATCGCGGCGTTAGTGTCGATACAATCCGTGTTATCGGCTACATAACCCGGAGGTGCGATACACGCCTGAGCGGTTTGGTTTTTATTGCCGTAGCCGTCTTTATCGGTATCCGCATAAAAGCTGATCTTTACCCCTTCATCATCTGTTCCATCGACACAATTATTGTCTTTACCGTCGCAAACCTCCACAGCACCAGGATGGATATTGGAGTCGTTATCATTACAATCAGTGTTGTCAGTAACATATCCATCAGGTGGTTTGCACTCTTTCCTGCTTACTTTGTCATTACCATACCCATCTTTGTCGGCATCCTGGTAGAATATCGTTTTTAACTTTTCATCATATTCGCCATCACAATTATTATCCTTGCCGTCGCAAACCTCAATAGCTCCGGGATAAATATTGGCGTCATTATCATTACAATCGGTATTATCCGGGACATAACCGGCCGGTTGCGCACAGGCTTCAACCCTAACATTCGCATCCCCATAGCCGTCGCCGTCGGCATCGCGGTAAAAATCGCGATTATTTGCCACACTGCAAATCGTAGCAAATAGTTTTACTTCAACAAATCCTTCTTCGAATACCTTTAACCGGTCTAAGGTTGTCGAACCAGCTCCTGTGGCTTCTTTAAAGCCGGTGATATTTAAAAAATACTTATTCCCGTTTATTATAAGTTCGGTTTCGGGATTGGAAAAATTCAATACCACCTGATCGGCATTTTGCTCCGGTGTACTGCCTTTATTGTTACGAGTATCAATTAATTCCAAAGTTTGTTCAAAAGAATTGATTATCCCTGAAGGATCGGCAAACGTAATATCAATTTTTAAATCAACAAAGGTTGGTTGCATTATCGGTATGGGTTTGCCATCTTTATCATAAATCAGATTACAACTATTGACATCACTATCCTTATCGGCATAATAAGAAATATTATTTTCATCTTTGCAGGCTTTTGTATTTCCATTAAAATATATTAGTTTCCCCAGAGAAAATTCAGTTCCGGTTTCAATGCGGAAATTTTCTCCGCTAAAATTTAAACTGCTGGACGGGGTATTATTGCCCTCCCCCCAGGAAAAGAAATCCGTTTCCACCCCCTTTAATACCGCACTATCCAGCGAAGGGTTGATAAACACAGCAGCCCCCCTTCCTTCTACGACCTCCGCCGATAGATAGGGAGCTATACAAAGCGATGAGAATAAAACTCCGCTAGCGAGACCGACAATTTGTAAAACTTTTTTCATACCGCTTACTCCTATTGCCTAAAATATGATGCGCCCCTAACGGGCGGCGCTGAAAATGCTTGCCGCATAGGGCGATTTCAAAGCTTCCTGAACCTTATATTTCGGTAACCCATCGGGAATCAGATGATAAGACAGATTGATATTTCGTCCCCTCCGGTTTAGATTGACGCTAATTGTTTGCTTGCCGCGCATTTTCTGATAAGCTTCATAAGCCTGAGCCAGGCTTTCGATAGTTTCCCCGTCGACAGTATTAATCACATCCCCGCTGTCCAGTCCTAATTCTTTGGCCATGCCGTCTGATCTAATCTCTCCGACTAAAAAACCCTCCGCCTTTTGCGTGGAATAAAGACTTAAATTGACTTGTTTTAGCAAATCGATCAAACCCTCTGTATTTTTTATTAATCGATTGGGGTTTACGATCCATTCAGTTCCCGAAACCTGCTTATATCCTTTTACCGTTAAAGATTCCAAATCCCCGGGATCGTGCAAACTTCCGGTAATAGTCAGTTCCCTTTTTACCTCCTCTTTTTCCAAAACTATGCTGTTTTCACCAATCTGGACGATTTTGGCTCCATAGGGGACAAGGGAATCAAGCCGCAGTAAATGTTGCTCCTGGGTAGCCAGGTCTTCTATTACCGCCTTATTTTTACGGGGGTTGTAATGATAAACGGCGGTTCCGACTAAACGCAGATACCCGAAGAAAACCGATTTATTTGGATTGTTTATGTCAGGAGAAACTCCATTTTGGAGTGACACAGGCGCAGAAATTATCTGACTTGAAGCCAAAACAGGAAATAAAAGCGGGAAAGAAAACAGAAATGACAATAAAGTCAACGAGTTCCACCACATATAGTGTTCCCCCCATTGATATTATACTACTCGTAGTTGAGTACATACTATGTCAATTTTTGAAAAAAGTCAAAGGGAAACTACAATTATGGAATAAAAAAATGGCAGGAAAATTTTGGTAGCACTACCGGATACAGGACTACTTGGGGACAAGCCGAAAGACCGTTTATGGCAAGTGCGCTCAAAATGATACAAATGTAGTTGCCCAATTCATTGGGCAAAACAAACCTGATAAACCTGTCCTCGTAAAAACGGGGATCAGGTAACTACATTTTAAAACGCAAATTGGTATTAATCCTTGGCTCAATATGGGTTTCAAGGGCTTACAACAATGTGTAGGTTGGGTTGAGGAACGAAACCCAACAAAATCAAATAAAACCGTTGGGTTTCGCTGCGCTCAACCCAACCTACTCAATTCAAGCCCCTGAAACCCATATTGAGCCTAATCCTTTTTCCTCCTCCAGGCCAGTAAGCTCAAAATCCCCATAGCCAGCAATCCCAGGCTGCCGGGTTCGGGAACGGGAATAAGCGCGCCGCCGTCTTTTAAATCGTATCTGGCATTATTTAAAGATTCATTTGCGTCTTGCAGGGAAGTATAATATATATCTGTATCGCCGGTTATCAACGCCAGTTGATCAAGCCCGTCCTCAAGAATAATGGATTTAACAAAGAGAGCGGCTTTTCCGCTCGCGCTGTTATCTATAATATTTAACCCCGCTCCTGAGGCTAAAACCATTGACGCCCAGGCGAAATCCCGGCCTTTTGTTCCATTAATCGCTAAGTTGTGAGCTTTTTGCCCGGTAAAAACCAGTTCCGCATTTTCCGTATCCCAAAGTTCGCCTTGCAAGCTATTGATCTCCAGGTTTCCGCTGATTATCCAGCGATCGCCCTCCCCGCCTTCCAGATAACCGGTTTCGCCTATTTTCAGGTTGGTAAAATAATTATCCGAATTTTCGCTGCTGTATTTACCGTCATTCACTAAACCCTGTTGGAAATTTACCGTCGCCGAAGTAACCTGGATTTCCCCCCCGGCCTGATTGGTAACCTCGGAACTAAATTGGGCATCGGGATGAGTGATATTGGTCAGACCGCTGTTGGTTAATTTCCCCTGTAATGCGCCGCTGCTGTAATTAAAGGTACCGGCGTTAACCACACCTTGAGCGCTTAAATTCCCCCCTTCGATATTCAAAGCGCTTCCTTCGGCTACCTGCACTTGATTTTGTACCGTTACCGTGCCGGCTTGCAACTTATAATCTCCGGCTCCTTCTACAATAGTTGCTGTTATCCCCGGAGTTGTCGTAGCCAGAAGCGCCGGAGCGGCATTGCCGATATAGATATTTCCTGTAACGACATTCTGCCCCCCGCTTTGAATAAATTCCCCGTGGCCTTTTTTGCCGATATATTCATTTTCAGCCTTTAATTTCCCGGAAGACAGCTCATATTTACCAACACCGCTTTTTTCCATCCCCAAATAAAGATTGTTGGAGACCGCATTATCCCCGCCGCTTTGCTTAAAAGCGCCTGCACCATAATTACCTACAATAATGTCCTGAACATAATTTTTCGCATCGTTTGACAGATAATAATTCCCCGTTCCGTTGCCGGTATACCCCAGCCAAATTTTATTATTTACATAATTTTCGCCGCCTTGATGCTCAAAATCACCGCTGCCGTCATAACCAAAATATTCATCACTGGCCGCCGCAATTCCACCACCCAAAACATAAGCGCCGATACTTTCCGCATTAACTCCCACCAATAGTTGTGCGGCAATCGCATTGCTGCCGGATAATTGATTAAAAACCCCAACTCCCGAATAACCGACATATTCCGAAACCGCGGAAATATCCCCGCCGTTCATAACATAGATTCCCCTCGCCCCCCGTAACGATTCGTACCCCAAATAAAGCGCCTCGGAAATTTTATTTTCCCCGCCTGTTTGGGTAAAAAAAACCGATCCCGATTTTCCCAAGATTAAATTTTTGGTATTTAACTCTCCATCATACAGACCATATTGTGCACTGCTGTAAATATCTTGAGCGATTACCATGTCGTTGGCTACTATATTTTTCCCCCCGTACTGATCAAATTCCGCATCGCCTCCGTAGGCGAGATAAGACCATTCCGCAGACAATGTTCCGTCGGATAAATAATATTTACTGTTGCTGCCGCTTTTTTGGCTCATTACCAATGTATGCACATTATTTTCACCGCCGTATTGGGCAAATTCGGCATAACCGTAATGCCCGATGGTCTCCGATTCCGCATCGACGTACCCGCTGTTTAAGGTATAAACTCCGCTGCTTCCCGTCGAATACCCAAGCCAAAGCCCTTTGGTCACTGCATTCGCTCCAATACTCTGATCGAATTTACCCTTGCCCTTGTAGCCTATATATTCATTCTTGGCGGATAAAACATCCCCGGCGAAATCATAAACCCCGCTGGCACCGGAATTCACTCCCAAATAAAAATCTTCATTGACAGTATTGTCACCCCAGTTTTGATAAAAATAACCTGGCCCGGAATAGCCGATATATTCATAAAAAGCATTTAACTGCCCATCGTTCATAGTATAATTACCGTAACTTTTCCCGTCATAGCCCACATAAAAGCTATTAGTATTGTTTTTACCGTAATTATGCACAAACTCGCCGCTTCCGCCAAACCCGATAAATTGCCTGTTTGCGCTCAAGTTACCCCCGTTCTGCATAAATTTGCCGTATCCGCTTAAATAGTATCCCAAATATAAATCCCCGGTTATGCTGTTTTTCGCCGAATCCTGCCTGAAAGTGCCGGTGCCTCTGACCCCGAAAAGTTCATTACCGGCAGATAATTCAGCGCCGCTTAAATAATAATCGCCTGAAGTATTAATTCCGTTGCCGACAAAAAGGTCTTTGGCGATAGAATTTATCCCGCCGGTCTGCGAATAACTTCCCTTGCTGTAGTTATAATCGGCGATTATTTCCGTATTGGATTTTAGGGTTTGCTGGGTTTGAGAAAAGGTCATCAATCCCGATTTCATGGAGCTGATTAATAATTGGTTGATAACTTCATTCGGATAGCGGCTGTTTTGATAGGTAACGGTGCGGCTGGTCGAATCTTCCTGATAAAGATAGACGTTATCGCCCTGTCTGGGCTGGCCGTAAGGATCCCAATTTCCGGCGCCGTCCCAATAGCCGCTTCTGACAGCCCAAACACGGTCTGCGGCCTGGGTATTTGGCGGTAACATCAGGATAAACGCCGAAACAAGCGGCAGCATGGCAATCTGCGCAAGACGTTCGATACTGCGGCGGCGATACGGCTGCCCCGCCATGACCTTTGCAGGGGAAAGAACAGCACTCTGCCGATAATACTTCTTTTTCTCCGACATGGTCTCATCCCCCCCGATTTTTTTTATGAGGCTTAAGGATTCAGCCCCATAAAAAGAGACTATGTACTTGATAAGGTATTAGTTTATTTTTATTTGAAAATCGATATTCTTATTTTGGCCTCCTGCATTAATCAATAGTTAAAACGCAATTTCTGTACCTTATATCCCGTCTTTGGTAGCACAGGTTCCAGCCTGTGCTATCGTTTTCTAGTTGTCATTCCCGAATGGTGTTATCGGGAATCTGGTTTAACTGCCTGAAAAACCATATCCCCGATAAAAGCATTCGGGGATGACAGTGTGCCTTATCAACTTGAAAACGATATGACACACAGGCTGGAAGCCTGTGCTACCAAGAAACAAATTACGAAGATTATTTTTGCAGGCTTAATTCCAGAAGGGCGTTGACGATGGCGACGGCTATAGGGCTGCCGCCTTTTCGGGAGGTGTTGGTAATGTAGGGAACAGATAATTCACGCAGGACGGTTTTGCTCTCCTCTGATCCGACGAACCCGACCGGAACGCCGATTATCAGGGCGGGAGCGGGTTTGCCCTGGCGGATTAACTGACAAACCTCAAAAAGGGCGCTGGGGGCGTTGCCGATAGCTAAAATCCCGCCCGACCACTGCTTGGCCAGCAAACGCATGGCGGCGGCGGCTCTGGTGATTTGTTCCTTGCGGGCGGTTTCGCTGGTTTTCCGATATTTTATTCCGCAAACCAGCTTTCCCCCCAGTGCTTTAACTTTCGCGCCGTTAATTCCCGCCCTGACCATCTGCACATCGGTTACAATCGGACATCCGGCCTTCATTGCCTTACATGCCGCGCTGACAGCCTGGGGATGAATTACCAATTCATCCGCCCAGGAGGGGTCGCCGGTGGCGTGGATGACACGCTTTACTATAGCCGCATTCTGGGATGGGAAATTATAAGCGGCCAATAGTTCGTCTATAATCCGGAAACTCTCCGCCTGAATCGCCTCAGGGGTTTGAAAACTCATGCCAGCGCTTCCCCGATTTTATCCATGACGATGGTTGCCAGCCGCCGATCATCGGCTAAGGATGCGGCGGTAACGAATTCTATCTGCGGATATTTGGCGGCTTCTTCTGCCGCGAGCTTAGGAATATCCTGGGTTACGTGGTTGCCGTTGCAAAGGAAAAGCGGCATGATAATAATCTTGTTCACCTTCTGTGCCGCCAGGGAGGCTGCACTTTGGGACAAGGTAGGCTCTGCGAATTGTAAAAAAGCCGGTTCGATCGGCATCCCGGCATTTTCCCTTATCAGTTGTTGCACGATGCACTGTAAACTTTTATTGGCTGGGGCGGCTTGACTGCCGTGCCCCAGTACGATGACACCTATTTTCATATTGCCGCTTTTCCTGTCATATGCGTAGTCCCAGCCCTTCAGGGCTGATCTTCATGGCATTAGCCATGCAATACCGTCTCACAAATGGTTAAATCTTCTCTATAATTCAAGACGTTCCGGATGAACATACCCTTTAGTCTTCAGCCTAAGCTGAAAATACGTGGCTAAAGCCACGGGACTACATTCTTTATTGTACTGCATGGGCAAAAGGGTATTTCTATAAAATTCCTTAAGTCAACGGCATTGGGGCACAACCCACAAATAAACTATTTCATCGAAACCGTTATCCGCTCTTGAGCCGCACTGATAACCGAACGTAATAATTCGGAATAGCTCATCCCGGCAAAAGTAGCCATCATGTTCAGTTTGCCGTCCCAGCACCAGCCGGGATTGGGGTTTACTTCCAGCAGTTTGATATTGCCGTCACCGTCGCAGCGGAAATCAAAGCGGGCGTAATCCCGGCATCCCAGGCGTTCGAACAGCACATTGGAGTAATCCACCAGTTTGCGCAGCCGGTCTTCCTCTAATTCCGCACGCTTATAAGAAATCTGCTTCCACCAGGGGGAATCCGGCACCCACTTGGACTCATAACTTAAGATCGGGGTTAATCCCGGCTCCAGCCGCGAATAATCCACCTCCAGCAAAGGCAGTACCCGGTAGCTCAAACGGGGATTCCCGATAATCCCCACAGAATATTCCGGGCCGGATAAAAACTCCTGAATCAGTACCGACACCGGCCCGTAGGTTTTGCGCAGCCAATCCAGATAAATCAGCAATTCATTACCGTTTTGCACTACCGCATCTTTGGTGATGCCCATAGAGCTATCGCCGCAATTGGGCTTTAGCATGGCCGGAAAAACCGAAGGCAGGGTCGCCCCGCTTTCATCCCCTTCTATATAGGTCTCCATCGGAACCGGAACATCCAAAGACTGGGCGATGGAATTGACCATATTTTTATTGTAGCATAAAGCCAGGCAAGAGGGGCTGGCGCCGGAATAAGGAATCTGCATCATATCCAGAACCGCTGCCACATGAGGCTCCATAAAAGAATCGTTGCGGTAGCCCTCATCGCAAAGATTGAACACAAACTGCGGGGGTTTGGAGGCCAAAAGGGGAAGCAAATTCTGGTGATCGTTCCAATAGGTGAATTCGTACTCTTTCAGCTCGCCCAAGGCATTTTTCAGTTTTTGGACGGTGTCCAAATCCTCTTTATTGAAATGCCCCCCTCTCTTTACCTTATCCGGAAGACTGGGATCGCCCATAATCACCATTACCTTAGGGATGGTCACCTTATCCAGGGAAACAGTGACCGTTCTGACCGGTTTATTGGCGCTGACAAACAGGCGGTGCGCCATCATCCCCAAATCATGGCCGCGGGTGGAAAGGGTTTCCCCGTAATCATGAAAGGCGATATTGATAAAACCGCTTGCCTCCAGAAGCTTGCGCATCTCCTCCCGGCTGTATAAACGCTCGGCATAGAACTGATCGGCAATCACCCCGCGTTCGGCATGGGTGATTACTTCACGGGAAATCAGACGTTGTCCGTCGGAAGCTAAACTGCGCTCACGACAAACGAATTGGTTCTTGTCGATCCATTCCCAGGAACGGGCCTCGAAATTCGCCCGCAGCCATTCGCCGTCGGCCACATCCATCAATATAGTACCGTCGCTTTCCAACAGGCGGAAAACATTATCCATAACCGCCTTGTCATCGGTTTCCCGGTCGAAATAGCCAAAGGAGTTGCCCATAATCATGACGCAACCGAAGGGATAATCGAAGCGCCGGTAACGGCGGGCATCCCCTTCATGAAACATGATGGAATAATTTAATTCCTTGGCGCGTTTGCGGGCCAGACGCACCAAGAACCGGGAACGATCGATCCCTACCATATTGATAAAGCCGCGCTGAGCCAGTTCCAGCGCATGCCGCCCCTGCCCGCAGCAAAGATCGAGGATTCTGTCCCCCGGTTTCAGATTGCCGATCTTAATGACCATATCCATTTCAGCCACGGTATTGTCGACATTTTCCACCACGTCGCCGTCGGTCTTCAGATATAACGAGTTAAAAAGATTGCGCCACCAATCGGACGGCAGGTGATGCTCCAAATCAATTATAGGGCCGAAAGAGCGCGGGGTTAAAATCTTTTGCTGGCTTGGGCCGGACCTTCTTTTCACCGCACCGTTGGTTTTGGCTGCGCCGTTAGCAGGATTCTTCTTTGCCATGTTATTGTTTGCTCCCTGAGGGGAGATTAGACTTATTTTTCTAATCTCCCCTGGATTTTATATAGAGGTTTTGGTTGTTTTACACCAATTCGCTAGCAACAATCGGGGATAAACGTCAGGAGGTAACTCCTGACGTCACAACATGTTGTAGGGGCGGGGTTTCCCCGCCCTTTTGGTACCGTTTTCACCAATTATATCGTTTTCTAGTTGTCATTCCCGAATGGTGTTATCGGGAATCTGATTTTAACTGTTTGAAAAACCAGATTCCCGATAAAGGCGTTCGGGAATGACAGTTTGTCATATCAACCAGAAAACGATATTATACCAAGGGCGAGGAAACCTCGCCCCTACAAATGGTGTATTGTTTAAATTATATTTTTTAATAACGACTGGGTGGTGTAGACATAAAATTATTTATCAAGGTAATGTAATTGTTTGAAATAATTGAGGGCTTACTTTAAGATTTGCAGGCGCACAAATAGATAAGAAATTTTTTGACCGTGAAACTAAATTTAAATACGGCAGGTTGTCGTCTGTATCGCTGCTCAAAACATTCCTCTTATGGGAAACTGAATTCCCTTAGAAAAATTTTGGTAGCGTTCTCAATCAGAGACCCAAAGCGTCAAAAGCGAGGCAGCCTTATCGCCGAAGCAATCTCATGTGCACGCATGGAGATTGCTTCGCTCCGCTCGCAATGACGCTTCAGGTCTCTACATTTCTACGCCACCAAAAATTTTTTCATCCCGTCCAATTTTTCTATTCTAAAACAAATGAAAAATTTTGCAAGTACCAATTTCATTTTTAGAAAATATTTTTTACTTCCAGCTTATCGAAAATCCCGCCACCACTTGGTGAGCATCGAATTTCCTTAGATCCAGATTGGCATCCCTCAATGAATATTCGTAGGATAAACTCAATTGAATATTTTCATGGGGAGCATAATTTAAACCGGTGCCGGCTTTAAAATATTCCAGATATTCCGTGGCAGATACGCCGGTCGTCTCTTTATAATCATATAATGAATAACCCAGATTCCAATTATTGCTGATTTTAGAGGTAATCTGCCAAACAAAATCAAGGTTTACGCTGTTTTCCACGTAATAGGTTGCGTTTCTAAAATAGGAGACTTCCGTAAGACGTTCATAACTTAAGGTAACCATAGATAAATCGCTGAATTGATGCGATAATTTAATGTTACCGACCAGACTGCCGAAATCCCTGCCTGAAGCATGGCCAAAGGTTTTCCAGCGGTGCCCGGCTTCCATTTTAAGCAAATTGTCGCCGCCGAAAACCATGGAAGCGCCTAACAATATATCGTCTTCATGATTATCGTTGGCCGCAGCGGTGGTGTCGAACATAAATTTACGGCGGTTATATTTTAAATACCATTGGTTAATATCGGAAAACATATAAGTTAAAGTCGCCTTGTAATTTTTTACATCCCGGCTTAATGAGGTTCTTATATCATATTCGTATTCGGTTTGATTGCCGCCAAGTACAAATTTCCAATTACCGGCTTCATATCCGGCATTCAATTCTATGGTATTCTGTTCCAGAAAATCGTTCGGCCTGCCACTGTTGTTTTGTCTGGAAATAACTCTGTTTTTGTATAGATAGCGCGGATTGAAGTTGAATCCCATCCCTAAATTTAAGAATAAATCGGTGCTCAAAGATTCGTTTTCGTAATTCTGATCATCATAATGAGAAAAACGGATAAAATCTTTATTTGCTTCAAAATTGAGGCGATGTTTTTTAAAGGGGTAATCTAGATCCAATTTCAAAGCATAAATCGTAAGATAATCCGACATTTTGTCGTCACCAAACAACTCTTTAAAATCTGGGACCCCATTGAGGTTTGAGTCTGTAGTGTTATTTTTTTGTTTAAAAATATTGCTGTCATAAACTTCCTGAACAGTAACCGAAGGGGTTATACTAAATTTATCCCCCAATTCCACCGCCTGAGCGATTGTGGCTGTTATTAAAAGCAAGAAAGCTGCACAAAAGAAAATCCGCCGCATGATACTCCTTTCAATGTAGGGTGTAACCCTCTGTCATTGCGAGCGAAGCGAAGCAATCTCAGACGCACGAACTTTAGATTGCTTCGCTACCGCTCGCAATGACGCCCACAAAATAAACTTATTTATTTATAAAATTAATTGATGTCTCGGCGTGTCCTCACGCCGAAACTAATAAGGGGAAACGTTGCCCCTTTACGGTTTCGGTGTGGGGACACACCGAAACATCTAACTGCAATTCCTCAAACCTCAAACCTGCATAATCCCTAATTTCTCTTTAATCGGTTGAAACTTATAATCTTTGCATAGGTGGTTTAATCTGGTCTCCGCTTGTTTTAACCCCACGTAATGTCTGAAGCGCCCCATCCAGGGTATTTGGGCAAAATAAGGCTGTCCGGGGTCAATCTCTCTGGGGTGGATATAAAATAAAAAGGATGGCCTTTTCTTTACAATACTTTTTATCCCGATTTTATACAGCGGATAAGGCAATAGCCTGAAATAGCCGCCGCCGCCCCAGGGCAAGGAGTATTTCCCTATTTGCCATACCGGAATGGTGACTTCCCAAAAACCGGGGTGTAACTGGATAACATCGGCGTTGGGGTCGATTTGATAATTATTTAACTTGCCGTAGCGATCATGGTAAAAGACCGGGCATAAGCTGGAATCGTAGCCAAACCCTAACTCCCGCAAAATATCGATCGCCCGGTCGGTAATAGAGAAATTCGACGCCCGGTAGCCTAAGATTTTTCCCCCGGTTATATCCTCTAATAAGTCTTTAGCTTTCTTGGTATCGTCTTTAAATTCGCTTTCAGATAACCGATATACCAATTGATGATTAAAGCCGTGGCAGGCAATCTCGTGTCCGCGCGCTTTAATCTCCAGTACCAGATTTCTTTCCCGCTGTGCTACCCATCCCAAAATGAAAAAAGTCCCCTTTATCTGGTATTTATCCAGGATGGATAATAATTTTTCCGTATTCCGGGTTACCCTGGATTCCAGGTTAGGCCAGTCATGATAAGTGACCGGCAGATTTTCGCTGTGAAACCAGTCTTCCACGTCGACGCTGAAAATAAAGGATGGGGTTTGCATAGGTTTTAAGGGACTTAGAAAATATTAATATACCCCCCACCCCAACCCTCCCCCACAAGGGGGGAGGGAATTTATCCCCCTCCCCCTTGAGGGGGGAGGGATGGGGTGGGGGTGATTATCTCGATCCAGAAACGATATATTTGAAAATTCCAAATCCCTATGCCTGTTTCCAGTGCTTCAAGCCCCTAAAAAGGGCGGGGATTACCCCTAAAAGAATCCTGAAATCCAAAGCCAGCGACCAGTTGTCGATATACTCCAAATCCATGCGCACCCATTCGTCAAAATTGGGCTGATAGCGCTTGCTGACCTGCCAGAGGCAGACGATTCCTGGTCTGAAGCTCAAGCGCCGCCGCTGCCAGCGCTCGTATTCCCTGACCTCATTTTGTACCGGCGGACGGGGGCCGACTAAAGACATATCGCCGATAAAAACATTCCACAGTTGAGGCAATTCATCGAAACTAAGCTTCCGGATAATTTTGCCCACCCTTGTCACCCGCGGATCAGAGCGGGAATGAAAAACCGGGCCTTGGCTTTCGTTTAAAGCTTTGATGTCGGCTAATTGCTTTTCCGCATCCACAATCATAGTTCTGAATTTATACATGGCGAATTTGCGCCCGTTTTTACCGATACGTTCCTGCTTGAAAATCGCCGCACCGGGTGAATCCAGCCGGATGGCTACAGCTATCAGCAACATCAGGGGGGCGGTAACAACCAGGGAAAAGGCGGAAATGAAAATATCGGTACAACGCTTGAACAATAATTCCCAGGATTGGATAGGGATAGTATCCAGGGTAAGCAACGGGGTATTTTCAAATTCGGTAAGGCGCGGTTTGGCGATGACCGTATTGAACAAATCTAAGGCCAGATGCACTTTGATGCCCACCTTTTCGCAAAGCATAATATATTGTTCCAGTTTATCCAGCCATTTGCGGGGCATACAGAAAACTACTTCATCTATGATATTGTTATCCAAAATTTTTTCAAAATCGGCAAAAGAACCGATCACCTTTTTGCCCGCAATTTCCCGTCCGACCAATTCCGGCTCATCGACATAGCCTAAGAATTTAAAGCCCCATTCCTGGTGGGATTCCAGCATTTGAGCGAAGCGCCTGGCTCTTGACCCCGTCCCTACGATAATAAACTGCCTGTAATTATAGCCGCGGCGGCGCAAGGTGTGCAAGGCAAAAAGCAATAAATATCTTTCGACCAATAAAATTGAAAGACTCAAGACAAAAATTAAAATGAATAAACCGCGGTTAAATTGCCTGGCGTCGATAACAAATACAATTGTATCGAACAGCATGGCGGAGACTAAAACGGCTTTTAAAACCACCCAGGTCAGCTTGGAATAGGAGAATTTCCGGACAGAGCCGTATGCACCGTAAGAACGTAGCGCCAAAACCCAATATAGTGCCCCGATAGCGATATAAAAATTATAATAACTGTAAGGGTATAACTCCTCCGGCCAACCGATCCCGGTTAATTGGGAAATGAATCCGGTTACAACCTCCACCTGTTGCAATTCGATAGCCAGAAAAAAGGCCAGGCCGACCAGAAAATATTCGAAAACCATATGAAATTGGCCAAACTTTTTCGCTTGTTCTTTTAACATAGCTCACGCTTTCGCTTTCATCACAGTTTTTTGATAGACGGCAAAGGTAGCTTGGGTCACCTTGTCCCAATCAAAATTTTCCTGCACTAATTTAATGTTTTGCATCATTACAGTTTGCCAGACTCCGGAGGCTGTCATTTTAGCCAGCTTATCCCGCAAGGCTTTAACATCTCCCATAGGGAAGATGATTTCCCAATCTTTAATCAATTCCAGATGCGGGGGAATGTCGCTGGCAAGAACCCGCAAACCGTAACTGAACGCTTCCAGCAAGGTTATGGGCAACCCTTCATGATAAGAGGGAATGACAAATAACCCGGCATTGGCATATATTTCCTGCAACGCTTTGCCTGTCTGAAAACCGGTCATGACGATGTGCCCGTCGGCTTGGGCGCTTGCCTTCAGGGAAAGGCTGTAATCGTCCTCATGATCGGCCGCGCCCACAATCACCAGCTTCCAATCGCCGGAAAGACCTTTGAAGGCGGCGATTAAATCGTGAAAGCCTTTCTCTTTAACCAGACGCCCGACGCCTAAGATATATTCCCCCGCTTTCAGGTTGAATTTTTTCAGGGTAACTCCCGCCGGCAATCTTTCCGGAATGGTCACCCCGTTGGGGATGTAAACCGCTTCACGGTTGTAATGTTCCTGCATATAATTTTTCAAATAACCCGATACGGCGATGATTTGGTTGCTGAATCTGGCCCCGCACCATTCGCCGGTACGCAGGATACACTTACCTAAACTGCTCCATTTGGGGCGCTCGTAATCCTGGCTGTGATAGGTCATCACCACCTTTAGCCCCAATAAGCGCGCCAGGGGGGTCAGCAAAGAGGGGCCAATATCGTGCATATGCACCAAATCGTATTTCTTTTTATTCTGTACGATGATCAGCAGCCCCCAAAGGGTATGTAAAATCGTCTCCAGACTCTTTTTGCGAATAATGGGGAGGGTGATCAGTTCCACCCCCTGATACTCCTTGATGGTTGGGTCGACATAACTTTCCCTTGCAAAGACTTCTGCCTTTACCCCCAATTTTGCAAGCCGGGGAAATAATTCCTGACAATGCCGCTCTACCCCGCCCTGCACACCGGGAAATCCCCGGGTGCCTAAAACCGCTACGTGTATTTCCTGCATTTATTCCCTTTTCCCGCACTATGTAGCTGTGTAGGGTGGGCTGTGCCCACCGTTTTAAACTATGCCTGGTTGATTTTTGACTGGCATATAATAATATCAGGCCATCAAATTTGGTGGGCACAGCCCACCCTACAAAACTGAACCTCAGGGGCTGAAGCCCCTGGACTACAATGGATATATTGCTGTCATTGCGAACGACGAAGGAGTGAAGCAATCTTTGCGCGTGTATCTGAGATTGCTTCGGCGGGAAAACGCCTCGCAATGACTTTTCAAAAATTCAGCACCCCTTCTTATGATATAATTCCCAAGCCCAAAGCTCGTTTTCCAGGCACTTGCCGCGATTTGCGATAATCCACTTGGTCGGCACCGTGATCGCCTTTTTCATGGCCGGGGAAGCGCTGCCGATCATCCAGCATTCCTTGTCGCATTTCTTTACCAACTCCCGCACCCGCTGCGCCTCTTGGCCCTGCCAAATCTCATCGAAACTCTTTTCTTTGATATTGCCCATGCTCTCTTCCAGGGCATTGCAGGGGCGGATGTCGCCGAAGGGATCAAGAAAGAACACATCGGTACCGGTTTCACAGGGCAAAAATCTTCTGCCGCCGTAAATGCGGTTGATTATCCCATAATTGAAATAAGCCCGGTACCAGTTTTTCAGGCGCTTGGTTTTGAAAAATTCGCGGACTAACTTGCTGAATTCTTTCGCCACCATGTCTTTATCTTTAATCTCGTTGTCGAATTTATGGAAGTAATAGGAATTATGAACAACGGCGGTGGCAAATTCCATATTCATGGCGCAGGCTAATTTATATAACTCCAGCAAATCCTTAGCGTTCCGGTCGGAAACGGTGATACCGAAGCCGATGTCTTTCATCCCCATATGCTTTAGTTCCAATAACGTCCGGATGCCGTGGTCGAAACCGTCGGAAATCCCTCTCAATTCATCATTGGCGGCGGGCAAACCCTCGATGCTGATTCTGATTCCGATGTCCGGATTTTTGCGCGCCAGCGCGATTACCCGATCGGTAAAATAGCCGTTATTGCTGATAACCACCCTTTTGGCTTTCCGCTTGGCGATAGCAACAATATCTTCAATGTCTTTGCGCAAGAATGGTTCGCCGCCGGTGATGTTGATAAACGACAACCCGCCGGGGATTTTCTCAATATCCGCCAGAGTGATCTCCTCCCCGGTTTTGGTAGGATATTGCCAGGTATTGCACATATAACATTTGGCGTTACAGCGATAGGTAACGCCGATAATTCCTTCCATAGTGATCGACCTTCCTTTGTCATCCGGTAGCACAGGCTGGAAGCCTGTGCTACCAAAAAATAATGCAAAAACCAGATCATTTAACATACGGAGCGGGCAAAGTCCAGGTACCGTGGGAGGAACCGAAATAAACCGTACCGTCATTAGGGCTGACGGTTAACGACCAGCAGGTGATTTCCGGCCCTAAGTTATAGGTTATATTCTCCCAAGTCTTGCCGCGATCCGCAGAGCGAAACACCCCGTTGGCATGACCTTTATTCGGCGCCCAGCGTCCGGCATAAACTATTTCCGGATGCTTCTGATCGACGATTACACATTTTACCCCGTACAGTCCGAAGCGATCCGCGGCAAATCCGCTGTCATCCTTCATCGTCCGCCATTTTCCGTCGGAATGGATGAATAAGCCCTCTCTGGTAGCGACATAAATATGCTGCGGATTTTTAGGATCGACCTCTACCCAATAAATCTTTTTCGCGGCAACCGGCAAAACACCGAACGGGGTTTCCCAGGTCATCCCGCTATCTTTGGATACGGCAAGCGCTGATTTCCCATTATCCAGGTTATCTACAGCATAAACCGTATCGCCGTCGGAAGCATATATAGCCATAACCTTTTTCGGCAAACGTTTCCAGGTTTCCCCTGCATCCTGGCTTTTGAAGCCGTAACCATATATAACATCGGGCTTTTGCGGATGTGTGCCCATAAATATGTGTCTATCTACCGTTTCATCGAATACCCGCCAGGAGAGCCCGTCGTCTTTACTTACCGAAATACACTGTTTAGTCCAATCCCCGATAGCCGCAACAATCCTCCCGCTTTTTCCGGTGGGATCGACCACCCCTACCGTGCTGGTATGCCTGTCGATCACCCGCGGAATGGGTAACATGCGCCAACTGAGTCCGCCGTCTTCAGTCATAAGCGGCCCGTGATCGATTAAGAAAAACACCATTTTCCGGGGGTCGTTATAAAAGCCGATAGAAGCGCTGCCCATCCCCCGACGCCCACCGGTATACCCGCTGCCGGAATATGACCAGGTTTGCCCGCCGTCGTCGGTCTTTAAAATTCTGGCGCCGCCGTTAGCCGCCGCCAGAGCCGTATCCGCCTCCTTAGGATGAGGCTCGATGGGGCCGTCAAAGAATCTGCGCTCCCCATATATTGACATGCCCCCCTTATTTAAAGTCTGAGGCATATTCCAGGTCAAACCGCCGTCATGGCTCCAAAAGGGATTTAAAACGCTGCTGTAACCGATGGAAACATATAAATAATCCGGATTGACCGGGCTAATGGCTAAATTTATATAAGGCTGCTTTCCTAATGGCAACCCTTTACTTCTGACAACAAAATTATTGCCGCCGTCATCGGAAAAATAAACCCCGCTTTTCCCTGCCGTCACAAAAACCTTGTCCGGATTTTGAGGGTCGATTACCGCCGAACGCGGAGCCTCCGGCAAGCCGTTTCCAATCTTTGTCGCTGTGCCCAGTTTATCGTCATAACGATACAGACCGTCGACGGTGGAGGCTAAAACTATATGGGGAACTTTGGGCGCTGATTTTATATCGTAGATTCTTGTCCCTTTCAGCCCCACATTTTTCCAGGTATCGCCTCCGTCGCTTGATTTCCATAGCCCGTCCTGCCAGGAAGCGGCGTAAACCGTTTTGGTTCTGCCTTCAGCCAAACTGGTGGGATCGAAGGCAAAGTGCGTGCCTTCATGATCGCCGAAATAGGCCATCTCTTTGATCAATTCCCAGTTTTCCCCTCCATCCGACGTGCGGAATATACCATGCAGCGGCCTTATATCCTTCGGTAATTTTTCCCGCTCCGTCCCCCGCGCCCCGGAGGCGAAAACTATATTTTCATTGTGCGGGTCGACAACCAGCGATAAGGCGCCCATGGCATGAAAGCCTTTATGCTTCATCATCCAGGTTTTGCCGCCGTCAATGCTCTTCCAAACCTGAGACGTATCTGAAGACAGATAAACAATCCGGGGATTGGTCTGGGCGTAAACAATCGCCTGGATCATCTGCATACCTTCGCCGCCCATAACGCCTGCGGCTTTCTGCACCGGATTGCTCAGGGGTAACTGCTTCCACTCTTGTGCACGGGCAACCTGGATATTGCTTGCCCCGATTAAGCATACAAGAGCAAACAAACCGATATAAGCCCGTTTCATTGTTCTATTCCCCCGTTATTACAGATAAAACTTCAAGGTCTTTTCCATCCCCTCCAGGAATGAAAATCTGGCCTGCCAGCCGATTCCCTTTTTAATCTTGGAAACATCGGCCAAAAGATGCGGGCGATCGATCTTTCTAAACAAATTATCCGCTGATTTGACAATTATTTTCCGCTGTAGTGCCTTGGAACATATTTCAATTAATTCCGCTACAGAATACTCTACACCGGTACCGATATTGAAGGTATCGAAAGGACGTTGGCTTTTCTCCATCAAGGCGATCAGCGCCTCCGCCATATCCTCGACATAAACGAAATCCCGCTTGGGGGAAATATCCCCTAAGGTCAGGGTAGCGTTACCGTCCTTTAATTGATCGATAACCCTGGGAATTACATGGGGCGTGGTTTCATATGGCCCGTAAGTATTGAAAATTCTGGCCGCGATCGTGGTAATCCCCGTACTTTGCTGAAATTTATAGGCTAATCTTTCCGAAAAATACTTGGCATAACCGTAAATATCATAAGGGGCGGGGACATCCGTTTCCAGATTGGCCGCGTCGTTTATCCGATAGACTGCCGCAGAAGATGCAATCAATACCTTCCTGGGCTTAACTTGTGCACATGCCTCTAAAACCGATTCCGTTCCTTCCACATTGACCCGCAGGGTTTCCCGCGAATTTTCATCACAATAAGGGATATAATGCAGGGCTGCTAAGTGAAACACTACATCCGGCGAAAATTCTTGTAAAGCGGCGCGCAGCATTTGTGGATCGTTTAAATCTCCCTTTTTTACCGACAAGCGGCCATCTGCATTATCAGGCAGATTGGATTCACGACCGGTGAAAAAATTATCGTAAATTAAAATTTCCACATCTTGCGGCAAAAGCTTGCGACAGACCTGGGACCCGATAAATCCCGCTCCCCCGGTGATGACTACTTTCCCTTTCATGCACACGTCCCTTCTTTAAAATATTTAGCCAGCTTGTTTACATTATCGACTAATGAAAATTCTTTCCGGATAGTCTGGCGATTTTTTTCACCTAATTGTGCTCTTAACGCATCGTCATCCAACAACTTAGCCAAAGCCTTGGATAAGCCTTGGTAATCATTCTCCTGAATCAATAACCCGTGCTGCACCAGTTCCGGGATGCCGGTATGCCAGGTGGAAACTACCGGTTTTCCGGCGGCCATAGCCTCCATCAAGGAAACCGGGATGCCTTCACAATTTCCGTCCTTCGATACCCGGGACGGCAGACAAAAAATATCGCAATTCTGATAGAGCATACAAAGCAAATACTCGGAAATACCCCGGAAAAATACCGTCTTATCGTAAAGGCCGAATTCTTTTACCAAGCCCTCCACGTCGACAAAATCGGCCTTGCCCCAGGAGCCTGCTCCGACAATCCAGATTTCGATGTCGTCCCGCTTCAGTTCCTTGATAGCTTTGAGCAGGGTATCATGCCCCTTGCGGGCGGCGTATTGCCCCACAATCATAATTTTACGGCGTTCGGTGGGAGTAAATTTTTGCGGCTCCACCCCTAATCTTAGCACCGAAACCCGCTCTTTGGGCAAGCCGAAGTCCTTAATAATCTTTTCCCGATTATAATGAGACACCGTCAGCACGTCATCGCAGGCGGCAAAGGCTATTTTAGCAAATTTCGGATTGGGATTGATATACAAAGCATCGGCATGTACCATCAGGGAAAGGGGAATATTGAGAAATTTCTTGCAATAATAACCGATAAAAACCGCGTGCAACCCTTCCTGGCAATGGAGGCGGGCAATCCCCTGTTCCTTCATGATCGGGGCGTAAAAATTTGCGATAATAAAATCGATTATGGAATTGGTTTGCAGCGCCTCCAGCAGTCCCGCAAGGTAAGTAAAAGGATTTTTTAATAAATATAACGGCTGCAATAATATGATCTTCAGCGGATTGAAGTGATAATATTTCCAGTCCTTCTTGGGCATGTAAAGCCCTTGGCTGAATTTAAGGGAAAAGATTTCCACTTCCATTCCCTGATCGTATAGCATTTCTATTTCACGGTAAATAAAGCTGGGCAGCCCCTTTTTCATGGAAGTGATGTAGGCAACTTTCACTATTGATGAACCTCTTGAGCATAACTCTCTCCCAAAACTCCATCCAAAATAGCAATCGTCTGATCTACATGTTCTTGGCCGATAATCAGAGGCGGCAGAAAACGCAGCACCTTTTCTCCGGCGGTAACGATTACCAAGCCTGCTTTCAGACAGGCGGAAATTATCGGCGCCGCCGGGCGATCCAGTTCCATCCCCCAGATGCAGCCTATGCCGCGTATCTCCTGAATGAAAGCATATTTATTTTTTAATTGTGTCAAACTATGTTCCAGATATTGGCCGACAGCTTGTACATTGGGTAAAAAATCGTTTTGCAAGACAACATCCAATACAGCCAAAGCCGCGGAGCAAGCCAGCGGATTGCCTCCGAAGGTAGAGGCATGAGTACCGGGAACGAAAGCCTGGGCGACTTTATCAACGGCAAGCAGCGCTCCGATCGCGACACCGCCCCCCAGTCCCTTGGCAAGCGAGATCATATCCGGCTCAATCCCGTGATGCTGATAACCGAAAAGCCTGCCGGTACGCCCGATACCCGTTTGCACCTCATCTAAAATCATCAGCAGATGATGTTGATCGCATAAGCGCCGCACATCCTCCAAATAGCCGGGGTCAGGCATATTTACCCCGCCCTCGGCCTGGATCGGCTCCAGCATAACGGCTATGGTTTGATGATCTATGGCGGCTTCCAAAGCGGAAATATCGTTATACGGTACGTAACTGAAGCCCTCTAAAAGAGGGGAAAATCCGGTCTGAAATTTGCTTTGCCCGGTGGCGGTAATGGTAGCAATGGTGCGCCCGTGAAACGATTTTTCGCAAGTTATGATCTTATAGCGCTGGCCGCCCCATTTTCCCCAGGCATAACGGCGCGCCAACTTAATCGCCGCCTCATTGGCTTCCGCACCGCTGTTGCAGAAAAAAACCTTATCGGCGAACGAGTTTTCCACTAAGCGCTGCGCCAGTTCGATTTGCGGTTTGATATGATACAAATTGGAAACGTGCAGCAATTCCCGCGACTGTTTTTGAATCGCCTCAACCAAGTGCGGATGACAATGCCCAAGGGCGCAAACCGCCAATCCGCAAGCAAAATCCAGATATTTCCGCCCTTCGTTATCCCAAAGAATTGCGCCTGCTCCGCGGGTAAAAATCACCGGCTGCCGGGCATAAGTAGACATCAAATATTGTTGGGACAATTCCAATAACTGTGAAGTTTCCATACAGCCTCATTGCCGATTAGCTATATTATGTAAATAAACTGCCTGATTCCTGAAATATATTATAACCTTACAATCCAAACACTGTCAATAAAATATAAAACTCCAAAGTAACCCTCAATGCTGTTGACTTAAGGAATTGTCATTGCGAGACAGTCTTATCGCCGAAGCAATCTCCAACCGCTCGAAGCTAAAGATTGCTTCGCTCCGCTCGCAATGACAGATTACAGAAAACCCTTTCCATTATTCCTTAACTCATGTTACGCAAAGTTACTATCCTGGATGTTTCGGGTGTGTTCCACACCGAAACCCTAAAGGGCGGCGGGTCGATTGGCAAGGCTTGGCAGGTTTGAGATAAGAAACCTGAGTTCGGAATAAGAAATAGAATTAATTAA
>JACRJN010000042.1 GCA_016235675.1 Candidatus Schekmanbacteria bacterium
AAAATGCGTGGCTAAAGCCACGGGACTACATTTATTATGTTGAACTTGGCAGGTTTGAGATAAAAACTTTCCCCTTGCCTGTTTCGGCTTGGAACAAGCCGAAACATCAAATTTTATCAATATTGCGTAACATGAGTTACTCTTTTGTCTACGGAATAACCAACTTCTGCCCGGTCTTCACCAAATTGGAATGTCCCAGGCCGTTGGCTTGCCGCAGTTGTTGCAGGCTGACCCCGTATTGATTGGCGATGCGCCAGACGGTTTCTCCCGGCTGGACAATATGATAATGCACCCCTTCCTTTGCCTGGCCTTCCACCAAAAGATTTTCAGGCGGTGCAGAGATAGCCAGGTATTCTTTGATGGCGGCGGCCAGCTTTTCGGCGGTCGCTCTATGGAATTCGGGGTCGGCCAGCATCCGTTCATCCTGGTAATTGCTCAAATAAGCCACTTCCACTAAAATCGAGGGGACACTGGGAGATTTGAGCACGGCAAAGGGAGCGGAGTGTAATTTTTTATCTATGGTCAAATCCGGAACTCCCTGGAAGGATTTCAAGGTCAATTCTCCCAATTTGACGCTTTCCGTAATGCTGGAAGATTGCAGCATATCGATAATGATCGCATTGAGCGTTTTATCCTGACCCAATGACACACCCCCCATCAAGTCAGCGGCGTTTTCCTGCTGGGCGACCAGTTCGGCGGCTTTGTCAGAGGCAGCGCTGGGGGACAGATAATATGCCGCCAAGCCGCGCATTCTGGCCACGGGGTTGGAATTGCCGTGTATACTGATCATCAAATCCGCTTTATACTGGGAGGCCAATTCAGTCCGGCGGCGCAAGGAAAGATAATAATCACCGCTGCGGGTAAGATATGTTATGATATTAGGTTCGTTCTTCAAGATATATTGAAGCCTTTTGGCGATACTCAACACCACCCATTTTTCCTCCAGCTTCAGGCAGCAGCCGATCGCTCCCGAATCTTCCCCGCCGTGACCCGGATCGATCAAAACCACCCGCTTTCCGATCTCTTTGGCCGCGGCGGGCTTCTTCTTTTGGGCCGGGAGGGATTCAGCCTTGCGCCAGATGTCGATCACCAATCGTTCCGGCTTTTGCTGAAAACGGTTGAGGGTAAAAATATCGGGGAAAGCCGGTTTACTTAGATTGATAACCACTCCCATTGTCTTTCCGTCTTTAGTCTTAAGACGTACCGTATCGATCAGGCCGTCGCCGATTTTTAGCTGGTCATGGGGAAGCAAACTCGCCGTATCGTCAAGTTCCATAATAAGATGCAGTTGATCCCCCTCCGGGGATATTTTATATTGCGGCAGATTTTCCACATCAAAGACAATCCGGGTATGATCGGGAGCCGTCCAATAGCGGATGTTGTTGATAAAGGTCTTATTCCCCGCCAAAGCAGGGGTGATGAAGAGAAAAAGCAGAGTGAATATTATTAAAATTAATTGGTATTGCTTATGTTTCATAGTAGTCTAAAACCTGTCACAGCAAAATATATCTCACCAAAAAAATCCCCGACAAAAAGTACAACACCCCATTAACCTCTTTGCCCTTACCCTGAACAACTTTAAGCAGTGTGTAGCTGATAAATCCCCAGACGATCCCTTCAGTTACGCTGAAGGTCAGGGGCATGATAAAGAGGGTGAGAAAGGCCGGGATGGCTTCGGAATAATCCTCCCAGTCGATTTTGCGCACCGCTTTAATAATGAAGACTCCGATCATAATCAAGGCCGGGGCGATCACCGGGTAAAGGGTTGCACCAAGCGGTGTCCGATAGCCTCCACCGATCATTTTCACCAGGGGGAAGAAGAAAAGGGATAGCAGCAAGAGCGCGGCGGTGACCATGTTGGCCAGTCCAGTGCGTCCGCCCTCGCTGATGCCGCTGGCGCTCTCAATATAACTGGTGATGGTGGAGGTACCCATCAGCGCACCGACTACCGTACCGATAGCATCGGACAGCAAGGCTTGTTTGGCATGGGTCAGTTTGCCCCCTTCCATAAAGTGCGCTTCCTCGCTTACCCCGATCAGCGTTCCCACTGTATCGAACAAATCCAGAAAGAACAGAATAAAAATCACGGTAAACACCTGAGGATAGCTGAATAAATCCGCCAATCGCAGCTTAAAAAAAGTCGGGGCGATCGAGGGCGGCCGGCTGACGATTCCTTCAAAGCGGATTAGCCCCCAGGCCAGGCATAATGCGGTATTGAAAATGATGCCGAAGAGGATGGCGCCTTTAATCTGCCGGGTCAGCAGGATGGCGATAAATAAAATCCCCAGGATGGTGATGATCACCGGCGGCGAGTGTAAATTGCCTAACGTCACCAATGTCCCCGGACTGGCGACAATAATCCCGCCCCATTCCAGCCCGACCAGGGCAATCAAAAAACCGATTCCCACCGCGATAGCATAACGTAATGAGGCCGGTACCGCTTCTATAATCTTTTCCCGCATACCCCAATTGGAAAACAGGACGAAGATCGAGCCGGAAATAAAATTCGCTCCCAAAGCCACCTGCCAGGGATAACCCAATCCACCCATAGCGGAAGTCCCGCAAACGGTGAAGGCAAAATAAAAATTATGCCCCATCGCCGGAGCCAGGGCGATCGGATAGTTGGCCAGCAGCCCCATCAGGATGGTAGCGATGGCGCTGGCCACGCAAGTCGCCACCATCACCGCCCCCATATCCATCCCGCAGGCGGACAAAACCGCCGGCTGGACAAAAACAATGTAGGAGAGGGTCAAAAAGGTGGTTACCCCGGCGATAATTTCCGTGCGGACATCGGAACCACGTTCTTTTATGGGAAAATAATCAAGGAGGGACATTCGTTCTCCTAAAAAATTCAGTTATTTTGGAGTAGGGACTTTAGTCCCGTTCCCCGCCCGTTTGCATCGTGCGTCTGGACGGGACTAAAGTCCCTACTCCAAAAAATAATTTTCATGCTTCGTGGTGCTCCGAAGGAGCATGACCGTTCCGGGTAAAATTTAGTGCAAATCCAGTTCGAATTCAAAATAGCAAAAAACATATAAATAGTCAATAAATAACATTAATTTTTATCCGTGCAAAAAACCACTACATGCTTGTTGACAAAGTAAACCAAAAATAATAAAATTAAGCTTCGTATGTTTAGAAAGCAGTGAGGATGAACATGGAATTAGGGGTAATTGCCGACACTCATGACAATTTGGAGGCCATCCAAAGAGCGGTGGATTTTTTTAACTGCCGGGAAATAAAAACTGTAGTTCACGCCGGAGATTTCGTCGCCCCTTTTGCCTTAAAAGCCTTGGCCGGTTTGACCGGTTCGCTGATAGCGGTGTTTGGAAATTGTGACGGGGAAAAACTGGTTCTGTCCCAAATCGCCGCTCAATTGGGTTGCTGCCTCAATCGCGCCCCTTATCAATTTGAACTAAACGGCAGGAGTATACTGCTGCTGCATCAGCCTTATGAATTGAAAGCGCTGATAAAAAGTCAATTATACGACCTAATCATCTACGGTCATTTACACAAAATTGATTCATCCCAGCAGGAAAAAACCTTGGTTTTCAGTCCCGGTGAGGCGGGAGGGTGGCTGACCAAGCGAAGAACTGTCGGGGTAATAGATTTAGATCAAATGTCAACCGAAATAGTGGAAATCTAGCCCATACGCACCCGGTATTGAGGCAATATGCAGGAAAGGAAGGATAGTAGTATGATGCTGGCTCGTACTCGTCATCTCCGTTTACAAAGCAGTCTGGATCTCTTTTTACACGCCTGCCGTCTTTGGGGAAAAACCTTCGAAAACGATGAATTGCTGATGCAGGTTCAGGACATGGAAACTGAATTAGAACGAGTAATGCTGGATGACTGTCCGGAAGAAGTCGTACAAAAAGTCGAAACCGCTACTATTTATTTGATTAATAATATGGATAATTTCCTAAAGTCAATCGGAGATTCCGGGTTTTATCACAACGAGGTAATGCACTGATATGGAGAAGCGGATTCAAGCGATAATTGAAGAAAGTTGTCGTGTCAAGCAATTGTGTGCCAATGAATTATCCGATCAAATCACCTCCATAGTACAGGTTGTCTGCCAGGCTTTGAGTAATGGCCATAAGATTTTATTTTTCGGCAACGGCGGCAGTGCGGCGGACGCCCAGCATTTAGCCGGGGAATTGATCAACCGCTTTCTCTATGATAGACGCGCTTTGGCCGGTCTGGCTTTGTCTACTGATACTTCCGTGCTGACTTGCATCGCCAATGACTGCCACTACGATCATGTTTTCAGCCGTCAAATTGAGGCATTAGGCAAGGCGGGGGATGTGGCCTTAGGCATCAGCACCAGCGGAAATTCCGCCAACATTATCAGGGCGATTGAAACAGCTAAGCAAATGAGCATCAAAACCGTCGGCTTTTCCGGCGGTTCCGGAGGCAAGTTAGCACAGATTGCCGATTATTCCTTAGTGGTGCCCTCAACTGTCACCCCCCGTATTCAGGAGGCACATATCACCATCGGTCATATCATCTGTGAGTTGGTGGAAGAGGCGCTCTGCCCGCGCAACAAATAACATATGAAATACAAACCAATTCCCCTGGACGGAATCAAGACTTATCCCTTAAAATCACGCACCTCTAAAGTCGGCGTAGCTGCTTTTGCCCGACCTGTTCCCAATGGTCCAAGTTTCACTGACTTTCTGGATTGTCTGCCCAAAATCCTGGCGGGTGAAAATTTTGCCCATGCCGTCCAATCCATTGTCAAGGCACATTCTTCGGCTAAGCCGGTGATTTGGGCGATGGGCGCCCATGTGATCAAGTGCGGCCTTTCTCCTATCATCATCCAATTGATGGAAAAGGGAATTATCAGCGCGGTAGCCTTAAACGGCGCCGGTATCATTCATGATTTCGAACTGGCCTGCATCGGCCAAACCTCAGAGGATGTGGAAGTGCAATTGCAGGAGGGGCGCTTCGGGATGGCGCAGGAGACCGGGGAGTTGCTGAACCAGGCCATCAATCAAGGGGTGGCCGAAGGCTTGGGATTAGGCGCAGCAGTCGGGAAATATCTGCAAAAAACCGCTCCGCCATATATAGAATATAGCTTGGTGGCCGCGGCTTACCGGCTGGACTTGCCATTAACCGTGCATGTGGCGCTGGGTACGGATATTATTCATATCCATCCTCAGGCCAATGGTGCGGCCATCGGACAAGGCAGCCATCTGGACTTTCGCCTTTTATCCGGGGTAATTGCCGATTTGGAGGGCGGGGGAGTTTTTATCAATGCCGGATCGGCAGTGGTCATGCCGGAGGTGTTTTTAAAAGCAGTGACCTTGATCCGCAACCTGGGTCAGCCGCTCAATCATTTTACCACTATCAATTTGGATTTTATGTCTCATTACCGCCCCATGCAAAACATCGTCAAACGCCCCACCGGGCAAGGTGGAAAGGGGTATAGCTTTATCGGACATCATGAACTGCTGATACCTTTATTGGCAGCGGCGGTTTTAAAGGAGCTTGAATAATGTAGCGTTGGGGTTTATCCCCAACCTGGTAGCCGCAGGGATATATCCTGCGGCAGAAGCGGGGGATAAACCCCCGCGCTACAAATTTAAATTTTAGGTGCAAAACTCCCATTTTGTCATTCCCGAATGTCTTTATCGGGAATCTGGTTTTTATATCCCCGATAAAGGCATTCGGGGATGACATATTGAGAGATTTTTTTATGCGGTCATATTATACAAGGGAAAAAAGCCATGAGTACCAGCGTTGGGGTGATCTTCGGCGGACGTTCTGTGGAACATGAGGTTTCCATCATCACCGCCCGCCAGTTAATGGAAAATATCGATAAAAATAAATATAAAGTTGTTCCGATTTACATCAGCAAACAGGGAGACTGGTATACCGGCTGGGAATTGTTACGCGCCGAGACCTACCGCAATCTGGCCAAACTGCCGCCCTATTTGACCAAGGTTTGCCTGATTCCCTACCCTGCGAAAGACAATTTGATTGGGGTGGAGCGGGGCGGGCTCTTCAAAAAAAGCTGGAACGAGCATCTGGATCTGGTTATTCCGGCTGTCCACGGCAGCCACGGCGAGGACGGAACTTTGCAGGGGTTGTTGGAATTGGCGGACGTTCCTTATGTCGGGTCGGGGGTTTTGGGTTCGGCTCTGGGAATGGATAAGATCAGCATGAAAGCGGTGCTGAAAGAGGCCGGTTTGCCGATAGTGGATTATCTGTGGTTTACCCGCAGCCAGTGGGAAACGGAGCCGGAAACGGTGATGACCAGCATCGAATCCAGGCTGGGCTATCCGGTTTTTGTCAAGCCCTCCGATTTAGGCTCCAGTATCGGCGTCAAAAAGGTCGCCAGGCGGGATGATTTGGCTTTTGCCCTGGATGTGGCCGGAACCTATACCCGCCGCCTGTTGGTGGAAAAGGCGGTGGAGGATTGTATCGAGATCAATTGCTCGCTGTTAGGCGATGAATCGGACTGTCAGCCCTCGGTTTGCGAGCAGCCCATTACCTGGCAGGAATTTTTGACCTATGAGGACAAATACTTACGGGGAGGCAGCAAACAAGGTATGGCCGGAACAAAGCGCCAGATTCCCGCACCCATCAGCGAGGCGTTAACCAAGCAAATTCAGCAGATGGCGGTCAGCGCCTTCAAAACCCTGGCCTGCCGCGGCGTCGCCCGGGTGGATTTCCTGGTGCCGACGAAAACCGGGCGTCCTTTCATCAATGAGATCAACACCATACCTGGTTCTTTCTCCTTCTACCTCTGGGAAGCGCAAGGACTCAAATTCCCTCAGATGATCGATAAATTAATCGAACTGGCCCTCAAATCCCACCAAATCAAGCAGCAGACCACCTTCAGCATGGCTGGTAATTTAATTCAGCCGGGGTTTAAATTGGGCGGGAAGGGTTGAATTTTGATAGTCATGTAGTCATGTAGGGTGGGCTGTGCCCACCAAAATTTGTGGGCACAGCCCACCCTACAACTACAACCTTAGAACTTCCACCTGCGGTGAATCCAGAGCCAGTGATCGGGATGCTGAGTAACTTGTTGTTCGATAATGTCATTTAAGGCTTGGATGTTTGTCAGCAAATCCTGCTGATAGTTATCGCTGCGGATTAATTCAAAAGGGGGATGGATTACCATTTTATGTCGGTTATCGGAGCAGCGTGTTATAAAGAGCGGGATTATCCGGCAGCCTGTTTTCAGGGCTAAGACTACCGGTGTGGTCAAGGTGTAGCAGGGGTACCCGAAAAATTTGGCTAAAACCGCTTCATTGGAAGCGGTGCTTTGATCCATGAGGATACCGATATTCTCACCGCGGCGCAAGCTGCGCAAGATTCCCCGCAAGGCGTTTTTCTTCGGGATGATGCGGCTTCCGAATCCGGTTCGTATCCTTGTTACCAATTGGTCTAAGTAGATATTATCTAACGGGCGGACGATACTATTCAACGGCTGTCCTTTGAATGCCAAGGCTTGCGGGATCATTTCCCAGTTACCGAAATGGGCGGTTGTGATCAGTATGCCTTTGCCTGACTGCTTGGCGTTTTCAAAATTATCCCAGCCTTCTATTTCCACAAACTGCTCTATATTATGTTCATCGATTTTGGACATGCGGCAGAATTCGACCAAAGAACGTCCCAGGTTGCGAAATACCCCCTGGGCGATTTGCGTCAATTCCCGGCTGGATTTTTCTTTTCCCCATACTTTCTGCAAGTTATCCAGGGCAACCAGGCGATGCCGTTTATCCAAATGATAAAAAAGCCGGCCGAGAGCTTCCCCCATTTTCAAAGCCAACCGGTAAGGTAAAATATAAAAAATGGTTCCTATCCCTTTGACCAGAAGATAGATAAGATAATCCGTCAATTTCAGCTCCGTGAATCATTTACTTTGCCGGGGTAGCAGATTGATCGGTGTGCCGCGAAAATCGAAAGCCTCGCGCAGTTGATTATTAAGGTAGCGCAAATAGGAAAAATGCAACCCTTCCGGCTGACTGACAAAAAGGGCAAATGTCGGAGGGCGGGTGCCGGTTTGGGTGGCGTAATAAATTTTATTCTCGCGTCCGCTGTGGCCTGGCGGCGGATGTTTGGCCATAATAGTCTTAAATAATTGATTCAGTTTGGCGGTGGATACCCGCTCAGAGGCATTGGCCCAAACCTTTAAAGACAATTCCTGAACCTTCCTCATCCCCTTTCCGGTATGGGCGGAGGTCAATACCAGCGGGGCATAGCCCATAAATTTCAATTTTTCCCGCACCATAAACAGAAAATCGCTGACGGCTTTATCGGCCAGTTGTTCGGATGATAATAAATCCCATTTATTTAACAATACGATACAGCATTTTCCGGCTTCCTGTATATAACCGGCTAAATTTGTATCCTGTTCGGTTACCCCCTCGGCCGCGTCGATAACCAGTAAACAAACATCCGCCCGTTCTATGCTTTGCAGCGCTTTGATTACCGAATATTTTTCCAGGACTTGAGACACTTTACCCTTGCGGCGGATGCCGGCCGTATCGATCAATAAAGCCGGTCGCCCCTGGATGGTATAGGGGGTATCGACGGAATCACGGGTGGTGCCGGGCTGTTCGGAAACCAAGGCGCGTTTTTCGCCCAGAAAGCAATTCAGCATCGAGGATTTGCCTACATTCGGGCGTCCTACAATCGCAATCTTTAGCTGACGCTCATCTGTTTGTTCTGTTTCTGTATCCGGCACAAAATTGGTTATCTCGTCCAATAAATCGCCAAAACCCAAGCCATGTTCCGCCGAAATGGGGAAAACCTGTCGTCCCAAAGAATAAAAGCTATCGGCCTGTTGCGCCAGTTTTTGATTGTCGGCTTTATTTACCGTCAACAAAAGCGGTTTATTGCCTTTGTATAACTGCTGGAGGATTTCCTCGTCATAGGGGAGGATTCCTTCTCTGACATCTAAGACAAAAAGGATTAACTCAGCCTCTTGTATGGCTAATTCCGTTTGCTCCCGGATCAGAGTACCGAATTTATCGTCGGTCGAACCCAATCCGCCGGTATCGATTACCGAAAAGGTTTTTCCCTGCCAGGTGCAGGAGCCGTAGATACGATCCCTGGTAACGCCGGGTGTATCTTCTACAATAGCCGTTCTTTTCCCGGTCAATCGATTAAAAATAGCCGATTTGCCAACATTTGGGCGTCCCACTAAGGCAACCAGAAATTTGTTCATAGTTCACATAAAAAAAGTACGGGGCCGATAACAGCCCCGTACGAAATTAAATAGGCTTGAGACTTGAGGCTTGAGGTGAGAAAAACTTTTTAGGGACTTAGAAAATATTAACATACCCCCCACCCTAACCCTCCCCCGCAAGGGGGGAGGGAATTTATCCCCCTCCCCCTTGATGGGGGAGGGACGGGGTGGGGGTGATTATTATGATCCA
>JACRJN010000043.1 GCA_016235675.1 Candidatus Schekmanbacteria bacterium
CAAAAAATTTCCACCGCCGCGTTACCGGCACGGGCTATGTAAAAATTTTTATAAAAATTTTAGAGTTACAAAACATAACAAAGTAATTGCTAAAACTAAACAAAGCATATATAATTATAATCATTATGATTTCGTGCCCCGAGCGGGGCGGCAACGATTAAACTTTACCTGTCGAGTCGCATTGCCGCCCCGCTTCTTTTTTACCCGCCACCAAACAGCCACCAGAAACTAAAAAAGCGGTTAAAAAACGTTTCCTAACCTCTTGAAAACATTGGAGCCAGCGAGGGGAGTCGAACCCCTGACCTACTGATTACGAATCAGTTGCTCTGCCAACTGAGCTACGCTGGCTCGTTATAATCAAGATATGAGATAACAATATATGTAAAACAAAACAAAATTTGTAGGGTGGGCTGTGCCCACCAAAATTGGCTGGGTATCGTTTTTTTAAGGTGGGCACAGCCCACCCTACAAAAGATACACAATATCAAACGTTGAAATTTACCTTTATTTTATAGAAACTCACCGCCGGGAGGTTTAGAATTTTCTGGGCACCCGTTTTGTCGCTGATTTCCTGCAAAATCTGTTCTATCCGCTCCTGGCTTTCGGCAATCAGGGTAAACCAGACGTTGTATTCGGCTGCACGCTGATAGTTGTGGGTGACGCCGGGATAGGCGTTGATTACTGCCACGGCTTTATCGATTTTTTCCTCCGGCACCTGGGCAGCAACCAGAGTGCTGGAAAATCCCAGCTTCTTGGAATCGAACACCGCACCCAGGCGGCGGATAATACCACGTTCTTTTAAAACCCTGAGGCGGGTCAGCAGTTCATCTTCGGCGATGTTTAATTCCTGCGCTAATTGCTTATATGGTTGACCGGTTAGGGGAAAGTCGCCCTGTATCCGGTTCATGATTAGCTTATCCAGCTTGTCCATCGATACTCCAATAAGATTTTCCACCGCAAAGACGCAAAGAGCGCAAAGAAAAAAGAGTAAAGGGCAAAATTAAGAATTAAGAATTTAAAATACTGCATTAATTTTCTCTGCGCCCTTTGCGTCTTTGCGGTAAATGATATTAATTCTAGCTTAATCCCGCATCCACCGTCAACCCCAAATCGGCCACCATTTGCCAATCCTGATCGACCGGGCGGCCTTTGACGGTCAGGTAGTTGCCGATCATCATTTCATTGGCGCCGGCCAGGAAAATCCAGCTTTGCAAATCCCGCAGGTTGGCCTCTCTGCCGCCTGCCACTTTAATGTCTTTTTCTGGTAAGATGAAGCGGTATACCGCGATGATGCGCAGAATTTCGCCTGCCGACAGCGGCTTATTATTGGCCATGGGCGTACCCGGAATGGGTACCAGAAAATTCAAAGGTACCGAACTTACCCCTAACTCCCTGAGCGCAAAGGCCATATCCAGGCGGTCTTCCCAATCTTCCCCCAAGCCGAAGATTCCGCCGCTGCATGTTTCGAATCCCGCATATGCCGCTATTTGCAAGGTTTTAACCCGATCTTCATAACTATGGGTAGTGCAAATTTGCGGGAAAAACCGCTCGGAGGTTTCCAGATTATGATGATAGCGCGACACGCCCATCTCTTTTAAGCGGGTGGCGAATCCCGGCGTCAGTTCGCCCAGAGAAGCGCAGGCGGTGATCCGCTCCTTAGGTACGATTTCTAATAGTCTGCAAACCTGATCTATGTCTTTTTTCGACTTAATCCCCCGTCCGCTGACTACTATCCCGTAATGATTGGCCTGCATCCCGATGGCTTTTTCAGCGCCTTCTTTGGCCTGTTGCGGTTCGATAAAGGGATACTCCTGGATGCCGGTATTGTAATGTGCGGATTGAGCGCAGAATTTACAATCCTGGGAGCAATTGCCGGAACGGGCGTTGATGATGGAGCAAAAGCCTACCTTATTGCCCTTAAAATGCTTGCGGAGATGATTGGCCGCCGGAAGCAGTTCATCCAGATCGACGGCCAATAAAAAGCGGGCGTCATCTTTATCCACTACGTCGCCAGATAGGATTTTATCTGTAAGTTGTTCTAGTCCTTTGGAGATGATCATATTATATTTTTTAGCCACGAATTACGCTGATTTACGCAAATAAGAGAAACTTTTTTACTTTTTTGCTCGTCCGACCGACTGTTTTTTTAGCCCAATAGATTTCTGCGCCAGTTCAATAAGGGATCGCAGGGCATTATTGACAGCTTCTTCTGTAGGAAACACTTTTGCCACATCCGGGGTAAGGAGCACCAAATTGGAGCCCTTCCGGTAAGATTCAAAATGTTTACCCCGCACCCCCGTGCCGAAATCCTCCCGGCGATATTCCGGACGCAATTCATCGGATTCAACCTTCTTCATAGATTTTCCTTTCCTTATGGGTCATAAGGCGGACGCTGATAATTCTTGTTCGTTCTCCGCGGTCAGCATGCGAGACAACCAATAATTGTTTATATCTCGACAATCCAAAGGTAATGTATCGCTGTTCATTGTCTGAATGGTCGGGATCGGCAAAGGTTACAGCCAATGTATCCCCAAAAACTGTGGCAGCTTCCTGAAAAGTAACGCCATGCTTTTGTACATTTGCAACGGCCTTTTTGGGATCCCATTCAAATTCCATCTATAGCCCCTATTTTTAACCTGTTTGCGTCACAATCTTGCCAAAATCGGCCACCTGAGCGAACATTCCGGCGATGGTTCCCAACAGGGACAAGCGGTTTTCCCGGACGGCTTCATCCTCGCACATTACCAAAACTTTGTCGAAAAACAAATCCACCGCCGGGCGTAAGGCGGCCAGTTCCTTTAAAGCGGGCAGATAATCTTCGTCCTGCAACAAATCGCAAATCCCCTTTTGACGGCGATTGAATTGACGGTATAGCTCTTTTTCCGGCTCTTCGGTAAACAAGTCATAGCGTAACGGAGCCAATTGCAAATCCTTTGGAATGATGCGCGCCACGCGTTTGAAGGCGATTACCAGCGGCTCCCAATTAGGGTCATTCACCAGGTTTTGCAGCGCCAGACTGCGCAGTTCCACCAAATGAGGATAGGAAAAGCCGGCCCCCAGCGCCGCTTCCACCAAATCGTAGCGATAGCCCTTGCCGGTGAGCAGATGATAAAGCCGCTGGCGGAAAAACTCGGTTACTTCCTGCCTGATTTGTTGCGCAGGTAAGGTAATTAAAGGCTGAAGACAAGTCAAAGCGCTTTGGATAAGGAAATCTAAAGAGAGCTTTTTCTTTTGCTCCAACAATATATTGATAATCCCCAAAGCCTGACGGCGCAAGGCGTATGGGTCTTGAGAGCCGGAAGGGATTAAACCGATACCGAAACAGCCGATGATGCTGTCGATTTTATCGGCCACGCTCAGCAGTTTTCCCGCCATGGTTTTGGGTAATTCATCTCCGGCAAAACGCGGCAGGTAATGCTCACGGATAGCGGCGGCGATCTCCTCGCTTACCCCTTCCAAACGGGAGTATTGTTCGCCCATGATCCCTTGCAGCTTGGGAAATTCCTGCACCATCTCGGTCAGTAAATCGGCCTTGAATATAGAGGAAGCTGCCAAAGCAGGTTCATCTCCCGGAGCAATCGCCGTAAACAAGCTTTTGACCCGCTCCTGCTTATCGTAATAACTGCCCAGCTTTTCCTGAAACACCACGCCTTTTAAACGCTCCACCCGATCATACAGCTTAATCTTGCGATCCTCGTTATAAAAGAATTGGGCGTCGGATAGCCGCGCCTGCAGCACCCGCTCATTTCCGGAAACAATCAGCCCCGCTTTTTTCTCCGGCAGGTTGCTGATTACCACGAAGGAATTAGCCAGCCTCCCGCTTTTATCGGCTACCGCAAAATACTTCTGATGCTGACGCATGACATTGATCAAGACCTCGGAGGGCAAATCCAGGTATTCGGCGGCAAAAGAGCCGCAGAGCGCCACCGGATATTCCACCAGGTAATTGACCTCTTCCAAAAGCTCCTCATCGGGCAAAGCCTGGCTGTTTTTGCTAAGCGCCTGGTCAATCTGCTCTCTGATCAACTGCTTGCGTTCATCCTGATCCAGGATGCAGAAGCGCTCCCGCAGCATCTTTTTGAATAGCGGCAAATCGGCGCGCTCCACACAAAAAGTCTGCGGCGTTAGGAAGCGGTGGCCATACGAGCAATTGCCGCTTTTAATCCCCGCCAGTTCAAACTCTATGGTTTCTTGGCCGAAAAGTGCCAGATACCAATGGATGGGACGGGCGAAATTAAAATTCAGACTGCCCCAGCGCATACTTTTGGGAAAAGACAGGCTTTGGATAACGGCGACCAGAATCTGCGGCAGCAAGTCTTTGACCCACTGACCGGGAACGGTTTCCTCATAGCCGATGCGCTCCCCTTTAGGATCGGGGAAAACGTGCAGGTCTTTGACCTCGATATTACGGGATTTGGCAAAGCCCAAAGCCGCCTGGGTGTAATTACCCTGAGAATCCACCGCCGTTTTGACGGGCGGTCCCAAATGGCGGTTGACCCGGTCGGCCTGCTTTTCAGGCACTCCCGTTATGGACAACACCAGGCGTCGGGCTGTTCCCAGGGTTAGCACCTGCCCCGCTTCCAGTTCGATACCGTTGCGTTTGAATATCTCCAGGGCGTTATTTTTCAAATTCTCCAAAGCCCCCGGCATAAAGCGCGAGGGAATTTCTTCGCTGCCGATTTCCAACAATATGTCTTGAATCATTTGAATCCTTATAACCAATGTGGGGTGGGCTGTGCCCACCATTTTGGTGGGCACAGCCCACCCTACCTAACCGCTAAATACCCCTTGGCGCAACCCCTTGCCAATGCCCGTACACGGGCGATAAACCGGGTGCGTTCGTTAACACTCAACGCCCCCCGCGCATCCAATAAATTAAAGGTATGCGAGCATTTCAGGCAATAATCATAAGCCGGTAAAACCAAATTATTTACCAGAAGACGTTTAGCCTCGGTTTCGTACATATCGAAAAGCTTAGAGAGCATAGCTACATCGGCCTGCTCGAAATTGTAATGGCAGAACTGCACCTCGGTTTGAAAATGGAGGTCTTTATATTTGGTATGGCCGTTCCAATCCAGTTCGAAAACATTATCGATGCCTTGCAGGTACATGGAGATACGCTCCAGCCCATAGGTCAGTTCCACCGATACCGGGTTTAACTCGATTCCCCCGACCTGCTGGAAATAGGTAAACTGGGTGACTTCCATCCCGTCCAGCCAGACCTCCCATCCCAAACCCCAAGCCCCTAAAGTGGGCGATTCCCAGTCATCCTCGACAAAACGGATGTCATGCCCGGAAGGATCGATTCCTAACGCTTTCAAGCTATCCAGATATATGTCCTGTACCTCCAGCGGCGAGGGTTTTAAGATTACCTGATACTGATAATAGTGCTGCAAACGGTTGGGATTTTCCCCGTACCGCCCGTCGGTAGGCCGACGCGACGGCTGGATATAAGCGGTACGCCAATCATTCTTATCCAACACCCGCAGGAATGTCGCCGGGTTGAAAGTTCCCGCCCCGACCTCCAGATCGTAGCCTTGGCGCAGAACGCAGCCCTTATCCATCCAAAAGCGGTTCAAACTCATTATCACTTCTTGAAAAGTCAAAGAAAACTCCTTAGATGGTAATTATCATTTAGCGGCCTATTTTATTACGGATTAAAAAAGATTGCAAGAAAAACTAAAAGCTGGAATCGCAGGAGTCAGGAGTCAGAATTCAGAATAACTCCCAATTAGCTCTTTCATTCTGACTCCTGACTCCTGAATTCTGCCCCCTCTCCCTGCCCCCTCTCAATCTTCTCCAAAGCAATCTGAGCGGCGGCGGCTACATCCTTTTTATCCTTGAGCAGGATTTTCAAGGCAGGGACAGCCCTTTTGTCTCCGATATTTCCTAAGGCATCGGCAGCAATCACCCTAACCTGCGCCTTAATATCCCCCAAAGCTTCCAGGAGCGGATCAACCGCACGCCTATCCCCGATGTTACCTAAAGCCATAGCGGCGGCGGCGCGCAAAAAGCGATTATCGTGACGTAATAATTCCGTCAAAGCCGGTAAGGCACGCTCATCCCCTATTTCCCCTAAAGCCAGAATCAGGGAAATCTTCAATTTTATGTCCGGCTCCCGTAAAAGGCTGAGTAACGGCTCTACCGCCCGGTTATCTCTGATCAGGCTTAGAGCCTCCACTAAAATTAATTGTGTTTCCAAATCGCTGCCGGGAAGAATTGCCAATATAGCGGGAACAGCCCGTTCATCGCCGATGTCCCGCAGGGCTTTAGCCGCAGCATAGCGTACTTTGGGATTGGTGTGGCTTAAAACGGCGGACAGGGGGTCAACAGCCGATTCAGCGGACAATTTTGTTAAGGTTTGTGCGGCTTGAATTAAAATTAAAGGGTTATTCAGACCTAAAAGCCCGATTACCGGCGGTACCGCCTGCCGATCGCCTGCTTCCCCCAGAATTTTGCAAACAGCCAGTTTTACCCGGTCGCTTTTATACTGCAACTGCCCTAATAATATCTCCTGTTATTCCAGACCGCCGATTTTGCCGATGGCAGCCGCGGTATTGGCGCGCACTTGGTCATTTTCATCGGATAAAAGCGTTTTTAGCTCAGTCAACGTCCGTTTTTCCCCAATTGTCCCCAAGGCTTGCGCCGCTCTTGCCCTAACCGCCCAATTTTGATCCTTAAGCATAACAATCAGCGGGGGGATAGCCTTGTGCGCCTTTAATCTTCCCAACCACCAACAAACAGTGGAGCGCACATTCGGGTGATCATCTTTTATGGCCGCGATCAGCAAAACCGCAGCTTCTTTCCCGCCGATTGTTCCCAGGGCATTTACTGACCTTACCCGCAGCTTCCAGTTAGCGTCTTGCAGGGCTTTTTTTAGCTGTTCCAGATTATTCTCCGCCTGCCAGATATGGATGTTATCCTTATTTACCGTATTGATATTTATATAGAGATAAATACTGCCGCAAAACAGGCAAAAGGCCAAAAGCCAGCCCATTCTTTTTCGCATAAGTCTGACTCGAAAAGAAAAAGGTGCAGTGTTATTCATACGAGGAAATTTTTAAAAGAAGAGAGGCTTGCCGCGGGCGATTTTTCCATTATTCGCTATCTGTTTGTTCGATAGATGATTCCAGCCAATATATGGTCTCTTGCAGCTTGGTTTTTTTCTTCATGGAATCGTCCATTTGATAATTTTCACAAGCCTGGGATGCTCCGATTTTGGAAAGCAGCAAGCGCGCCGCATCGAAATCCGGATCGGTTTGCAGGCAGAGCATAATCTTTTTCAGCGCCGAATCGAAAAGCGCACGCTTATACAGCGCCATGGCTTCGCCGTACAACATTTGGGCTTTTTCTTTATTGTCGATCCGTTGGATTAATTCCCGCGAGGGATGGTGATGGGGGACTTTATCTACTATTTGCTGGGCGACGGCTTTGGCTTTGGTATATTTCTCCTGCTGATACAAATGTTGGGCTTGTTTGACCAATTCCTCAAACTGATCGATGGCTTCCGACGCCCTTTTAAGATTCGCCTTCAATTGCTTGCTGTAAAAACTTTTCCCGTCGGATGCCTCGTTATAAACCCCGATGGCTTTTTGATAAAAGCCCTGGCGTTCCAACTCCTCCCCTTCTTCCATTTTGCGCTGGATTTTCTGGTTGAAGGTAACCTCTTCAAAAAGCTTCTGATACTTTTTATTTTCCGGCTCCTGGGTCAGGCAGAGTCTGAGTTTTTCCAGCGCCTTATCCCAGTTACCCTCATCAGCAAAATTGCGGCTTTGCTGAAAATCGCCGGTCGGTTTGAATTTGCCGAATACCATTTCCGTTCACTCCAGGCCAATTTTAGCTGTTGCAAAAATAGCCTCATGATGGGTCTTTCGGTTTGTCCTCAGGCCGAATGCCATTAAGTTAAGATGTAGCGCAGGGCTTTAGCCCTGCCTCTTTTCAAACGCCGCGTTCTGCCAATCGCGGGGTGAGGGGCAGACCTAAAGGTCTGCACTACATATTATTCCCTTATAGATAATCCCCTTCATCTATTATACATAAAATTCATTAAATAATTAACAAAAAAATTATTTACTTTAATTTTTTGTTAACGTTTTCAATAAAAGACCCAAAGCGTCATAGCTCAGCAGCCTTACCGCCGAAAATGTCCAGTAATAATTAAATTAACAGGAAGCACCCATACTATATGACACATGTGTAATTTATAATGCTATATACTGTGTATGATTTTGCCTTTGATTAATTGAAGCTGTAGAAAATCTCCACTTCGTATTCGGAAGGCAAAAAATGTATCCAAAATATTTATACCGCTATTTATTTATGGTTTTAATTGCCCCTACTACAATTTTATTCCTGCCGAAATTAACTAATTGCGCCGGGTTAGAAGAAAATAACACGCACACATCGCCCTCAAAAAATACCATAAAGCTTAGATTAAAAGGCGAAGCGGCTTTTTTGATGATGCACGGTCCCCGAACAGCGGGAGGTAACGAAATGTCATATGGTGACTTATATGGAAATTTAATCGCTGATTTCGGATACAAAACCCGGCGAGGAATTTTGGGGTTTATCGTAGATGTAGTTCCCGAAAAGAGCGTTCTCAATTTTCAGGAGAAAAATAAAGTCAACTTTCATAACCATAATCGTCTGCGGGCGGATGGCTTTTTATCCCGGCCATTTTTGCTGCCCCATCTCTATTATCAGCAGGAATCCTTCGCGATCAGGTTAGGAGCGATGAAATTTGCCGGATTGGACATGTTGGAAGGCTTTCCCACCGCTTATTATGCCGCGCGCTTGTCGCCTCTGGTATTGAGCGAACATTATGATAAGGGGATCAGGCTGGATTATAATTACGGGGAGCGATTCACTATTTCTGCCGGATTGATCGACGGGGATTGGGAGATGGGTGAGGCCGATGTCTTTTCCCTGAGCGATTCCAGGGCTAATTCCTCCCCCGGCGGAACGGTTAAAGCTACCCTGAAAATAGGCGGGGTAAAAATTTCCGGGTCATTGACGGAAAACCGGGTGGGCAGTAACGGCGGGCAAAAGACTTATTCTAATCAGCAAATTATCGCCGCAGGATATGATAGCCCACATTGGGAAACCAGGGCGTTTTGGGGTGAATTGGAACGCGGCCGCACTTGGGGGCCGGGTAATCAGACCAACTGGCCGCCGGAAAAGACCTTAACCTATGGGTTTGAACTGGCGGCCAGGGATATGGCGGATTCCCCTTTGGACTTATACGCCGGATGGGCGAAAATGTGGCGGGATGCCGGGAACGCCGCGGGCACTATCTGGCTCAACAACACCACCACTTTCGAACAGCAATGGGTGGTTGGTATCCGCTGGAAGGAGCCTTTCGGTCTGGATATTTTATCTTTCAATCTGACTTTCGGCGACAGGAGGCTGGACGGGGATAGTGCCTGGAGAATTGTGGAGAGCAAAGAGCATACCATCTTTTTTGGGGTGGCATTGGATTATGAGGTTTTGCGGTAATTTGCAGGGTTGCTCAAGCCCAATGCCATTAAGTTAAGATGTCATAGCTTAGCAGTCTTATCGCCGAAGCAATCTCAAACGCTCGGCACGCAGAGATTGCTTCGCTTAAGCTCGCAATGACGTATATGGCGTTGGGGCTGCGCCCACTATTGGTTGACTACATGTGTTTCAAAAAGAATTCCCGAAACACCAAACTTTGGCTACATATTATAAATCACCTGAAATTGAATAATATGATTATCCCGGCTATCCCCGCTGATTAATTGATAATTCCTGATCTGCTCGTAGCGGTAGGCAGTTTTCAGATGCAGCCTGTTTAAGTTGAAAAGGGTCAAATCGATTTCGCCGTAGTTCCTGCGTTCGCCGAAAGTGCGTTTCACACCTCTTTTCTCGTAATCGAAGCTCAGCCCCAACAGCAGATCGCGATCCAGATAATGGGTCAGCCGGACAAATACATCCTCGGCGTTGCTTCCCATGTGATGGCCGATAACCTTGCCTTCGTAAGTATAGCCAGCTTTATATATATGATGGCGGTACCAGGCATCGGGAGCGCCGGAGACGTAGTTGTTGGCGTATTCTATCCGCAGGTCGCTTCGCCCGCCGTAAGCCGTTAGATAAACGCCCGCCAGAAATCCCATGTGGCTTGGCCCCCAATTGGCCTGATCCTCACCGCCGACTTCGCCGTAGATGTTGACGGAATCGAATATGGTACCGGTCAGCGGGAAACGCAAAGATAAATCGACGCTGGCCAGTTGATTATTATCCAGCTTGCCGGGATTGTTTTCCTCCCCGGCCAAGAAGACCTTCCAGTAATCGGTAAAGCCCAGCTTTTCCCGTCCCTGACCGGCGAACATGACGGTACGGTTCAGCCCGATCTCGGCTACCGGATGCGGTTTGAAAGTCAGGCGCATCCCCCAGAGTTTCGGTTCCGGGATGGGACGTTCATCCTCCAGGCGTGCCAGAAAAGTCTGAAACTGCACTGGCCCCAAATAGCGGAAAATCCAGGGCAGCAACGCCGGGCGCGGATTGGACAATTTCACCATGTCCAGCGCCTGAGCGTTATTGCTCATTAAAAGCGCGCCGTGTTCCCCAGGCCCCCACCACAAGCTGTCCCGTCCTACTTCCAGTTCCAGATTCATCACCTGCGCCTTGACATACCCCTGGACAAGCTTCAACTCGTTCTCCCGCCCATGTTGGACTTCATGCTCCCGGTAACGCCATTCCGGATTAAGGAAGATTGAAAAGTGATCACCCATCTTCAGGTCGGAATAAAATCCCATCCGCAGGTTGGAGGATTTGGAAAACACATCCCCGGTCTGGTTTTGCAGTTCAAAGTCATCGTCGCCGTAAATGAATTTAAGATAGGGGGTACGAAACGGCTTGAAATAACTGGGAGCGGCGATCCCCTCCTCTTTTCCCATGGCGATCAATTCCTCGTGAAACTCCTGCCTCAGGCGTAATAAGATGCCGTTCTGTATCATATTATCCTTGTCCGCTTTGTCCATGGCCTCGGCAATGATTCTGGCCATCTCCAAACGGGAGAAGGGCTTGGTCTCAGCCAGAGCGCTGTCGATTTTTCCTGCGCCGATCAGCCGGTTGATGTCCTCGTAGCTCCAGTGATTGAGCGGGACGTTGGAGGAAACGGAGGCTTGAGAGGGCAGGCAAGTCAAAAGCATACTTAAAATAGCGATTGCGGTAATTCTTGGCAAACAGCTTACTCCTGTAGGGTGGGCTGTGCCCACCATTTTAATGTTGATGCTCGATGTTTCAGCGTGAAAACATGCTGAAACAGTGCGTTGCAAAATCGCTGGGCACAGCCCACCCTACAAACTACAAACACACCAATCTTATCTTTTCTTTGAGCACATAGTAAATAAACAAGGAATTGGTTACCAAATACCTTTTCCACATCCGGCGCGGCTCTTGTATAAATCGATAAAACCATTCCAAACCGCTTTTTTGCATCCACCTTGGCGCCCTTTTTGTCACACCGGCCACTACGTCGAAACTCCCGCCTACTCCCATGCAAAAGGGGACCTGCATTTCCTGCAAATATTTTTTAATGAATATTTCTTTTTGGGGAGAACCGAGAGCCACAAATAAAATATCCGCCCGGCTGTTTTTGATATTCTCAACAATTTTCCTCTCGCCCCCGTTTTGGAAGCAATACCCGTTCGTATACCCGGCAACTTGTAAGGCCGGATATTTCTTCTGCGCTATTTCCACTACCGCCTTAACCACTTCCTCTTTAGCCCCCAAAAAGTAAGGCCGGTAACCCTTTTCTGCGGATAACTTGATTAACTCCTGCATCAAGTCTATCCCCGCCACCCGTTCCGGTATAACCTTTCCCAAAAACCTTGCCGCCCAGACAATAGGCAAGCCATCGGCGTTAATCAGATCGCTTTGCACAACGCTATCGTACAACGCTTGATCCTGGTGCAGGTTAACAATCTTCGCCACATTAACGGCCATATGTTGATGCGGTCTTTTGGAGTGAACGAATTCCTCGATTTTCTTCAATGTCTCTGACATGGAAAGGGCATCGATGGGGGCATTAAGGAAATTGATACGGCTTGCTTTAGCAATTACAGACTGCTTCATATACCTTTTTTATTTCTCTGACTTTAATTCTAATATCATGCTGCAAAACTGTCGCCCTGCAATTTTCAGCTATTCTTTGATAATTATCTTTGTCTGATAACAATAAATTAATTTTATCGGCAATTTCCTGTGGACATTCAGGATTGATCAAATAGCCATTATGACCATCCTTTATAATTTCAGGGATACCCCCTACCGCTGAAGTTACACAAGGAATCCCGGAGGCAAGAGCCTCAAGCAATACCACCGGTACCCCTTCCGAAAAGGAAGGCAACACCAGAATATCCGCCGCAGATAGCCACATTGGGATGTCTGAATTGGGCTTAGCCCCTATGAATTCAACGTGATTTTCAATGTTCAACTTATTACACAACTCTTTGAGATTATTTTCTTCTGTCCCTGAGCCGATAATGTAACAAATTGTTTTTTCATTTTTAAATAAGGAAAGAGCCTTTAATAAATACTCAACACCTTTACTTTTAATTAAATTACCTACATACAGGATAACCTTTATATCTTTAGCCAAGCCTAATTGAATCCTTGCCTTACTTTGAGAGTTGGGAACAAATAATTTAGTATCAACCCCCATATTAATAACAGCAATCTTGTCAAAAGGGATTTTAAATTCAGCATTTAATTTTTCTTTAAGATCATTTGATACGCAGATAATTTTGTCGGCATTATTAAGGGTAAATTTAGTTAACCTCCAAAGCAAGTTATTTCTATAAGGCATTTCATTAACATCGCCGCCATGAGCGGTTATTATTAATTTTTTCCGCCTTAGATAACTGGGAATTAAAGCAATAATTCCCGTGGGAAAAATAAAATGAGCATGTACAATGTCAAATTTAGCTGTAAATGAAATGATTAATGTTCTGACAATTAAAGTAAAATATTTTAAAGAGGTTAAAAAAAGCTCCCCTTTTTTAATTTGATTAGCTATTAGTCGATATTCGATATTTTCTTTATTGAATATTTTAATATGATTCTTGATAAAAACGCCAAAAGACGGGTGATTTTCGGAGGGATACATGTTTGAGATTACTAATATTTTCATTTTTATGCTATCTTCGGAGTCAAATATAAATGCGCTGAAATAAAAGCCAAAGGAAACCAAAGACGGGGATTATAAGTATCCGTCCCGAAAAATGAATTTATGAAATATATTGAAACCAAAGTTGTAAAGCATCCATAAAACAATCTTCCCCAATAAGGATTTCTGTATTTTTGTATCTTGTAGTTTCGATAAACAGATAAAACAATAGATAAGTAAAAGAGAGAGAATGTTAAAAAGCCTGCACAACCTGTTTCTGATAATAGTTTAAATACAAGACCGTGTGCGTCTAGTTCACTAAAATTATGATAGCCGCACTTTTTAAGGGAATCATTTAAATCTTTCACTCCCAAAGTAAAACTACCAATGCCATTTCCTAAAACAGGATAATTCATAAATGACTGTACTGCATACCATGCTAAAACATATCTATGTTTCTCAGCCGATACTACTTCTTTTTCTAAAGATAATTTTAGATATATATAAGCACCTGTACTAATAATAATTAATATGAAGAATATAACTAAAATAGGCTTTAGGTAAATTTGCCTATTAAGTTTAGGCACGCCCCATAGACCTAGTATTATAACTACAGTCATCCAAGCAGCTTTTGAACAAGACAAAATTATAGCAATAAGGCAAACAACAATGGAAACATAATAAAAAAACCTGACATGCTTTTTCACATTTAAAGACATAGCTATAAGAAAAGAAATATTTCCTGCCAATGTTACAGCTAATGACTTATGATTGTTTGTGATAAAAGGAATTTCTAAAATCCCCCAAAATATTCCCATGGACATCCTATAGATGGACGTTATTATACTTAATAAAGCGATTAACAGTGATGAAATACAGAAAAAATGATAAAATTTATGAAGGGTTTTTTTGTCGAACCATATAAAAAAGGTACCAATAGCTACAAAATATACTGAATAATAAAAAACAGGCATTCTAAATAAAAATTTAACACATTCACTTACTGAAGAAGCATTTTTTATAGAAATTAACGCAGTTAGAATAAATAAACTGTAACTAGCTATTCCTGTGGTATTTATTCGAGGGAATTCATTACTAAGAAAATATTCCCCTATTACTACAAATAAGAATATTAACCCAAGTATCATAGCAAAAAAATCTGACACAGGAATATTTATATCCCCATACATTAATTGTAATGATGTAAGACTATAAAAAAAAATAATCAAACATATAATAATTTTTGTGCCAAGATATTTCATGAGATTGCTGTTAATGAAAGAAACATATCTTCATATTCTTTTATAACCTTCTTTACATCAAAATCTTCTGCTCTTATGCTTCCAGCCTCAGCCATTTTTACTCTCAAGCTCTCGTCTTTCGCTATTTTTAATATCGCTTCGGCAAGATTATTTTCATTCTTTATCGACACAAGAATGCCATTTTTACCTTGAAAAATTATTTCACCAGGCCCGTAAGGACAATCGGTAGCTATTACTGGCACTTTACAGCACATAGCTTCTACAATAACATTACCGAATCCTTCCCAAAGAGATGATAAAATAAATAAATCACTTTTAGCCATATACTTATATGGATTTTTTTGAAAACCAAGAAATGAAACCATCTCACTAATTCCTAAATCCAGAGAAAAGTTTCTAAGCATTCCTTCGTCTTTTCCCTCCCCCAAAATTGATAAATGGACATTTAAATAATTTCTAACAATTTTAATAGCCTTCAACAAGGTAACGTAATCTTTTGGTGTAGTTAGTCTGCCTGCTGTTACTATTTGAAATTCATTCCCACATGATAAATTCACTGGTTCTTCGGCCAGTTCCTTTATTTTATTAATATCCACAGGATTATGGATAACCCTTATTTTTTCTTCTTTTAATGAAATTACCCCTAGAAGTTCTTTTTTAATACCATTTGAAACTACAATTATAAAATTGGCTTGAGGGTATAAAATTTTTGTTAAGTATTTTTTTACCCAAGACAAATGGGAATTATCATTAAAATAAGGTGTTAGGGGATTGTGTTCACTAATTATAACCGGTTGTTTCCATCCGAACAAATTTTTTGACATTAATGTCAAAAAATTTGTATAATTTAAAAAGCTTAATACAATATCAATTTGTAACTCGATAATAAGATTATTTAATTTTCTCTGTAAACTGAAAAAAGAATATTTGGAAATTTTGCAAAGATCGTATATTTGTACATCTAGAGGAATTTCATCAAAATAAACTCCACCTTTATTAAAAATGGCTACATAGAGAGAAAATTTTTCTCTATTAATGTTTTTAAGAAGTTCAATGAGTACCTTTTCAGCGCCACCACCTTTAAGTGCATGTATTATAAAAAATATTTTCTTTCTCATACTTTTCCAAAGAAGTCCTTAACTTACATTAATGTACCTCTAAAATGTTAATGTATGTTCTGTTTTTTAAACTTTATCATGATTTTTGCACTTGAAACTTTAAGCAAAAACCCAAGAATATAACCGTTACATAATTATTGACCGTAGAAGAAATAACAATCCCGGTTGTCCCTATAAAATAAATAAATATTAAATTTAATGCAATATTCAAGATATTTTTAATTGCTGAGACTTTTAATAATAGTTTTGTATTTTTTTGAATAATAATTGATCTAGAAAAAACGGTTCCCACAACATATGGCGTAACACCAAGCATATATATACCAAAAAGGGTTGAAATAATTACCAGCTTTTCAGGAGTAATATTTCCTCGGCCATAAACGTATTGCACCAAATTTACCCTAAACAGAAAAAGTAAAATAGTTATTCCAACAGAGACCGGCATAATTAATTTTATTGCCTTCATAATATCAGTCCGCATACTTGTATAATCATTTTGCTTATAAAATTTATCCGACCAATGGGAAAGTAGAACGGTTAGAAAGCCCATACTTAATAAAGTCGTTGGCAAATAAAATAATTTATCGGCATATTCTATCAGGCTGATACTGCCCTCTCCTAACCAGGAAGCCATAATCCGGTCAATAATTGGATTTAGCCCAACAAGGGTCATACCTAAAATCATATAAAATGAAGTATTAAAAAACTGCCATACGCTTTCTTTGGTATTCCAGAGCGTTTCCCATGATAAATGCGCTTGCCGGGGGCAATGGCGGTTGAAAAATCCAAACAAAATCAGCAGGCGGCAGGCTTCCCCCGCCACATAGCCCCAGGCCAGGGCATGAATTCCCAGGGTGTCTTTAAAGAGGAAGGTAAAGCCCAAAATCACCAGTGCCCGGATCATCGGGGAGGCGGCGGGAATTTGGAAGGCTTTGTAAGCGTTGAGCGTTCCGGCTAAAAGTCCGCTCCAGGTGGAGAGAAATAATAGCGGCAATATCTCCCACATTAAGGAGGAAATTAAGCTCATCGCCTCAGGTGAAAATGAGGTAACCAGGTTAATGAGCGGTTTGCCCAGAATGATAAAAAGAAGGCTGACTCCGGCAAGAATGGCGCTGCTGAAGATGAAGATACCGACTACAAAACTATAAATATCTTTCTTTAAAGCCCTGGCTTCGGCGACAAAAGGCACTACCACCATTTCAATTACAATGGAGAAAATATTGGTCAGAAAGAGGATGATGTTGTAGACAAAGAAAAAGGCGTCCGTTTCACCCTTTATCCCATACCAGGAGGCGATAAAAAAAGGGATAAAGAAGCCGACACTACGACCGACGATTGTCAGAACGGTGGTTGTAATCGTATCCCTTACAATAGGCCTGGAACGCAATGAATCCCAGGTTTTCGATAAAGACGTGGCAACTGCACTCATTGAATCCTTCACACCCCCGTCCCCCTTACCAAAGCGGGAACGGTTTTGAGCATTATCCGCATATCCAGCCCCAGCGACCAGTTGTCGATGTATTCCAAATCCAGCCGCATCCATTTTTCGAAGTCGAGGTTGTTTCTGCCGTTGACTTGCCAGAGGCAGGTCAGTCCCGGCCTCATGGAGAGGCGGCGGCGCTGCCAGCGGTCATATTGTTTGACCTCGGAGGGCAGCGGCGGACGGGGGCCGACCAGGCTCATATCCCCTTTTAAGACATTGAACAGTTGCGGCAGTTCGTCCAGGCTGGTTTTGCGTAAAAAATTACCCACCCCGGTGATGCGCGGGTCGTTCTTGACCTTGAACACCGGGCCGTCCATTTCGTTCATATGTTGAATCTGCGCTTTCAGCTTCTCGGCGTCGTTGACCATGGTGCGGAACTTGAGCACGGTAAAGAGCTTGCCGTTGACGCCGCAACGGGTCTGCCGGAAAAGTACCGGCCCGCGTGAACCAAGTTTGACGGCGGCGGCAATCAGCAATAACAGAGGCCAACTTAGCGCCAATGCCAGTGCGGAAACCGTCACATCCAGGATCCTTTTCACCACTATGGCATCCTGATGATGCGGCGTGGGATCGAAGGTCAACAGCGAGTGACCGTTCAAATCAGTAAAGTAAGTCTTGGCGATCTTGTGGGGAAAGATGTCCCCGGCAAGTCTGGTCTTGATCCCCATCTCCTCGCAGGCCAGCATGGAATCTTCCAGGATGCTTAGCCATTTGCGGGGCACGATGAAAAACACCTCGTCGATCACCTGATTGTGCAGGATAACCGGCAGGTTTTCCAACACATCGATCACCTTGATACCGCAGATGGGTTTGCCCAGTTTTTCCGGGTCTTTGTCGATAAATCCAGCTATCTTCAAGCCCCATTGGTTATGCTTTTGGATCATTTCGGCGAATTCCTGCGCCCTTTTGCCGGTTCCCACGATTAAAATATTGCGGTGGTTATAGCCCTTGCGCCGGACAATATGCAGTATCCCTTTTAAAATCAGCGCACCCGCCATCAAAGCCAGCCAGTCGATGATCAGAAACAGGAGGATAAAACTTCGGCTGATGTTCTCCTTTTTTAAAAGGAACAAAATACTGCTCAAAGCCAGGACACCGAAAACCAGGGCTTTGGTAATCCGCCAGCAATATTTAAAAAATGTTTCCAGCCGGTGGGATTGGTAAACCCCCTGATATTCCAACAAGAACGCCCACAAGGGAAAAATGATATACAAAAGCCAAAGAAAGCTTGAAAAAGAGGGTAACGGTTTTAAATAATGGCTTTCCCAATGTGTTCTGATTTGATAGGCGGCAAAAAAAGCCAGCGCGGTAATTCCCAAATCGAACGCCTTGTAAAGTTTGGCAAAAATTCCCGCCCGTTCTCTGAGCATTTCTCCCCCGCAAAAATATAATTTCACCGCAAAGGCGCAAAGAACACAGAGAAAACCGTTGGTAGCGTAGAAATACAGAAACCTGAAGCGTCATTGCGAGCTTAAGCGAAGCAATCTCCCTGCGTGCACATGAGATTGCTTCGGCGATAAGGCTGCCTCGCTTTTGACGCTTTGGGTCTCTTTTGACAACGCTACCAAACCGTTTATTTTTCTCTGCGTTTACTAATCCCCAAATTATTAACCATTCTTTTTACGCCATTGTGTAACACATCGTGATAATCACCCCCACCCCGTCCCTCCCCCCTTGTGGGGGAAGGTTAGGATTGAGGGTATATTAATATCTTCTAAGTCCCTTATGAATCTCAATTGCCATTCCGATAATAGTTCATTTTCTTGCATTTCCTCTGCGCTCTTTGCGTCTCTGCGGTGAATAAATTTCTTCAGGTTACGATGCTTTAATCTCCTCCCACCGTTTCCGCTTCTCCTCGTCCATCCGGCTGAAGCCTTCCAGACAAAAAGCTACAAATACCGAACCAAACAGCGCGGTGATCCCCGATAAAGCCACAATCAGCGCCCGTTTGGGTTTGCTTTTCTTTTCCGGAACCACCGCTTTGTCCAGTATTTGGATGGTGGATGTATCTTTGGCTTCAGAGATTTTGGCTAGCTCGTATTGCTGAGTCAGCAGTTCGAAGACCGTTTCCTGAATCTTGACCTCCCGCATCAGGCGGGCTAACTGCAATCCCAAATCCGGCATTTGGTTGAAGCCCAAAAAGAAATTCGACTCACCGCTTTTTTTCGCAGGCGTTGTATTGTGCACGGTTTCGATTTTGGCCAGTTGATCCTTCAATTCCGCCAGCTTCTGGGTCAGCTTAATCATCTGCGTCTCTTTACCGCTGACAAACCCGCTGAGCATTTTCAATTCGGTTTCGGTGGCGATAATCTGCCCCTTGATCTGCGCCGCGCCCTCGATGGTAGCCTGGGCCTGGGCTTCCAGGGCGATAATCTTGTTATCTTCCTGGAATTTCTTCAAGGCCAATTCAGCCTGAGACAGACGCTCTTTGGCCTCGGTTAAGCGCTGCTCTAAAAATATTCTCTGCCGGGCGGCATCCGATATATTGAGGGTGCGGTTGAGCTTGTCCAGTTCTTCGATGTAGGCATTGGCCATATCCGCCGCCCGCTGGGGGTCTTTGTCTTCAACCGTTACGCTGATCACGTCGGCTTTGGAGGTTTCCACCGCGACATTTTCTTCCAACTCCTCACGGGCTTCCTTCATCAGTTCCACATCATATGCCTTCATCAAGCCGTATCTGGTGATGATGGTATCAGTCATAGAACGGCTCTTGAGCATGTCCGTATAGATTCCGACCGGGGTGGAGACACCCAGCATCCCGCCCGCCATAGCCGCTAGCCCCCCCATTTTGGCCAGCATCGCCGACATGCCCTCCTCCTGACGGGGCGGCATGATGGTAGCGGTAGCGCTGTAAATATGAGGCAGAAGCAGGCTGACTATCACGGCGATAATTGTCGCAATTCCGCTGACTTTAAATATCATCCAGCGGTATTTAACCAATACCGAAAGATAATCCAGCAGATCGATTTCCTCATCGGCGGATGCCAGATAGGATTCTAATTGTGTTCCGGCAGGGATCGCGCCGGGAAGGTCGTTTTGCATAGTCATAAATTGAAAATGTTATTAACCACAGAAACGCAGAATAACGGAAACACAGAAAAGACAAAAAAATTAGTTAATAACTCTTTTTATTTTTAATACTGCTTTGGAAAAATTAAGAATTAAACCAATCTTTAGCCCGGTGGCTTTTAAATAAGATAAAGTTTGCGCGATATGAGCACTGTCAGACTCTTTTACTGTTTTTAACTCAATAATTACTTTTCCATCAACAACTAAATCAAGCCTATATAATCCAATCATTTTATTGTCGTAAAATATCTTTATTTCTTTTTGTGTTTCTACTGAAAACCCTTTGTTTTTTAGTTCCATCGGTAATGCTGCCTGATAGATAGATTCTAAAAAACCTGGGCCTAATTTTTTATGGACAATTATTGCGCATTCAATGATTTTTTGTGTTAAACCCTCTAATTCTAAAATTCCGTGTTTCTGTTCTTCTGTGTTTCCGTGGTTTATCATATTTTTTTAAAACGCCGCCAATGTTATCCCCGCGGTCACGGCAATTTGATAAAGTATCTGGGTAATCTCGGAGGTGGTCTTCAGCCATTGGATTTTTTCCAGCTTGCGGGGTACCAAAATCGTGTCGCCCGGCTCTAAAACCGTGTTCATGAAGCCGCCCGATGTCCAGCGGTTATTCTTATCGTCCCAGGCAATTTTCCAACTGCTGCTTTGCTTGCGGCTGACTACCGATCCGTCGGCCAAAATCAGATAGATTTCGTCTTCCTCGGCCATATCGGTTGGCCCTCCCACCTTGATCAGATAATCATCTACCGCCTTGTTTTCGCTATATAACAGCGCGGTGGGGTTGTAAACCTCACCCAAAACATCCACGGTGCCCGGCTTTATGGGGATATTCAATTCGTCCTCCCCTTCCAGTTGCATATCGTATTCGCAACCGGTAAATTCCGTAAGGGGAGTCAGTTTCACCACCACCCGTCCGGTAACTTTAGCCGATTGCAGTTTTTTCAATAACTCCTTTTGCACCGACAGACTTTGCTGAGCGGATGCCAAATCCTCTTTGCTCAAACTGCCCTTCATCATCAAAGCCGAGGTACTTTGCAACTCCTGTTCCTGGCGCTCGATCAATTCGTTCATACGCTGACGCTGCTTTTCTTTGACCGATTCCCTGGTAAACAGCCCGCCCCGCAAATAGGCGCGATCGGTATACCCGCCTGCCCGCTTGATAAGCGAGCTTAACCGCTCACCCTTTTCCAGGGTATAGCGTCCGGGAAAACGTATCTCCCCGCGGACAGTAACCGTTTCCACTTCCCGCCATTCTGGAAGGGGACGCACCTTGAGGATGTCATATTTCTGTAAAACCAGGTTATTGCCTTCATCACCAATCATAACCTTTTCCAGATTAATCTCATATCTTTTAAGGGTAATGCCGTCATTGCTTACCAATTGGCGGCTAAGCTCGGCCTGCTGCAAATAGGCGCTGTCCTTGAAACCGCCGGCTTTTTCGATCAAATCCTTAACGCGCATGTTTTCGAAGATTAGAAAATCCCCCTGGCGCATTACTTCCCCATAAACGCTTACCGTATAGCGATTTTTAAAATCGGTTTTGGAGTAAATCTTTACCCGGTCATAGCGCTGAAGTTTTAAATTTTCCTGAGTATCCTTTTGCAACATTTCCCCCAGATTGAAGGGAATGATCCGCTCATGTAAATCCGGCTCTTCCAGCCGGATCAGTTCGGCGTAATCCAGATGCGGCTCCGGCAATATGCTTTCAAAGGAGGGAAGCAGGTCGCTGATCTTCATCCCCGTTTTCAATTCATAGCCGCCGGGGCGCATGACATGCCCTTCCAGGTAAACGGAGTTCTTGGTCAGCAGGATATTGGGCGCATCGGTTAGCGGCGTAACCGGATAAATCTTGACTAAATCGCCGTCGTGCAGGGGGGTGTCTAATTGTGATGCTTCTTTGGCAAGATTCACATCCAGCACCACCCGTTTTTCATGCGCCAGCACCCGCTCGATCTGCACTTGCTGCAAATACCCGCTGGGAGTGACCCCGCCGGAAAGTTCCAGTAACTGCCCGATGGTCAGGCCATCGGGCATCTCATAAATCGCCGGACGCTTGACGTTCCCGGCCACCCCGGCCACCTTGCCGATTACCGGGATAAAAATGGTATCCCCTGGCTCCAGACGGGCATCCTGGCTTTTGTCTCCCTTGAGCAGAAAATTATACAAATCCAGGGTATTGACCGTTTTCCCGTTTCTAATCAATTGAATCTGCCGCAGACTGCCGTTTTTGGTAGGGCCGCCGCAGGCAAATAAGGCATTGATCATGGTGGACAGCGAGCTTAAGGAATAGCTGCCGGGAGTAGTGACTTCTCCTACCACAAATATGCGGATGGTACGCATCTTGTTCATGGTGATATTCATCTGGAAGTCGGGATAATACTGCTGCAACTGATTTTGTACGACCTTATGAAGCTGGGCTAAAGTCAAGCCCCAAACCTTAATCACTCCGGCCTTGGGCAAGGTAATCTCCCCGTCCCGGCTGACTTCTGCCGGAAACACCATCTCCAGTTTACCCCACAGATTTATGGTGAAACTGTCTCCGGGGCCGATGACATAATCCTGTCCGACCGGCACATCGTTAACGGGCGCAAAGGAGGGAACGCTCTTGTGGAAAATATCGTAGCCGAATTGTTTCAACTCTTTAAATATGGCAGGTGACGTCTGGCCGGAGATTAATTTTTCCACATCGGAAGATAATTCCTCCGCCGGCTGCGGGGTGATGCTGATTTCATTGGAAAAATCGCTGAATTCTTTTGCTTTGGTATAAGCTCTCAAGGTAATGAAGTATTTTTTATAATTGTCCAACCCCCGCAGACGGTATTTAAATACTTTACCTATATCAATCTTATTGTTGCCATTGCCCGATTCCGTACCGTAAAAAAGCATGAATCCGGCTATATCTTCTTCCGTTATCGGTTTGGCGTTTTTATTCTGAGCCGTAATTTTAGGATTCTTTACTTCGGATAAGGTAACCTGCCAAAACAGATCGATTTGGGTATCGCCCGACGTACCGGTTAAATCGATAATCAAGGGAAATGATTCCTCATTTGGTGCCGGAAGCAGCGTTTTCGCCATGTAGGCAGGTTGATTTAAAGCGGGAAATGACGGGATAAGCTGCGGGAATGAATTTTCTTCCTGCGCGTGTGATAAATTAACGGATAAAAAAAGTAATAAGGCTGCCGATATTAATAACGGCCTGGTCATTTTATAGAACTGATTGAATTGCATGAATTTTTAACAACCTTTATTTAAGGGACTTGGAAATTTCAATTATACCGTTTATGGTCATTGCGAGCGACCTTTAGGTGAGCGAAGCAATCTCGGCGTCCGCGGCCATCATGAGATTGCTTCGCTCCGCTCGCAATGACACCTCAATACGTGGTATTTTAA
>JACRJN010000002.1 GCA_016235675.1 Candidatus Schekmanbacteria bacterium
TAGTCATTAGCTTGCCTCTTTGGTGGCGGGAAAACAACTGCCTTAACCCCCTTGTCAGGGGGGAGGCAAGCTAATTTACTGCATTACACTTAAATTTCAATAGGTTTTATTGTTTTATTAGCAAAATACTTGACAATACGAAAATGTGATTAAGGAGAAATATATGGAACCGTTAAATGTCAAACAAAGCCGGGTTAGACGGCGTAATTATCTAAGCAAAAAAGGGATGCAGGGGCGGCTGGTCGGCAAAATTATTGCTATGGTGTTGTTGGCGATCTTTCTTTCCATCGGGGTAACCAGCGTGCTTTATTTTAAGTTGAGCAATCAGGAATTTAAAGGAGATGTGCCCTTTTACTATGTTCCCGAAGGCGCACAAGCGGCGGTCGAAGTTCCCACGGCTTTCGATGTTTTGTTCCCGGGGTTGTTGATTTGCGGGGTTATCATGGTTTGTATGACATTAGTAATCGGAGTACTAATCAGTCACCGGTTAGGAGGCCCGATTACTAATTTACAGCGCAGTATTAACGAAATCGGTAAAGGTAACCTGAACATGGAGATCAAATTGCGACGCGGCGATGAGTTTCAGGATTTAGCCGAGGATTTGGAGGACATGCTGGAAAAAATCCGCCAGCCGATTAATAAAATTCAGCAAGAGGTTGTCAGTCTGAGCAATCATCCGGATTTAGACCGTTTTCATGATTTGAAAGAAGGATTAGTCAGGATAGCCTCCGAATTGAAATATTTCAAAGCGGAATAGTGTAACGTTCCATAAATACTATGCAACGTTTAATGTCATTGCGAGGCAGCCTTGCCGCCGAAGCAATCTCAGACGCTACAATACGTTCGAGATTGCTTCGCTCCGCTCGCAATGACAGGTTTTATACATCATTATTTATGGAACGATCTAATAGTTATTGAGGGTTCTTATGAAAAAATTGATAGTTATCGCGATATTTGCCGCAATTCTTTTGGGAGGGCGGCCGCTAAAAATCAATCGGGCTTGGGCAAAAAGCGCCGCCGAGGAAGAAGCCGGGGTCTGGAAGCAGTACAATGAAGCGCTCAAGGGCGAAGACTTGCAGCCTTTTCGTCAGGTTATTCAACAAGCGGGGGTAGTCATGCGGGAATATCCCAGCAAGGTGAATGTAGCCGATATGTTGTTTTTGCTGGGGTTGTGCTATGAAAACAGCTATGAATTCACTAAGGCTCTTACCTATTATAAGGAATTGTTAAATGTCTATCCCTATCATAAAAATGCCAAGGCGGTAAGATACAAATTAACATTGATCGAGGATACTTATAAGACGGAGAAGCAGTCGCTGATAATGTTTATCCAGCAAGAACGCTTGATGCTGCAAGGTAAATATAAGGAAGCGGTGGAAAGATGCCGGAAATTGCTCAGTACCTATCCGTCCGCTTCATTAGCGGACAATACTCAGAATGTCATCGGTTATTTATACGTAACCTATCTCAAGGATTATGTATACGGGCGCAAGGAATATGAAAAATTGCTGATGCTTTATCCCACCAGCGAATTTCATGATAACGCCGTTTTTGCGATAGGCCGCTGCTACGAGGAAATGGGGTTTTACGAAAGTGCCCTGCGCTATTACCGGAAGCTGATCCAAAAGCATCAGGGTTTGCTGTTTTCCAAAACCGATTATTGGTCGCGGGTTTGGTATACCAGGGCGGATGAGCAAATTGGAAACGTGAAAATGAAAATGGAGTCATTGCAGGACAAATTAAATCCCCTGGACTCTATGGTTTATGCCGAATACGACTATTGCGTGAATAATAAACGGGGGCCGGGAGGATTGAGCGCAAAAGAGTTGAAAAGCTGGATTAAACCCGCGCAGACCGATCAAATTATTGCCGAGCTTGGATTGTCACCTTCCAATGTACCGGAAACAGCGTTAAAGATCTGGAATTATGTGGCGGAGAAATTTCCCTACACCCGGAATTATGGCAATGATGATTTTTGGCAATATCCGGAGGAAACCATCCAGCGTAAAAGCGGGGATGGAGCGGATTTAAGCTTTTTGATGGCGTCGCTTTTGCTGGCCTCAGGAGTGGATCGGGGAAAGGTTTGGCTGGTAATCGGGACGGATAAAGATAATAATCAGCACGTGTGGGTGAATCTGAAACACGACGGCGAATGGTATTTCCTGGAGCCGAGTTGGGAGGCGCCATTTGAAGATTTACCGCTGACCAAATATGAAGGAGGCTATACTCCTTGCTATGCGTTTAACGACACCGGCCTTAAAATTAATCCCCGGATTAAGCCGTTTTTTTCCGATTGTAAGTAACCTGAATTACACCCCCTCGACAAAATGCAGCGTTTTATCCTTCGATACAATCCCATAAGGCTTTAAATTAATCCGCCGTTCTTGATCCTCGCGGGCGACACCTAATTTCCAGGCCGGGATTTGCTGCTTGTGGGCGATGGCCAGGACTTTATCCGCCTCACCAGGGGAAACGGTCAGGCAGAATCCTACACCCATATTGTATTCGGTGAACATCTTGGTTAGAGGCAGTTTACCCGCTTGTTGAATCAGGTTAAAGATGGGGGAAATCGTCGGCCAGAAGTCCAGGTCATAGCCGACGGCTTTATCGGTACGGGTCAGATTAAACAGTCCGCCTCCGGTAATGTGGGAAAGGGCTTTTACTCCCTTAACGGATTTTAAGATTTCCATAACTGCCGATACATAAATGCGGGTGGGTTCCAGTAACGCTTCTCCCAGACTGCATCCTAATTCGCCGATCTTCTCCGCAAGTTTCAAGCCCTGCTCCTGAAACAACACCCGACGGGCCAGGGTAAAGCCGTTGCTGTGGATACCGCTGGCGCCCAATCCGATTAAGACATCCCCGTTCTGAACAGCTTGTCCGGTAATGATTTTATCCAAAGCCACTAAACCGAAAGCGCTGCCCGCCAAATCGAATCCCGCACCGATCTTTACCCCGTTGATAATCTCCGGCAGTTTGGCGGTTTCTCCGCCGGGCAGGATGATATTGGCAAGCGTAGCCCCGGCATACAAGCCTTTGGCGATTTCCTCCATAAGATAATCATCGACTTTTTGGACGGCCAGATAATTGAGCATGGCAATCGGTTCCGCTCCGACACAAATCAGGTCATTGACGTTCATGGCGATGCAATCGATCCCCACCGTATCGTACTTATCCATCAATTGAGCCAGTAATACCTTGCTGCCCACGCCGTCAGCGCTCAAGGCCAGCCCTTGATTAGCGCCGATTTTTACAACGCTTGCAAAATAACCGACGCCTAACGCCATGATCCCGCTACGCAGTTTAAAGCTTTCCTGCACCCAGTAGAGCAGGCCGCGCATGGCTTCGACCTCTTCCGCTACCTTTATACCTGGAATATTTTGCTGATTGTTCAATTTATTTCTCCTGATAAAGACTTGAGGTTTGAGGGGTGAGGCTTGAGAAAATGCAGTGTTTAACCCCTCAAGCCTCAGGTCTCAAGCCTCAAGCCTGATTTTCCAACACATCTAATATCGCCGCCGGTATCTGTTCGCTGATGTTTCTGGCGATCATCCCGCATTCGCCTTTTTCCCGTTTGGCTAAATCCCCGGCTAACCCATGAATGTACACCCCGGCGCAACAGGCAGCCAGAGGAGTGAATCCCTGCGCTAAAAATCCTGCAATCACACCGGTTAAAATATCGCCGCTGCCTGCGGTGGCCATGCCGGGATTGCCGGTAGGATTGACGTAGATATTGCCCCTGGGGTCGCCGATTAAGGTACGATCCCCTTTCAAAACCACATAAACTTTGTAAGATGTGGCGGTTTTTTGCACTACCTCCAGCCGGTTAGCCTGTATATCCTGGACAGACATCCCCAGCAAACGCCCCATTTCCCCCGGATGCGGGGTAATAATCAAAGGAGCCTTGGCAAATTGCAGCTTTCCCAGCGGGATGTTGTTGATGCCGTCGGCGTCTAAAATGGTGGGGCAAGTCAGATTAGCGATTAAATCCTCGACCAAAACCGCGGTTTTGGGGTGGGTGTGCAATCCGGGGCCGATGGCGATCGCTTCCATTTTTTCTGCAAGCTGCAAAATCGGTTTAGCGGCCAAGGGGGATAACGTACAAGCACTGGTTTCCGGCAAAGCGGTTGTCATCACTTCCAGGGTTTTAGTTTCCACCCGCCGGTGCATACTCCTCGGTACCCCCAATGTCGCCAGTCCGGCGCCGCTGCGCAAGGTGGCTTCAGCGGTCATCACCCCCGCCCCGGTTTTGCCGGGAGAACCGGCGATGACCAGCACATGCCCGAAAGTTCCCTTATGCGCCGACAGTGTGCGCTGGGGGAAAAGTTTTTTTATCTGCTCCTTTTCCATCAGTTCCACCTTGAGGGTGGGGTTTTGGGAAATAAAGGCCGGGATGCTGATGTCCACAACCTCCAATATCCCTACGCTTTCCCGATGCGGGGAGCAAACCAAGCCGATTTTAGGCAGGGCGAAGGTCACCGTCAGATGCGCTTTAATACATTGAGGGCCTAAAATATTTCCGGTGCTGGCGCATAATCCGGTCGGTATATCCACAGCCACGATCGGTTTTTGGCTGTCGTTGAGCAGCTTGATTATTTGCTGATAAAATATTTTGGGGGCTTCCTGTAAACCTGTGCCGAAAATCGCATCAATCAGGAGATCGCCTTGGGAAATGTCCTGTTCCAAACGGGGAAAATCACATCCGGCGGACAAGTATTCCAGGGGCAGATCCATGCGTCGGGCAATATCCAGATTGATCCTGGCATCTTTTTTCAGTTCCTCTTTTTCCGCAAATAAAAGGAAGACATGCACCAGGGCTTTTCTGTTAAACAAATGACGGGCGATGACCAGGCCATCCCCGCCATTATTGCCCTTGCCGCAAAAAATGTTGATTTTTTTGCCTTCCAGCGTTCCGAAATGACGCTCCATGACAAGAACTGCCTGCAACCCGGCATTTTCCATCAACACCGCGCCGGGAATACCCAATTCTTCTATCGTCAGGCGGTCGATTTCCGCCATTTCCGGGCCTGTTACCAGTTTCATGAGATTGCCCCTTTGAATACAGGGCGTCAGGAGGTAACTCCTGACGCCACAAAACAAATGTGGTGCTGTCAGGAGTTACCTCCTGACAGCGCAAAATTAAAAATACGTCCCCATGGCAAAATGCCATTCATATTTAGACTCAGTCGGCAGGCGGTCTAATTTATAGCCCCAATCCAGGCGGATAGGCCCCATGGGGGTATAAAAACGGATACCGAAGCCTGCGCCGGTACGTAAATTGTTCAATTGGTAATTGACCCCTGAACCGAAGGCATTTCCCAAATCGAAAAAAATCAATCCCGCCAGCGGGTCGACAATGGGAAAATGCAGTTCGGTATTGAATACCAATAACTTGTTGCCGCCGATAACCTCCCCTTCCACCCTCGGTCCCAAGGCTCCGTACTGAAAAGAGCGCACGGTTTGCGCCCCGCCTGCGGTAAACAACTCCTGAATGGGAAGTTCCCGCCCGGCATAACTGGCTTGATGCGCAATCTGGCCGTGCAGGGAGAGCACAAATTTCCAGAAGAGCGGGAAATGCCAACTGGAATCCAAAGTCGTGCGATAATAGTAATTATCCCCGCCCAAAATACTGCCCGCCGTCTCAAAAGATAATTTATTGCGCGAACCGCGGCTGGGACGGAGATAGTTATCCCTGGAGTCACGGGAAATAGCGTATGTTGTACTGCTGGTAGTAGTATTGCCTTCCCGCAGCTTTAAAGCAAGCGGAGCGGTATTGGGCACATCGTGTACATTCACTTCTTCAAAACGGTAAGTAAAATAGGCGCGGATATAATCATCCAACGGATAGCTTAAGGAAATTGCCCCACCCTGGCGGTCTACCTGGTAATTACTATAGGTTAACCGGCGCCTGGTAGTCAGGTAAAGATCGAATCCGGCGGTCAGGGGCATATCGAATAACCACGGCTCGGTAAAACTGATGTCGTAAGTCTGGATCACCCGGCCAAAACTTCCGGATAGCATCAAACGCTGACCGCGGCCGAATAAATTCCCCTGTGAAACGCTGACGTTTCCCACCACTTTGTTGACCGAACTCCAGCCGGCCCCCATAGTAATCGATCCGGTCATACGTTCGTTTACCTTCAAATCTATATCCAGTGCATTCTTCTGGCCCGAATCCCTGGGCTGCAAGTCCACTTGTTCGAAAAAGCCCAGATTATTGATGCGTTCATAACTGCGGCGCATGTTGCTGCTGGTTAAAATCTCCCCTTCGGCAAACTGCAATTCCCGGCGGATGACCTTTTCCCGTGTGCTGGTATTGCCGCTGATGGAAATCTTTCCGGCATAAGTGATCTCGCCTTCGGTGACATTGAAGGTCAAATCAACCGATTTTTGCCCCGGATTTTCCTTGGTCTGCGGGTACACCTGAGTCAGCAGGTAGCCTTGATCGGCGTATAAGCCGGTTATGGAGTCGATCTCTTTCCGCACCTTACTGCGGTTGAATACCTCTCCGGTTGCGATGGTTAATTTTTCTTCCAATTCTTCAGTTTTGATAATGTGGTTGCCGGAGAAATCGATTTTATCGATATGGTATAAAATCCCCTCGTTGATGGAAATAATTATTCTCAACTCGGTTTTGTCTTCGCTGAAAACCACCTGCGGATCGGTGATTTTGGCTTGGATATAGCCGTTATCGTAATAAAAGGCCAGCAAACGTTCCATGTCGGCGTCCAGTTCTTCCTGTTTCAGATAACCGGAACTGGTCAGCCAGGACATAAACCCATGTTCGCTGGTTTTCAGGATTTTCTTCAGTTCATCGTCGCCAAAACCCTGATTGCCTTCGAATTTGATTTCGGCAATAGTGATTTCTTCCCCCTCTTCAATCTGAAAGACGATCTTACTGGTATGGGTGGTGATTTCCTCGATTTTTACCGTGACCTGGGCTAGATAAAAACCGTCCTCGGCATAACGTTTTTTAATCAACTCAGCGTTTTTATGCAGCGCGGCTTCATCTAATATGGAATTGATTTTTATCTCGATGACTTTTTTGATCTTTTCTTCGTCTAATTCGTCGTTGCCCTCGATAACGATCTCGCTGACGGAGGGTTTTTCCGCAACGATATAGGTCAAAATCAGTTTCCCTTCCGCACCTATAGCGTCTACCTGGACATCGCGAAAAAAGCCGCTGTTGTAAATGGATTGAATATCCCGGCTGATTTGATCAGGAGAAAAGACATCATCTGCTTTAGTTTTTATATAATTGATAATAGTGGCTGTTTCAATTTTATGATTGCCTTTTACACGGATTTCACCTATCAACATCGATTCACTTTCAGAAACGGAAGTCTGCGCCTGAGCATCCAAAGGTAAGCTAATCACTAGGCTGATGGCTGCAAGCAAGCCTAAAACAAGGCAACTTTTAAGTTTCATTAAACGGTCTCAGGATAATAAACATAGGCACTCTTTCATTGGTCAAAGGAAAAAACTTTTCACACGGAGACACTGAGGCACAGAGAGTAGTTTTTAGGTTTGAGGCCTGAGTTTTGAGGGAAAACTTACAGAATTCATTCCTTGTGTTTTTATTTCAATACGTCGTCCCCGAATGCTTTTATCGGGGATAACATCATTTGGGAATGACATGTTGGAACGTATTCCCTCAAGCCTAATTCTCTGTGTCTCCGTGCCTCCGTGTGAGGTTTCCAATTTTATTGCTGGGGATTCTGCGCCAACTCACTTACCTTATCCGCCGAAGTATCGGTGGTTTCCAATTTATAGCGGCTGCCCTTTTCCGTAAACACCAACTTATTATTACGTACCGTTACGTTGATGAACCCGTGCCCGATTCCCCCTTCTTTGAGGATTTTCTCGGCGATTACATCCTCTATCTGTTTCTGGATGACCCGCCGCAACGCACGCGCCCCGTATTTTGGGTTGTAGCCTTCCTGGATAATCCATTCTTTGGCCTTGGGAGCCAAATGCACCTCGACGCCTTTTTCTTTGAGCTGTACGTTTAATTGCCCGACCAAAATATCCACCACATGGGACAAATCGGTTTTATTCAAGGGATGGAAAACGATAAATTCATCCACGCGATTTAAAAACTCAGGATTGAAGGTGTGCTTCAATTCCTCCAGGATGCTTTTTTTCATTTTGTCATAGGTTTGTTTCTCGTTTTCGGGGATAAATCCGACTATATTCTGATTTTCCACCAGGCGCGCCCCGACATTGGAGGTCATAATCAAAACGGTATTTTTAAAATCCACCACGCGCCCCATCCCGTCGGTAAGCTGCCCGTCCTCCATAACCTGGAGCAGGATATTGAAGGTATCCGGATGAGCCTTTTCAATCTCATCCAGCAGAATTACCGAATAAGGGTTGCGCCGCACCCGCTCCGTCAATTGCCCACCTTCTTCATAACCGATATAGCCCGGAGGAGCGCCGTTTAAGCGGGAGACGGCGAATTTTTCGCTGTATTCCGACATATCCACCCGAATCAGGGCGTCTTCCTTGCCGAATAAAAACTCGGCTAAAGTTCTGGCCAATTCAGTTTTCCCGACACCGCTCGGCCCCATGAAGATGAATGAGCCTACCGGTTTTTTAGGATTTTTGATGCCGCTGCGCGAGCGCCTGATGGCCTGGGAAAGTACGCTAATCGCCTCATCCTGGCCGACCACCCGTTTGTGCAACTCCTGCTCCATAGCATTTAAGCGGGTGGTTTCTTCGGCCTCTATCCGGGTGAGGGGAATGCCGGTCCATTTGGACACGACATGGGTAACATCGTCCGGGTTGACGATGATGATACTTTTTTCCCGCTTCTCATACCATTGGCGGGTTAATTTTTCCAGTTGCTTTTTTTCGGTACGCTCTTTATCCCGCAAACCGGCGGCGTGCTCGAATTCCTGGGCGGTTACCGCCGCTTCTTTCTCACGGGAAATGGCAGACAGCTTTATCTCCTGGCTGCGGACACTTTCCGGAGGAGTGGCGGCTTGCAGGCGGCAGCGGGAACAGGCTTCATCGATCACATCGATCGCCTTGTCGGGCAGAAAACGGTCAGTGATATAACGCGCCGATAAGCGCACCGCAACGCCGATAGATTCGTCCGGAATCTTTACCCGATGGTGCACCTCGTATTTATCCCGTAAGCCTTTAATTATTTCCACGGTCTGATCGGCGGTAGGCTCTTTGACGACTATGGTTTGAAAGCGCCGCTCCAGCGCCCGATCTTTTTCAATATATTTTCGGTATTCGTTTAAGGTAGTGGCTCCGATACACTGGATTTCGCCGCGGGAGAGCGCCGGTTTCAATAAATTGGAGGCGTCCATCGATCCTTCGGCGGCGCCTGCGCCTACCAGGGTGTGCAGTTCGTCGATAAACAGGATGATATTGGGGTTAACCAGCATTTCCTTCATCAACCCCTTTAGACGCTCTTCGAACTGGCCGCGATACTTGGTGCCGGCCACTAAAGCCCCTAAATCCAGCATCACGATGCGCCGTCCGGTTAAAATGTCGGGAACATGCTTTTTGATGATGCGCTGCGCCAAGCCTTCCACGATGGCGGTCTTGCCGACCCCGGCCTCGCCGATCAGCACCGGGTTGTTTTTGGTGCGGCGGCTCAATATCTGTACCAGGCGCTCGATCTCATCATCCCGGCCAATAACCGGATCCAAGCGGTCGCTGCGGGCGGCCCGCGTCAAATCGGTACCGTATTCGTTCAAAATCGGGGTGGGGGCTTCCTCTTTCTCCTGGGTGGTTTGCTGCAACAGATTGACGATTTCCTGACGGGCTTCTTTTAGCTCCACCTTCAATTCTTCTAGGACACCCGCCGCCAGCCCTTCCTTTTCCTTAATCAGCCCCAAAAGGATATGCTCCGTTCCTATATAATTATGCCCCAGCAGATTGGCTTCTTCGATGGAAAGCTTCAGCACACGCTTGGCGCGGGGGGTAAAGGGGATTTCACCCAAAACCAGGTGCCGGGTGCCTTTGGCGATGCGCCGCTCCACCTCCATGCGTATCTCTTCCAAAGATACGCCCAGGTGGGCAAGCACGCTGACCGCGATACCGTCCCCCTCCCTCACCAATCCTAAAAGCAAATGCTCGGTGCCTAAATAATCATGGCGCAGCCGGGCCGCCTCTTCCCGCGCCAAGATAATTACCTTGCGCGCCCGGTCTGTGAAACGTTCAAACATCGGAATGGTACTCCCTATAAATAGTATCATTGGGTGTTTCGGTTTGTCCTGAAGCCGAAACAAGCATGTCTCCTTGGGACACCAAGAAGCATTAAAATGTAGCGCAGACCTTTAGGTCTGCCTCCCCGGTGGGCAGACCTAAAGATCTGCGCTACATTTTCAGTCATTTTGGAATATTATAATCAAATTGATAGTCCCAAAGCAAGAGTTAAAACGAAATAAGCAGTGCGGGTTGTTAAACCGGTTATATTTTTTAAAATAAATTCCCCTAAATCCGCCAGTTGACGGTTATGGCTTTTTATGCTAAAGTAACATCCTATTATTTTTGGATGTTTCCTGCCAAGATGCGCAAAAGCTTTGCAAATTTTTTCGCTTTCTGCAAAATTAGCATGAGGAGAGATGTCCGAGAGGCCGAAGGAGCACGACTGGAAATCGTGTAGGCAGCCAAAAGCCGCCTCGGGGGTTCGACTCCCCCTCTCTCCGCCATTCCAAGTGAATGGGAATCCCTTATGGAAAAAATAAATGCACAGAAAAAATTGTTGCGGGAGTATTTTTCAAAGCAGACTGATATTTTGATGGCATTTATTTTCGGCTCTTACGCCAAAGGCCGGGCGCTGGTGGAATCCGATGTCGATATAGCTGTTTATTTTAAACCGCAAAATCAGCAGGTTGAATGGGAAATAGATAAAAAATATGCAGATGAGAGTCAAATCTGGCTGGAGGTGGAACGAATCGTCAAGAAAAATGTGGATTTGCTGGTTTTAAACCGGGCGTTCTCCACTGTCGCCTTCGAGGTTTTGCGAACCGGCGTCCCGATTATCATTAAAGACCGGCGGCTTTATCTGAGATTTTTTTCCCGTGTCAGCTTTGAGGCCATGGATTTTATGGAAATGGCGGACGATTATTGGGCGATTGAAGAACGTTCCGGTTAGGAGTCAGAATACAGGAGTCAGAATTCTGGCTCCTGATTTCTGACTCCTAATATTTTTAAATTTTAATCATTGGCCGTGCTAGATGGGGAGGTAGCGGTGCCCTGTACCCGAAATCCGCTTCATGCGGGGTTGAATTCCTGCCCCCGGATAATTGCGCCGTTTGTTCGAAACCGGTTGATCGGTAATGAAATTTGGGTCCTGTGCAATCAAGAGTTACGAACCCCGTCAGGTCCGGAAGGAAGCAGCGGTAAGTAAAATCCTTGATGTGCCGCGGGGCAGCCTGAATGGAACCGGGATGCCGGGCAAGGCAGGCGGCAGATTGTTCAACGGCAGGTGCACGGCCTTAAATAGTGCTGAGGACTGAGGACTGAGTTCTTTTCGGCAAGCCGAAATAATAAATTTAAACTCAGTCCTCAGCACTCAGTCCTTTTTCAGGTGATACCAGCTTGAGTTATTTGGTTATTGCGCGTAAATGGCGACCTCAAGGCTTCGATGCCGTAATCGGCCAGGAACACATTACCAGAACTTTGAAAAATGCCATAACCGCCCAAAAAATTGCTCACGCCTACTTATTTTCCGGCCCCAGAGGGGTAGGCAAAACCACGACCGCCCGGATATTGGCCAAAGCCCTCAATTGCGAACACGGCCCCAGCGTCGAACCCTGCAATCAATGCACCATCTGCCGGGAGATCACCTGCGGCAATTCGCTGGATATTATCGAGATCGACGGCGCTTCCAATAACAGCGTGGACGATGTGCGCGACCTGCGGGAACGGGTGCGCTATACCCCCAATCAGGCCAAATATAAGGTTTATATCATCGACGAAGTGCACATGCTCTCCACTTCGGCCTTCAATGCCCTGCTCAAAACCCTGGAAGAGCCGCCCGCCCATGTCATTTTCATTATGGCCACCACGGAAGTGCAAAAGATACCGGCCACCATCTTATCCCGCTGTCAGCATTTTGCTTTCCGCCGCATTTCCACCGCCAAAATTGTATCCTGCCTGCAAGAGATCACCCGGCAGGAAAATGTCAAAATTACCCATGGCGCTTTAAGCTTAATCGCCCGCGCCGGGGACGGCAGTTTAAGGGATGCGGAAAGTATCCTGGAACAGGTGGTTTCCGGAAGTTGTGAAGTCGACGAAGAACTTGTCCTGGATTTGCTGGGGGTAATCGACCGGCGGCTGATAGCTCAGACCGCCGAATTCATCCTGCAAAAAAACGGGGCGCAAGTCTTGCTTCTCCTGGATCAAATCGTCAATTCCGGTTATAATTTGGGAGCCTTCTATCAGCAACTGCTGGAGCATTTCCGCAATCTTTTGCTGGCTAAGGTTTGCGGCGACGGCAATCTGCTTGAGGAGTTACCGGCGGAAGATCAGGCTTATTTAAAAAAACGGGCATCTGATGTCAGCCAGGAAGAGATTTCCTTTATCGTTAAAATCCTGCTGGAGGCTGGAGATGTCTTGAAGAACGCCCCCCAGCCCCGTTTAACCCTGGAATTATACCTGACCCGCTTAACGCAAACCGTAAGTTTAACGCCGCTTTCGCAAATATTGGAACGGCTGATCGGGATGGAGCAGAGAATCAGTGCTCAAGGATTTTCCCAACCTAAGCAGGTGTTTAATGCTCAGTCTGTTCTCAATCTGTCGACTGAAACGCCGACTCCAAAACCGTCAATTGCCAAACAGGCGGAGACCCCGGCGGTTGCTAAAACACCGCAGGCGGAAAAACCTCAGTCTGTTTTCGCCGGTGAAGATAAACAGACGGTTTGGGATAAGATCGTCGCTAAAGTCAGCGAACGCAAAAAATCGCTGGCCACGATTTTATCCCACGGGGCTTTAAAAGAAATCAACGACAAAACGATCAGCATCGCCCTGGATAGCTCCTTTTACGTCAAGCAGGTGGAAGACGGAGAGAATAAAAAGGTATTGCTGGATGTACTGCAACAAGTTTTCCCATCTACCGTTAAACTGGTTGTATCCGAGGAATCCTTATCCCCCGGCCAATCCCTGAACGACCACAAGGAAAATAAACGGCAGGAACAATCGCTTAACCTGAAAAAAGAGGCCATGGCCGAACCGTTGGTCACCCAGGCATTGAATATTTTCCAGGCCGAATTGGTGGAGGCAAGGAAGATTAATTCTTGATGTTTTGTAATATTTGTAGGGTGGGCATTGCCCACATCACAGGCAAGATGCCTGTGCTACCAATTGGTGGGCACAGCCCCCCCTACAAATGCACAAAATAAACAGAAAGGCGGTAATTTCCTATGATGAAGAAAGGCTTGGGGAACCTGGTAAAGCAGGCGCAACAGATGCAAAACAAGATGATGGCGGTGCAGGAGGAGACGGCGCAAAAGACCGTCGAGGCTTCATCCGGCGGCGGGATGGTGGTGGCCGTGGTCAATGGGCGGCAGGAGTTGATCAGCTTGACGATCAACCCGGAAGTGGTCGATCCCAAAGAGGTGGATATGCTGCAAGACCTGATTACTGCTGCGGTTAATAAGGCGTTGGCAGATTCGCAGGAGATGGTGCGGGAGGCGATTTCCTCGGTTACCGGCGGTATGAATATTCCTGGTTTGTTTTAATATTAATCAATTCCCTCTCCCTCTGGGAGCATAAGCGCTAACTTAGGCAAGTTAGAGGTGCAAAACAAGCCCCTTCCCCCTTGAGGGGGGAAGGTTGGGATGGGGGTGTATTATGGATGAAAGCATATAAATCAACAAGCTGGTTTCTGCTCACAATCACCCCCACCCTATCCCTCCCCCCTCAGAGGGGGAGGGGAAAGTGTTACGTTAGCGCTTATACCCTCTGGGAGAGGGTTTTTGTACCCTCATCCCGACCTTCTCCCAAAGGGAGAAGGGGAGGAAAAATACAGAAATAAGCCGTTTTTCAAGGGGCATTAAAATGCAATTAATCAATATCGGGTTCGGCAATGTGGTAGTGGCGGCAAGAATCATCGCGATTTTGGCTCCGGCTTCGGCTCCGATGAAACGGTTAAAAGAGGAAGCCAAAAAACTGGCCAAGCTGGTGGATGCGACCCAGGGACGACGCACCAGGGCAATCATTGTAACGGACAGCGATCATGTAATTCTTTCCGCCGTTCAGCCGGAAACAATCTCCCAACGCTTAACCAATAATGACCTGGTTGAAAACGGAAAAATAAAAAGGGACGAAATTGAAGCTTGAACAACTTATAGCCGAATATCGTCAAAAGCCAAGCCAGGGGCGGATTTTTATCCTCTCCGGCCCTTCCGGAGCAGGAAAAACTTTGCTGTCCCGCAAGATATTGACGTTATTCCCCGATATGCTGTTGTCAGTTTCCTATACCACACGCAAACAGCGTCCGCAGGAGGTTGATGGCCGGGACTATTTTTTCCTTACCCCTGAGGATTTCCAGCGTAAAATCGATCAAGGCGATTTTTTGGAATGGGCGATTGTTCACGGCCAAAAATACGGCACTTGCCGCAAATGGGTAACAGAGAAGCTGAACCAGGGACACGATGTGATTTTAGAGATAGACGTACAAGGGGCGGAACAGGTGCAGCGGCAAAATTTACCCGCGTGTTCGATTTTTGTAGCGCCGCCCTCCATGGAAATTTTGCTCCGGCGTTTAAAAGGGCGTAAAAACGAGGCGGAAATGGACATCGCCAAACGCTTGAAAAACGCCGAAGCGGAAATCCAAAAAGCCCCCGATTACCAATATTTGATCATAAACGATGTATTGTCTGAAGCGGTAGAGCAATTGGCGTCTATTATCAGAGCACAGAGATGCAGGCTCTAGGCTATGGGCTTTAGGCTTTGGGTTAAAACCGAAAAAAAGTGGGTGCAACCCACTCTGCTTTTTAGCCTAAAGCCCGGAGCCTATAGCCCAAAGCCTATCTTCCCTTAACTTAAAACGAGGTTAACAATTCATGGCAGAACAAAGTACATTGATTCAAAGCGATTCGCGTTATGCGCGTGTAATGACTATCGCCCGCCGCGCCCGTCAGATTATGCGGGAATCCAAAGATAAACGTTTACAGCCTGCTGATGTAGCTTTAGGCAAATTCGGGGCGCATAAACCGATTAAACTGGCTGAGGAAGAACTAAAAGCCGGGTTTGTAGGCTTTAAACTGCGCGACAGCTTGAAATCCTATACCGACAGCCTGTCTAAACCGGTCAAGACCACCCCCTCTATCGACACCTTCGGCAAAGATGAAGAATCTGGAGAATAAACGCATCATATTGGGAGTAACCGGAAGCATCGCCGCCTACAAAGCGGCGCAACTGGCGCGCGATCTGCAAAGGGATAAATTGCAGGTGCAGGTGGTAATGACCCAAGCCGCCGCCCGGTTCATCACCCCCCTTACCATGCAGACCATTTCGGGGCATGAGGTCTTTATCGAGACCTTTCCGGCAGAGCACAAACAAACCTTAGCCCACATCAATCTGGCGCAGAATGCGGATTTGCTGCTGATTGCCCCGGCCACGGCCAACACTATCGCCAAAATTGCGGCGGGGATGGCCGATAATCTGCTGACCGCTCTGTATCTGGCCAACCGCGCTCCGGTATTAGTCGCTCCGGCGATGAATTGTAACATGTACACCCATCCCGCCGTACAAAGCAATATCCGGCTGTTAAAGGAACGGGGCGTGCATTTTATCGATCCGGAGACAGGCAGTCTGGCTTGCGGGGTGGAAGGCCAGGGACGGCTGGCGGAACTCTCATCCATAGTGGACAGGGTACGGCAGATTTTAAGTGCCGGGCCATCGCTTTCCGGACTTAAAGTGACGATTACCGCAGGCCCCACCTGGGAACCGATCGATGACTTGCGCTTTATCGCCAACCGCTCTTCCGGCAAAATGGGCTATGCCCTGGCCGAAGAAGCACGACGAAGATCGGCACAGGTGACGTTAATCAGCGGCCCCACCAATTTACAGCCCCCGCACGGTGTGACCTTGCGTTTCGTTGAGACTGCCCATCAAATGAAAGAGGCGCTGGAGCAGGAGTTGCCGCAAACGCAGCTTTTGATTATGGCGGCGGCGGTGGCTGACTATACCCCGGCAAATCAGGCGACGGGGAAGATCAAGAAAACCAATGCCGAATTGGAATTGAAGCTAACTCCAACGGTGGATATTTTAGCCGACATCGGCAGGCGGGACCACAAGCCGATTCTTATCGGTTTTGCTGCCGAAAGCGACGATGTTATCCAAAACGCCCGCAAAAAGCTAAACTCCAAAGGCTTGGATCTGATTGTAGTTAATCATATTAATTATGCGGGCGGCAATGATGATCGGATCACCATTATAGAAAAAGACGGACATCAAACCGATTTTCCCCTGATGGCTAAAGGGGAATGCGCCCGCGTTATTTGGGATAAGATTGAAGAAGCACTTTTAAAGTAGCTGTGCCCACCATTTGGTAGCACAGGCTGGTAGCACAGGCTTCCAGCCTGTGTATTGCGGCATAGAATGGAAGCTTTCGCTTTAACCCACAACTTCCAGTAATTGTGCCGTTTTTGTGTGGGCGTTGCCCACATCACAGGCAAGATGCCTGTGCTACCGTATAGACATATAAGGAGGCCGTAACCCATGGAAAAGTTCGAACTGCGTACCTATACCTTCATAGACAGCTTGCAGCCCCAGTTAGCTCAATTTATCGCCAAGGATAACCGGGTTTACGACCCCAGCGAGTTTGACGCCGCTCTTTTCCTGGAAATCGCCCCGGCTATGGAAATCCACACCATGATCGATATGGCGCTGAAAGCCACCAAGGTACGTTTGGGAGCGGTAGTAACCGAGCGCCAGTTCGGTTTGCTGGAAGTACATCATGCCGATCAGGGGGAAGTTCAGGAAGCGGGGCAGGCGATTTTAAGGGCGACGGGATTGAAAATAACCGATCGGGCAGAAGTCAAAATTCTGACCAATAAAATTATCCGCGGCGTCGAGCAGGATCATGCGATCTTTTTTACCGGCGCGGCCAAAGGTAACATGGTGTTGGCGGGAGAATCAGTCTTGATTTTGGAAACAACGCCTGCGGCATTTTTAGCCATTGCCTGCAATGAGGCGCTCAAGGCCGCCAGAATTAAACTGATTACCGTCCAGCCCTTCGGTGCCTCCGGACGTCTGGTGTTAAGCGGCCCGGAATCGGAAATCGATTCGGCGGCGGAAGCGGCTCTGCGCACGTTGGAAGTGCTTAATCAGGAAAAAAGACAGGGGTAGATTTTTTTTTGGGGTTTTATTTAAATTTAAGGAGACTAAGTGCGGGAACCGGTTGTCAATTATGTAAAAGATATTATCCAGCGGTATCAATTCGAAGAACCGGTACTGGATACTTGTTCCGGGTGGGAACCCAATTACTATCAACCACTTTTTCCCGGCAAAAAATTTCTCAAGCAGGACATGCGCGACTTTGACCCGCCCTGTATCGATATTCTTTGCAGTATTACCGACATGCAGCCCATCGCCGACAACAGTATCGGCTTGGTTTTGAATCTGGAAGCCTTGCAGCACATCGATTACCCGCAAAAGGCCATCGATGAAATCTACCGCATCCTCCAGCCCAACGGGATGGTAATTTTATCCACTCATATGTACTGGCCGATAATGTATCATCCCAGGGATTATTGGCGTTTCTGCCCCCACGGTTTGGAATTAATGCTGAGTAAATTTAAAATTCTCGATTTTACTATGGAAGGGGATGAACATCATCCGACTGGGCTTTGGATAACGGCGCAGAAGAGTGCGGATACCCCGAATTTGGGCAAATTACCTCCCGCAAGACATGCACGGATTGCTACCAATTGGGCTTGGTACTGGCTGATTAAAAGACCGCTGGAAAAATTTTTTCACCTGGAAATAAAACGTCTTACCCCGGAATCAAAAATAATTCCTTTTAGATAGAATTTTCCCGTCTTAAACCCAATACCGGTCACTTAAGCTAGCACATTCCCTTTCCCCCTGGAAAAGGGTTAGGGTTAATGCCATTAAGTTAAGGAATTGTCATTGCGAGGCAGTCGTATCGCCGAAGCAATCTCAGACGCTCGATACCAGAGATTGCTTCGCTTAAGCTCGCAATGACAAATTATATAAAACGTTTCTATTATAAAACAATTTTCCTTAACTAAATGGCATTGAGGGTGAGGGTACCATAATTTAATTTCTTAAGCTTTTGTACCCTCATCCCAACCTTCTCCCAGGGGGAGAAGGAGTTTAAGTGAAATGTATTGGTTTTAAACCGGAGTATACAAAACACTTGATAGTTCCACCTGGGCGGTGTATTATAGCCCAGCTTTTTGATGTTTAAAATTAAACACCGCCAGGAATAAGTACCAGGCATAAAATAGTGTTGAAAACGCTCTATTTAGATATAATATTAAAACTGCTTAATACCGATCAAAGATGAAACGGGAATTTTTTAAAAAGAATCTTATAATCTTCGCATGCACCTTAATCGCGCTGATTTTTTTATTCAAAAACCTGGGTAATGTCTATTTTTGGAGCGATGAGGCTTATAGTGCGGTTTGCGCTAAAAATACCGCGCTGTTCGGCTACCCCAAGAGTTTCGACGGGCGCAATATCGCACAACACTATTGGTTGATCGACGGACAGTGGCGCTTTGCCCCCTTCAACCGTACCACACCCTGGCTGCATCTGTATATGGGAGCGGCCTCCTTCCTGTTATTCGGCTTCAATAATTTCGCCGCCAGATTCCCATTTGCCCTGACCGGATTTGCCACCATTATTTGCCTCTTTCTTTTCCTGCGCAAATATGAGAAAAATCCCTTTATCGTTAATACCGCTCTTGTTTTATTAACCTTTTGCATCCCCTTTTATTTGCATATGCGTCAATGCCGCTATTATGCCCCCGCCGCGCTCTTCACTTTACTGGCAACCTGGGGTTATCTGGACTTTTTTAATACCGGACGTAAGCGTTATTTTATAATCGCTACCACCTTCCTGTTCTTATCGTTACAATCGGCCATCGCGGTTTTTATTTTAACGGTCATAATTCATTCCCTGCTGCGCTTTGATAAGGAACGCTTCAAAAATTTAGTTCTTTGCGGAGCAGCAGTGGCCTTAATCGCCGTTCCCCATGCCATACAACTCAGACTCTGGGAGCGTCCGGAGGATTTGCTCAACTGGGAAACCACCATGACCGCCAGATTATATACCAGCCGGATTTTTTGTTATAATATGCATTTCAATAATTATGTTTTCCCTTATGTTTTAGTATTTGTTTTTCTTGTTTGGGCGGGGATAAAAGGTTATTTCAACAAAAAAGCCTTCGGCGCACGGGAACATCTGAGCTTTCTGCTTATTCTTTGTACTATCAATCTGTTCTTTCTGGCTTATGTAGCGCCCCAGCATTTCCGCATGGTGCTGCATCATGTGCCGGAAGTTTGTATCCTGGGCGCCTATGTAATCTACTTTTTCAGACAGCGGATGGGCAAATATGCGGCTTTAATTTTATTATCAATTATTTCAACCAGTAATGTTTTGCATGTGTTGCCCTATCAAATAAGCAAAATACCCGGCATTCATCAAGCTGTTGCCGGGGCGATTAAAAACGTCTATCATTGGGATATTTGGGGATGGATGTTGTGGAAAATGAGTTTGCGGGCGCCTGTTCATTCTTATCAGGCGGAATATGTTTATGAAATTACCCACGACTATGACGGCCCGATTGAAGGGATAGCTAAATATCTTAATACACACGCCGGAACAGACGACATTGTCAAAATATCCTACGGCGATTACGCCCTTCAATTTTATACCGATAGATTTATCATCCCCCGCGGAGAGATTAAAAATGATGTTATTCCCGATTGGTTAATTTTAAGAGGCGATTATTGGAAAACCAGACGGCAGAATCCGCCGCTTGATCAATACTTTGCCCCGTTAATTGAAAAGGAATTTGAAAAAATCGTCATCGATTACCCGGAAATCAATTGGGAAAACAATCCTGAACCTGAATATCATAAATACCAAACAGTCGTTATTGATTATCGGCAAATTCAACCGGTCGTAATCTACCGGCGCAAAAAGCCGTATCCGGAATTATCCCGCCAGGAAAAATCAGCTATGATAAATAAGTTATGGGAACAGAAATCCTATTAAGCCAAGCATCCCGCACTTACATTCAATCTTTATAATAATCTGTATCTATTGAATCGAACTGAAATTCCGCCGATGCAGAGAATTTAGGCTGGTTATACCAAATAGCATCAAAAAATATAGTTACCTGACTTATCAGGTTCTTTCCGCCCGATAAATTGGGCAACTATATGTATATCATTTGGAACGTAACTTGGTATTGCTTGAAATAATGGTGGGCGATACTGGTTTCGAACCAGTGGCCTCTGCCGTGTGAAGGCAGCGCTCTACCCCTGAGCTAATCGCCCGTTCAATTTGAAACGCCTAAATGCTACTATGAACTACTAAGGTTGTCAATACCAATATTTTCATTCATCAGAGCAATCGCTGCCAAACCTTCCAAGACAAAACATCAGTCATAAAATATATTATTTACAGTCTCAATGATATTAATAGTACTGTTTATAAGTCATTATAATACAAGTTGTATTACTTGACAATAGCTATTTTGCGTGGTAGAACAATAAGTAAGAGAACTATTAAAAATTTATTGACTTCTCCTGGGCAATATGTTATTATCCGGGTATGTATACCTGATACATCTATAATATGATAGTTTAACAGCTTTTAATATTTTTTCGCCCTGAGGATACTCCGCTCCTAACTATTTATTTGATTTAATTTTAGAAATAAAATTGTAATTTCTATCAACAAAAGCAGATAAAAGGTACCTTTTTTGCAATAAAACATAGCCAGGGAATCTCTTATAATAGGGTTATTTTGGGGAAACAAAAAATCCATTTTTAATCTTTGTCGAATTAAGCCGGGATTATTCTTGACCTCAATGCCATTAAGAGCTTATCCATAAATAACCGTTACCTTTGGTTTCCCCCTTTAGCAAAGGGGGATTAAGGGGGATTTGCAAATTGTAATTTCCATAAAGAATTTAATCTTTTGACAATATGTCGTGTTCGAATAATTACTTAAAGTTAGATTCAATTTGAAAATCTCCCCAACCCCTCTTTGCCAAAGAGGGAAAAGTTATTTACGGATATATTCTTAGTCAAGGTTTAAATGTAGCGCAGACCTTTAGGTCTGCTACCGGCTACTGGGTTTGATGTGTGTCCGGAAGCAGGGCTAAAGCCCTGCGCTACGTCTTAAGTCAATGGCGTTCTTTAAATACGCAAAGTTTCCATAAAGGAAAACTCCATGTTGGTTGCAGAACAAATAATCGAATTGGAAAATATTATAGAAGGGAAAAGCACTTTAGCCCGAATGCAGCAGTTAAATCAATTGAGTGAATCCCTGCATATACCGGCTCCCCTGGAGAAGAAACTCAATATAATCTGTGACGGGGTAGTTAATATCTTTCAGGCTGATTTTTGCCGGATCTGGCTTACCAGACCTGGCGATCTTTGCGACAACGGCTGTACTCACGCGGAGCCCACACAGTACCATCACCGCTGTCAAATGCGTACTTGCTGCCTGCATTTAATCGCCTCTGCCGGTCGCTATACCCACACTAGCGGCGGGCAGCATATGCGAATTCCCCTGGGCTGTTATAAAATCGGGATGATTGCCCAGGGCAACGGCACAAAATTCCTTACCAATAATGTTGTCCAGGATAAACAGGTCCACAACAACAAATGGGCTAAAGAATTAGGTTTGGTGGCCTTTGCCGGATACAGGCTCGTTTCCGCCGCCGGTAAAACCAAGGGAGTGCTGGCGCTTTTTTCTAAAAACCCCATCACCCCGGAAGAAAATCTTTTGTTGGAAGGTATTGCCGATACCACCGCCAATATTATTTGCTCGGAACAAACCAATGAAGCCCTCCAGGACAGCGAAAAGCGCTTGCGCACCTTCTTTGAAAGTGCCACCATCGGCATGGTTATCGTCGACCTGAACAACCCCCCCTCCGGCCCGAATCGCGTTCAATACAACCCCGCCGCCCAAAAATTTTTAGGCTACAGCCACAAAGAACTGGAACACAAAAACATCGCCGATATTTCCCACCCTGAGGATTTGGATAAAGACCTTGCGCTTTTTGACGACTTAGTGGCGGGAAAACGCAGCTCCTACGAAACTGAAAAGCGTTATATCCGTAAAGACGGGAAAATTGTCTGGGCGCGTCTGAATTTAAGTCTGCTCCAGGATAAAATCGAGAATAAGAAATACAGCCTGGCCACCTTAATCGATATTACGGAGCGTAAACAGGCTGAAGAGGACTTGAAATTATTCAGATACTTAATCGATCAATCCAATGACGCGATATTTGTTATCGATCCCAAAACCGGCAAATTTCTGGATGTTAATCAACATGCCTGTAAAATGCTGAAATATCCCTGCCAGGAACTATTAACCCTGGGCATTGATGAAATAGAAATAAATAACCCGGAGTTGCATTCCTGGGAGGAATACATTAAAAAGATCCGGCGTGAAGGCCATCTGATTGTGGAAGGCGTACAAAAGCGTAAAGACGGAACCAGATTCCCGGTGGAGATGAGCATCAAATATATTACCCACGCAAAGCAGGATTATTTGGTGGCTTTGGGCCGCGATATCACCCGGCGCAAAAAGATGGAAAAGAAGATGACTACCCTGTTGACCAAAGTCATCAAAGCCAAACAGGAATGGGAAATGACTTTCGATACCACGATCGAATTAGTGGTAATCGTAAACAGATTCCACAAAATCATCCGCTGCAACAAGAGCTTTGCCGGTTTTGTAGGCAAAGCCACCCAGGAACTCCTGGGGAAAAATTGTTACGCTTATCTGCGCTGCGACACCAGCAAGCTGGAGGAATGCAAACAGCACCAGCCGGTTGAAAAAACCATCGCCATAGATGATAAAAACGGTCTCTCTCATTGGTTTTATCTTAATTGCCGGCCAATTAAAGATAAAAGCGGCAAGTTCTTATATACAGTTATCGCCTGCACGGATATTACTGATTTAAAAGAAACCACCAACCGGCTGATCGAATCCAAAAAAGAATTGAATAACCGGGTCGACGAGTTGGAAAAATTCTATGAAATGGCTGTAGGCCGGGAATTGAAAATGAAAGAACTTAAAGAAGAGATCAAAAAACTCAGGCATGAGTTGAAAGCCTATCAAGTTAACGATGAGCAAATCCCTTGAAAAATACTAAAAATTCTAAAATACCATCTCATCTTATAAAAAGCTGGCAAGCCTTGATTAACGCCTTGCCCTACCCGGTTTCCATCCACGACACAACGCTAAAAATCGTCATTTCCAATCAAATATTTAAAGACTTTTATAGCCTTCCGGGTGATATTCCGGAAACCCCTTGTCATCAAATAATCCATTGCCAATCGATGCCGAAAGAAAATTGTCCGGCCTTAAAAACCCTGCAAAGCGGCAAAGCGGAAAAGGCGGAAATCCAGGAACCGAATTTGAAAAAGAATTTACTCATCAATACGTCGCCTCTTTATCATCAGGAAGTTATCTTAGGTGTAATCCATACCGTAACGGACATAACCGAATTGCGGGCCTCGATTAACGAACTGACCGAACGGGAAGCCACGTTGCGGCGCAGTCGTGACGCATTTTTCAATATGCTGGAGGATATAAACGAATCCTATAATGAATTGAAAAGCCTGTTCATGTCCCTGGTGCGGGCTATGGTCAACGCCCTGGATGCCAAAAGCCCCTGGACAAGGGGTCATTCGGAGCGGGTGGCCGATTATGCTGAGCGAATCGCCCAGGAAATGGGGCTGGATGAAAATAAGATCAAATGTTGCAGCCTGGCCGGTTTGTTGCACGACATCGGCAAATTGGGTACTTATGATTATCTGCTCAATAAACCGGACAGCCTGACCAATGAAGAAATCGAGATCATCCGGAAACATCCCCTCAAGGGAGCGGAAATTTTACAGGATATAAAACAGCTAAAAGAAATAATACCTTATATCCGGCATCACCATGAGCGAATCGACGGCAAAGGCTATCCCGATGGATTGAAAGGGGAAGATATTCCGCTAATCGCCCGCATCCTCCATGTCGCCGACTCCTTCGACGCCATGACCAGTTGCCGCCCCTCTCGCCCCACCCCCAACATCGAATATGCCGTCAATGCCTTCCTCACCTACCGCGGCAGCCAGTTCGATCCCCAGATTGTGACGACTTTTTTGAATATTTTGAAAAAAGAGAAGCGAATCGGGGATGATATTGTGGTAGAGAAGTAATCCCCTCTCCCTCTGGGAGAGGGCTAGGGTGAGGGTACCATAATTTAATTTATTTTAGCTTTTGTACCCTCATCCCAACCTTCTCCCAGAGGGAGAAGGAGCTTAAATAACCGGTACTGGGTTAACCGGACAGATTTAATTCTTTGATCTTTTTGCGGAGGGTATTGCGATTAATGCCTAATAATTGGGCGGCGGCCAGTTGACTGTCGGTCTTGGATAAAGCCAGCCTTAACAGAACGGCTTCCGTCTGTTTAATAACCTCCTTATAGAGATTATGATTTCCTTCCACCGATCTTACCATGCCCACTATTTCGGCTAATTTTTGTTCCAGCAATTCCCGCAGGGAATATTGGTTCGTCACTTCCAGCAGGAAGTCTGTTTTGGTTTTGCCATTATTGCCGTTATTCATAAAATTCCCACCAAAAATCATTATCAGTTAAAGGATCGTAATAGTAAAGCCGGTTTCCACGTCGAACCAGAGAATGATACTGGGGAACTCCCCCATTATCGCGCATCAACCGTTCAGCACTCAGGATAAAACCTAAAAATGCCCCATGTTTTTGAATCGCCTGGCGGCCATATTGAGAACAGGTCGGATACAGTTGGCAGCGCGGGCCGTCAACCGGAGAGATAACGCGTTGAAAAAATACAACGTAGCTATCGAACACTATTTTCGGTACAGATGTTTCATATTTAACTGATTTAGGTTTTCTAATTGCCCCTTTTTTTATGGGGGGAGCCAGCATTTCACCCTGACCGGCATACCCCGATGTTAGCGGAGCAGCCCAAATTGCCGCGATAACCAGACTAACCCTTAAGCCCTGCCAGTAATTTCCCGGCCTCTTGTGCCTCAGCGTTATCGGGGTAGTCTTTGAGAATTGTTTCCAATAATTTAATCGCTTCATCACGGTTATTTTTACTTAAATGAATTTTTGCCGCCGCTAAATACGCCTCCGAGGCGATACGCGGATTTTTTAATTCCTTTAACAGCTTGCCGTATTCGGCTAAAGCGGCATCCTGATCCTTTAAATCATTTTCATAGATACGGGCTATATATACGGTACAGCGCTCGACATTAAAATCGGCGCCGTTTATTTTCATCGAATGTTTATATTTTTCGATAGCCTCTTTAGGCTTGCCCTTTTGATGTTCGATGTCCCCCATCCGCCGCCAGCCTAAACCGGCATACGGGCCTTTGGGATAATCATGTGTCAAGTCATTATAAGCGAAAACCGCCTTATCGGTTTGATTCAACTGCATGTATGATTCGCCGATCAAATAAGCTACTTCGGGGGCGTAAGGAGTCTGGCTGTTTTCTTTCAGGTAAGCCTTTAGTTCAGCTATAGCTTCCTCATGGCGCCCTGTGGCTTGTAAATATTTCATCTGCGCCAAATCGGAGAGTTTGGGTTTGGGGGCGCAGCCGTTTACCAAAGGTAACAGTAACGGAAGGATTAGAGGCAAAACTTTTGTTTTATTTATCTTGCCCCAGATTGACCATGATTTCATATAACGTTCCTCCGCTCATATAAACTTCTTTTTGAAAAGACTTATAGCCTTCCCTTTTTATTTCAATATTGTGTACGCCGCTATCGACGACTAACGGGGTATCCTCGTTCTCATAATTTTCCGCTTCCCCCTTATCCTGACCGTCTACATAAACACGGGCATCGTCCGGTCGAACGATAAACCTGATCATTCCCTGGTTTCCGGCAGCTCTGATGGTGGTTTTGGGAGCGGAACAGGCCGCCGATAATAGTATACCACTGATTAAAACAGACAGTAAGGGTTTCTTCATTGTTATTCCAAAAATTAACTACTGCGCCAGTTCGTAGCGCGGGGGTTCATCCCATAAGCGTTAACTTAGGCTCCTTCTCCCCTTGGGAGAAGGTCGGGATGAGGGTACAAAAGCTTAAGAAATTAAATTATGGTACCCTCACCCTAACCCTCTCCCACCAGGGGAGAGGGGACTTTAAATGCCTAAGTTAACGCTTATGGGGTTTATCCCCCGCATCCGCTGCAGGACTCCTGCGTCTGCTGTTGGGGATAAACCCCAACGCTACAAATCTCCCAAAGGGAGAGGATTAATACAAATATCAGTTGCGGCACAGCCCCTAAAGCCCTGGGACTACTACTGCGCCAGCTTCACAATATCGTTAGTCTGAAAATTTACACCCACAACCGGTACGGCGGTAGAGCCGTTTTCCCCAAAGAATCCGGTGATCTGAACCTGTCCGATTTTGCTTTGGGTAAAGCCCAGGGATAAGCCGGTAACCGGATCGCTAATTTCCTTGCCGGGACGATAAACATCCAGCTTATCGTTAATCGCCAGACCGACCTGTTGTCCGGCATTTATATAGACCGTCCCGCCTTCCACCTGGGCGATTCTCCCGGCCCATTCGCCGGCTCTCATAGTCTGAACGATATTGTCGATAAATTTTGCAATCGCCGAACGCAACGCCTTACCGGCTAAGGTTTCATCGTACCCGGCCCGGCCTCCCATGCCCAAAACTTCAGAAGTTTCCGTTGTAGCCGAACCCTGACCGGTTTCCGCCAGCAGAATCTGTCCGGTACCGGTATCGATAACCCGCAAATCCACGGCGGTTTCCGCGATCTGCAATTTGGATTTATAGAAACCGACATCCGTTCCCTGCGATTTAATCCCGAACTGAGAAACCGCTCCGGTAACGATGGCGTTCAATCCTAAGATTTGTCCGGCGCGGGTTGCGGTTTTGGGATCGATTACCCCGGACATCCCCAGACCCTGCTCCTCCATAATCTGATTGAGCTTCGCCCGTTCGATGACGATAAATTGCTGAGATTTGACTAATTCCGTAGTCAAGATGTCAGCCGCCGAACTGCCCAGCCGCTCGCGCCCATATGCGGTCTTGTTTTCGAAATCGATTACCGCCACCCGTTTTTTCGGCCCTTTGCTCAGAATAACTTTTTTCACGGGTTCCGCTTGCAGTTCCTTGGTGGCAGCGCATCCGCCCGAAAATATCACTATCCCGGCGGACAATAAAAGAATCAAGGGTTTCAGTTTGTTTTTCATGGCATTAATTTTATTTCGAAAATACATCAGGGGGCCAGACAGCCCCGCATTTGGTATCCGGAATAATGCGGACCGTACGGCAGCGTTCCTAACGCCATCCTTACTACATCATGCGCCCGCGGTTCATATGACGAAAAAGCGGCATTTATAATGTTCCGCTCCAACGATTCCTTATCCCATCCGGCGCGTTTTAAACTGGATTTACGCGTCGTTTCCCAAAGTTTTGTACCGGTTTTGGCCTCCACCAATTCAAATCTGGCCTCCACCGAAACGGAGGAATAAACGACTAAATAAACGCTTGACCAATCAAGCACCGTACAATATAACAAAGCGTCCGCGTTTAATAATTCTCCCAGTTCCTTGCTGGTTAAGGTAAACATCTCCCCGGCTTCGTGGATATTTCTGGCCGCCAGCAGATTTCTTACCTCGCCGGGGCTGATTATTCTATAGCCCCTATTTTGCATATGGGCATAAACAATTTCCTCAAATGCCTTGGGGGCATCGTAATCATTGGTTTCATTAAGCACTAAAAGCAGCGCGATTGTTTGCGGCCTGCGTTGCTCGTAATCAGGGACTATCGTGTGTAATTTAGGGGCGCAGCCTACCGCGGGGAAAATTATCAGAATGAGAAACAGGATTACAAAACCCAGCTTTTCTTTAGTCATTTTCTTTAAGCCGGCAAGCCCTGAAACAGACCAAAAGTCATGTTTATATTAGACATATTTATCACTGTGGAGTGCATAGCTCTACGGAGGATTTATTCTGTTCCACAGATTTTAAACCTAATTTGCGGTTTTAGACGGTCACGTTGGGGTTGAATAATGATTTTTTAGTATAGCCCACCGCTGTTTGCTTGTCAATGATTAAGACAATAAATCTCAAGCCTTATTTTCTCTCATACTTCCCCATCAAATGAGACTCGGCTAAAACATGCCCTTTCATGGCTTTAGTAACACTTTGTTTATCGACGGTTTTATCCTTAATATCCAATAAGGAATCGAGGGCGTAAAGCTTAAAAAAATAGCGATGATAACCGTGTCCCGGAGGGGGACATGCCCCGCCGTAACCGATTTTACCGAAATCGTTTTCACCCTGACGGGTATCGTCCGCCAATTTAGGTTTGGTTTCTACCGATTCCGGCAACTGCTTGGTTTTTGGCGGGATATTGTACATTACCCAATGTACCCAGGTACCCGCCGGAGCATCGGGATCATCGCAGATCAAGGCAAAGCTTTTGGTCTTGTCGGGCGCGGCAGTCCAGGATAAAGCCGGAGAGACGTCTTCCCCGTCGCAGGTGTATTTGCCTGGAATTACCCCTTCATTTTTAAAAGCGGATGATGTCAAATGCATGACGCTTCCTCCTATCGATATGTTGGGAATACCCACAGATATTAAAAGCGCCCCCATCAGGGATAACAATGCAGGGGGATTGATGTGAAATATTTTTTCCATGACACCTCCTTATATAATTTATAAATAATGGGAATGCCAATTGAATATTTCTAATATTTTACTGCAAGTTAGTATAAAATCATCATATTGTACCAGACATCACATAATAAAGATTTAAACCAACATAGCTCTTGACTTTCGTTGATAATCTGAGTACGATTTTAACTTAACCAGTAAACAAAGGAGGTTGATATGCCTGAATTAAAAGAACTTTTTCAAACTGCGGACTGGAAACAGGAAAAACATGTTCCGGTTATAGAATTACCGGAAATTATAAAAAAGGGTGAATATTTCAAGGTTACCGTCTTGGTAGGTAAAGATAACCCTCATCCTAATACCACCGAACACCATATCCGCTGGATTGCGGTTTATTTTTTGCCACTGGATGCGAAATTTCCCATTCAAATCGGAAAATTCGAATTTACCGCCCATGGAGAATCCACCCAAGGGCCGAACACTAGTACCGTATATACCCAGCCGGAGGTAGTGTTGAATTTCAAAACCGATAAACCCGGCACAATATTTTCGTCATCTTACTGCAATATCCATGGATTATGGCAAAGTTCCCGGTCGATAGAGGTAAAATAAAGGTCATGAAGGCCGCGTATTATATCGTTTTCTGGTTGATATGACAAACTGTCATTCCCGAACGCCTTAATCGGGAATCTGGTTTTTCAAACAGTTAAAATCAGATTCCCGATAACACCATTCGGGAATGACAACTAGAAAACGATATTACGCGTCCGCATCTTTTCCCACCAGTCCTAGGCTTTTCAACTTGCGGTGCAGATGGCTGCGTTCCAGTTTAAGCTGTTGCGCGGTTTTGCTGATATTGCCGTTATTTTTCTCTAATTGCCCGGCAAGAAAAGCTTTTTCAAATTCCACCCGGGCATCCTTGAAAGAAACGACGGCGTGATCATCGGGCGGGGTTTGATGAACGGAAGCGGGCAAATCGGACGGTTCGATCAAATCATGGGGGGTCATAATCACTAAACGCTCGACCAAATTCTTCAGCTCCCGCACATTTCCCGGCCAGGCATACCAGGTAAGGCATTGCAGAGCGGACGGGCTGAATTTTTTGAGTCTTTTATTGTTCTGGGTAGAAAATTGCTGCAAAAAGTGATTGATCAGGAGCGGAATATCTTCCTTGCGTTCCCGCATGGGTGGTGCCTGGAAGGGGATAACATGCAGCCGATAATATAAATCCTCACGGAAACGACCGGCCGCGATTTCCTGGGGCAAGTCTTTATTGGATGCGGCGATAAGACGTACATTGACGTGGATTTTTTTGTCTCCGCCCACTCGGACGAAGGCTTGTTCTTCCAGCACCCGCAAGACTTTGGCCTGAGTTTTCAGGCTCATATCGCCGATCTCGTCCAAAAAGAGCGTACCGCCGTCGGCTAATTCGAACTTGCCGCGCCGGGCGCCGGTTGCCCCGGTAAAAGCGCCTTTTTCATGACCGAAAAGCTCGCTTTCGATCAACTCCTCAGGGATGGCCGCGCAATTTACCTCAAGAAAAGGCCCCCTGCTGCGCTGGCTTTGCCTGTGCAGTGAGCGGGCTATCAGCTCTTTTCCGGTTCCATTTTCCCCGCAGATTAACGCCCAGCCTTCGCTGGGAGCCGCTAAAGCAATCTGTCCCTTGATTCTCATGATCGCATCGCTATTGCCCAGAATTTCGCTGTCTTTTTCAATTCGCTGTTTGAGCCTTTTATTCTCTTGCTCCAGGCTTTGCTTATCCAGAGCATGAGAGACTACCAGGAGAATTTTTTCCAGCGACAGCGGTTTTTCGATAAAATCGTAAGCACCCAGTTTGGTAGCCTTAACCGCCGTATCGATATTACCGTGACCGGAGATCATCACCACATCCAGATCCGGCTTGATTTGCTTGATTTGTCTGAGCACCTCCAACCCATCGATTCCCGGCAGCCAGATGTCAAGGATCACCAAATCCAGCCCTTCCGCCTCCACTAAAGGCAAAGCCTCCTCACCGCTGCCGATGGTCAGCGTTTCATAACCTTCGTCCTGAAGAATGTCCGAAAGAGTGCGGCAAATCTCCCGCTCGTCGTCGACGATTAAGATGCGGTTTTTCAAAGCTTACTCCTTAAATAGGACTGAGTGCTGAGGACTGAGGACTGAGTAACTGGTACACGATTTTATAAATAACTAAGATTATGAATTTGGATGGTCATTGCGAGCAAAGCGAAGCAATCTCAGACGTACCAAGCGTTCGAGATTGCTTCGGCTTCGCCTCGCAATGACATAATAAACCGAATTATTTACGAAACGATGTACTAGATTATTACTCAGTCCTCAGCACTCAGTCCTCAGCACTGTAACTTACCCCTGGCAAATAATATCAGCCAGATTAAGCGCCGACAAGGAAATCAGATTACTGCCCCGTCCGGGGAAGCTGTCTTCCCCCACCAGCCAGAGGTGTTTGTAGTGCGTGTAATTAGAATAACCGTTGAAACCGAATCCGCCCGGCGTATGGGACAGGCCGGAAAGAAGTCCCTGAGGCCAAAGCGCGGATATGGGCTGTTTGGGTATTGGGCTTGAATCCTGAAAGCTAATCCCGTCTTCGATGAAAACCAGAAAACGGCTCAGTTCCCGGATGATTTCTTTGGTCAGCGCCAGTTTATTATCTGCCGAACTAACCGCGTACTGCCATTTATCAAAAGGCAGATAAGCGGTGACAGTCAGCGCCCGCTTGCCCTGAGGAGCGCGTTCCGGATCATCATTGGGGCTTATATTGATAAAGAGCGTGTGCGTATCGCCGATCGGCTTTTGATAATCGTTACATAAGAAAACATTATCACGGAGCTGATCGGGCAAAACATCCTCGTCCACACCCAGATAGACGCTGAAAGGCATCCACTGCCGGGGAAACAGTTCCGTCTTTTTACTAATCTTAGCCAAAAGATTGGGGTCATCCAGCAGATTGGCGTATAAATCCCCGATGGCGGTATTGGCGATAATCTCTTTGGCCCGCAGATTTTCGCCCCCTGCCAGTTGCACGCCTACCGCCTGATTCGATTCCACTATAATTTTTTTCACCCGGCAATCGTATCTGATTTTACCGCCGTTATTTTCCAGGCTTTTAATCAGATTTTTGATCAGGCGCTGATTGCCTCCGGGGAAATAAACCGCGCCCCGCTTGGGTATCCCCAGGATATAAGCCGCTAAAAGCAACGGGCATTCTTTCAGCCCAAGTAAGCTGTGAAAGAATATGGGCAAATCCAATAATTTGACAAATTCCTGGTCGTCGCCGTAAAGGGTTAACAAATCCGCCCCCTTTTTTTCCAGTCCGCCGGTCAAACGTGTCAACTTGGGCAGAATATCACGATGGTAGATATATTTTTCTTTAAGACCGGTCGGGCAGAAAAAATTCTTATGCTGCTGCATATCGAAAAAACCGTTTTCAATCTCATCCGCCCGCTGAAACAGATTTTTCATCTTGTCGCCCGCTTGCGGAAATTCTCGCTTCAACTCATCCAGAAGGGCGATTCGTTCATTATAAACATTGACCCTGTGATTAGGCAGGATTAATTGCCAAACCGGGTTTTGGTTTTGCTTGGTTAACAGCATATCCAGTTGAGCCATGATGCGCTCGTGTATGCCGCCCAGTTCAAAACCGTTAAAAAGGCTGCATGTGGTTTGGAAAAGATAGTCCCCCCGTTCGAAAACAGACAATTTTCCTCCGGCAAGGGAGTTTTGCTCTAAGATGACCACCCGCTTGCCTTTCCGGGCTAACAAGGCTCCCGCGGTCAGTCCGCCGATTCCGGCTCCGATGATTATTACGTCACAATCCTGATGTGCCATGAATAAACCTCAGGCTTTGGGCTTTGGGCTTCAGGCTTCCGGCAAAAATTAACTTTCTGTTTCAGCTTATCCCCAAGCCGAAATAAATTTAATATTTGCCTGAAGCCCGAAGCCTATTTCCTCATTTCCTCAAAATGGGCGGGACGACATTGCTTTTGTTTGATGGCGCTGACCAAATCCGCCTCGCTTTTTATCCACGCAGAAAAAAAGGTCAGATAATTGCCAAGACTTTGGCTGCTGTGGGCATCAGAGCCGCCGGTTCCCGGTAATTGCAGAATTTTACAGGCGTTATCCGCCAGTTGCATTTCCTCCGGAGCGGTATTCCCGTTGAACACCTCGATGCCGTCCAAATCCAGTTTATAAATATTATCCCGCAGACCTAAAAAAGCCCGATAAGGATGAGCGGCTATAGCCACTCCCCCCTGGCTGTGTACCTTTTCCAACAATTCTTGGGCGGATAATTCATCCCCCAGACTTTGTTCCACGCCGAAAACCAAAACATCCCCTTCCAGTCTGTCATCGCAACGTGTGCGAATTTCCTGTCCCCGTAAAACTACCAGATTACCGGCTTTTGCGCGGGTTTTCAAATCCTCTATTTCTTCTTTGTCCCACAGTATACCGTGCTCGGTAATAACCAGCCCGTCCAGTTTCAGCATCTTAGCCGTTTCCACCATTTCCAAAGGGAGAAGGACGCTGCACGCAGAGTAACGGTTAGTGTGCACATGCAAGTCCAAAAACATGGATAAAACCCCCCGGTTTTCTTTCGGCCTGAAGGTAGACTTTCGTAGGGGCGAGGTTTCCTCGCCCTTGATACAATTGGTGGAAACGTTACCGAAAGGGCGGGGAGACCCCGCCCCTACAACATTTTCATGCTTCTTGGTGTCCTGAAGGGACATGGATATTTCGGCTTGGGACACGCCGAAACAAAAATGAAGAATTTTTTCACTCTGTATTAGAATACCCTCTAACCCTCTTACTTGTCAATGGATTAATACCCTAGGGATTATCACTAAAGGCATGTAATTTGCAATTTGTAAACTATTGGTAGCGTAGAAATAGGGAGACCTTTTTGTTTGCATCAAGAAGAAATCTTAAATTTCGTAGTCTAAAGCCCTTTAGGGCTGAACTTCCAGGGCTAAAGCCCCTGCACTACGACTGCTTGAAAAACCATATCCGTCCCCGAATGCCTTTATCGGGGATAAAAGCATTCGGGGATGACAGTGTGTCTTGTCAACTAGAAAACGATATAAACGGGGGGGGCGAAATTGAACTATCATCAAAATACCAACGGGATCATACCAAGGGCTTTTAGCAAGCTTTTAATCACACCGGAGATGATCAAGCCTTCCCAGGAAGGATTCGAGGTCGTGGCAGCCTTTAATCCGGGTGTGGTTAGACATGGCGATACAACCTGTTTTTTGATCCGGGTGGCGGAAAGGCCGGTCGAAAAAAGACCGGGATTTATCGCGATCCCCCGCTTGAAAAAAGGGGAAATCGTCATCGACTGGCAGCCGATGGATACCTTGATAGAACTGGATGAACGATCTTTGCGTTCCAAGGCGCAGGGGTACTTCTTTTTATCTGCCATTTCCCATCTGCGGCTGGCCACAAGCCGGGACGGTATCAATATCGATTACATTTCCGAGACACCGACCATCTTCCCCCGGAAAGCCTTCGAAGAATTCGGCATAGAAGACCCGCGCATCACCTTAATCGACGATACTTTTTATATAACCTATGCCGCCGTCTCCCGTCACGGCATTTCAACCGCCTTGGCCAGTACTAAGGATTTTCAGACCTTTGACCGACACGGAATCATCTTCCCCACTGAAAATAAAGGGGTGGTGATTTTCCCGGAAAAAATAAATAACCATTATCTGGCTTTGCACCGTCCCCTGAGCGCCAATCCTTTCGGGCCGCCGGAAATGTGGATGGCCTATTCCCCGGATTTAATGCATTGGGGACGACACCATTGCACTATCGGGGCTTGCTGCGAATTCCAATGTATTAAAATCGCTCCGGTGGCCGGTCTGCCTACCGGCTGTTTTTGCAGAAGGCGCAGGGCTTCCGATTGGGATGCCATGCGTGTCGGCGCCGGCGCCCCTCCCCTGAAAACCCAAGACGGCTGGCTGGTAATCTATCATGGTTCTTATAAAACGGAGCCGACCGATAAGCGCGGGGTTTATTGCGGCGGTGCGGCATTATTCGATTTAAACAACCCGGAAAAATTGCTGGCCAAGGCTAAAATGCCCATTCTTGTTCCGGAAAGAGATTACGAGCAAAACGGATACATGCCTAATGTTGTTTTCCCGACAGGCGTTGTGGAAGAAGACGGGAATTTATTGATTTATTACGGAGCGGCGGATACCAATGTCGCCGTAGCCAAACTCTCCTTGCAGGATGTTTTGGATGCCATCCTGAAGGATTGAGCAACCAGCCTGGCAATCAGCCTTGACAAAGCCGTAGTGCCAGGGCTTTAGCCCTGGAAGATCAGCCCTAAAGGGCTGGGACTACGGATTTCAAGCAATCAGCCTTGACAAAGAAGATAAATCAGTATAATTTATCCCTATGCAAAATGCCCTGAGTATCGATGTAGAAGATTATTTCCACGCGGAGGCGCTCGCCCAAATTATCCCGCGGCAAAAATGGCCGGAATGTTCCAGCCGGGTGGTATCGTCTACCAACACTATTTTAAATTTATTGGATAAACATCGGGTAAAAGCCACTTTTTTTATTCTCGGCATTCTGGCGGAACAATTTCCTAATCTAGTGGTGGATATAGCTTCAAGAGGGCATGAAATAGGCAGTCACGGTTACGAGCATTTGCGCATTACCCAACAAAATCCCGGCGATTTTCGCTCACGTCTGGGTAAAAGCCAACAGATTTTGGAAAATATCTTGCAGGAGCCGGTTATCGGCTATCGCGCTCCCACCTTTTCCATTACCCGAAACAGTCTTTGGGCGCTGGATATTCTTTATGAGATGGGCTTTCTCTACGATTCCAGCATCTTTCCCATCCACCATGACCGCTACGGCATTCCCGACGCTCCCCGTTTTCCTTACCGGGTTTGGGAAAAACGGAATTTTTACGAATTTCCGGCATCTACCTTGCGCATGTGTGGAATAAACTGGCCGGTAGGTGGTGGTGGTTATTTGCGTATTTTGCCTTTCAGCTATACCAAATACGGTGTTACAAAGCTCAATCAGGCTTCCCATCCGGCTATGGTCTACCTGCATCCCTGGGAAGTCGATGATTTGCAGCCGCGTTCGGGGCTGACAGGCTTATCTAAATTTCGACATTATTATCATCTGGATAAAATGCTTGACCGGCTTCAAAAACTTTTATTAACCTTTCCTTTTGCTCCGATACGGGAGGTGCTAAAATTTTATAACTATGAAAAAAATCTATTTAATCCGCCATCCTCACGTACAAGCCGCCGATGACGGGATTTGTTACGGCAGCAATCATGTCCCTCTAAGCCCGCGGGGGGAACAACAAGCCCAAAAACTGGCTGAATACTTTAACTATTTGCCGCTGCATCTGGTATTTGCCAGCGATTTGACCAGAGCGGCCTATCCCGCCCAATTAATCGCAGAGGGGAAAAATATCCCGCTTTATTTCCGGCCCCAATTAAGGGAAATCGATTGCGGGCAATGGACCGGTTTATCCTATGAAATCATTCAACAGCGCTATCCTCAGGATTTTGAAAAATGGCTGGTGCGGGATAAAGACTTCTGCTTTCCCCAGGGGGAATCCTTTGTCGGCTTTAAATCACGGGTTTTGGACAGCTATCAAACAATAGTCGCCGATAACGGAAATACAAATGAAGATAGCCATATCGCGGTGGTAGCCCACGGCGGCGTTACCCGCATGATCCTCATGGATATTCTGCAAATTCCCTTTCCCGTTGCCTGGCGAATCGGCCAGGATTTTGCACGTATTAACATTATCGAATATCGTTCCGGCGGCGGCATCAGCATTCGTTTGCTCAACGGCACTTGTTAGGGACTTACGACTTAAATCTTGACAAAACTTGAGCAAAATCTCTTGCATGTTCAATAACTATCGTTAGTTACATTAACCACAGAAACACTGAATTATAGAAACACAGAAAGAACAAAAAACCATTAATTTCTTTTTCCGTGCTTCCGCCCTTCTGTGTTTCCGTGGTTTCTTTATGGCCTTAACCTTTTTGGTTCCGGCTTAGGGACTTGGAAGCTATTACCTATGAACTGCAAATCCCTGAAAATTATCCTTCTGCTTTTTTTAACCGCCTCAATTTCCTGCCGGGAGGGGAAAACCGTCACCCCCCGGAGCAAAAACGCTCAAACGAACAAAGAACAAAAAAGCCCAAACAGATTCGGAGGGAATCTGGATTTAAATTTTTATCTGGTCGGGGAAAAAGATTTGCGGGAGCGGATGATCAAGTCGAACATTAAGGCTGCGGATAAAAATAAATTATTGACCTGCTTTGTTTCCGGCATCGAAGAACTGCAAGCCGCCCGGCAAAAGATACAAAACGGCGAAGATGCTCAGGAAACCCTTTCCAATGCTATCAATTTCTTTGCCTGCGCCGCCGAAATTTTCCCCTGCTACGAAACCTGCTTCAATCTGGCTTCGGCATATATGGATTATAACAGGCCGGATGAAGCCGCATCGCATTTTAGTAAAGCTGTCGGACATGATGTTACCCAACCGGGAGCAATCAACAGTCTGGCGATTCTGGATTTCAGAAAGGGCGATTATGCGGGGGCCGAACAAAAACTAACTGAAGCCTTAAACAAAGCAGTAAAACACCGCGATAAAGAGTTTGGCGATTTCTGGCAAGCGATTATTCTGGGTAATCTGGCCGAATTTTATGCAAAAACCAATAGAATAACTAAAGCCTTGCTGTTACATCAGCAGGCATTGGAGTATAGACGCAAGTTGGGCAACAAACTTGCCGAGACCGAGACTTTAGTTAATATGGGGAATATTAACCAGCATATTCAACAATATGATCAAGCCGTTAATTACTATCAGCAGGCTTTAAACTTAAACCGGGAACTAAAAAACAAACCGGGCGTAGTTTATTCCCTGGGCAATCTGGCCGCCGCCAGGCTCGCTATGGGGCAAAATTCTCAGGCCATCGTCTATCTGACTGAAGCCGTCGCCATACAAAGCCAGGTCAGTCAAAAAATTGACCTGGCTAACTTGTTACACAGTCTGGCGATCAGCTACAGCCAAAACCATCAGCCGCATGAAGCCGTAACCCGTTATCGCCAGGCCATCGAAATCTATCGCAAGTTGCAGGATAAACCCAATGAAGCCAATGCCGTAAATGATTTAAGTTTAAGTTACAGCCAAATCGGAGAGTTTGAAAAGGCGTTAGATCAGGTCGGGAAATCGATTGCCGCTTATCGCGCATTGGGAAACAAAACGCAGGAGGCAAATGCAATACGCAACAGGGCTTTTATTTACGAGCAGGCCAAAAATTATAAATCAGCCGCTAAATATTACACTCAATCCCTGGAGCTTTTCCGGCGCGAAAGGATTAGATTCGAAGCGGCCAATACTTTGCGGGCGCTTGGCAATCTATATATGCAGCAGGGACAATTTGCGCTTGCCGTCGCTAACTACAAACAGGCATTGGACGATTATACCAATCTCGAAGATCAACCGGGAATAGCCCGGACTCTGTTAGATTTGGGTCAAGCCTATTTTAAAAGCCGGGATTTGGTACAAGCCGAAAATAATTATCAAAGCGCTTTAAAACTTTATCAGGCAATGAATGATAAACCACAACAAGCCCTCTGTTTGAACGCATTAGGCGATCTTTACACCATCAGGAAGCAAAAAGAAGCAGCACGAAAATCCTACCGGCAAGCCCTCTCCCTGTTTAAGGAATTGAAAGACCCAAAAGGTGCGCATGTCGGGAAAATATTAGCCGAAATGGAAAAGGTTAAGTAAAACGCCTGCCGCTTCAAAGCCTTTTTTCCGGTAATAATACACCATTAGCTATTGCGCTCCTGGATAATCTCCCAGGAAAGGAGAGCGGACAGCCAATTTTACCTCTATGAACGCACTTTGGTATAATGCATTCAACCCTGTTGAAAAAATAAACAATCTATGTCAAAATATAAAATGAGATATTTGTTGGGCATATTTATTACAATCGCAGCATTTACCCTTTTAAGTTGCGACGACTCAAATATAACTACTAAACCCAACGGGACTGTGTCCCCGGAAAGTAATCACTTGGCTAAAATAGGTAAAAATGAGGATTTTATTTACCATAGTCTGCGTAATAAAATGGTAGAAGATCAGCTTATACGCCGCGGAATTAAAGACCCTCAGGTTTTACAGGCTATGCGTAAAGTGCCCCGGCATCTTTTTGTCCCTCCCAAATATGCCTTGGCTTCTTATAACGACAGCCCGCTGCCTATCGGAGACGGGCAGACCATTTCTCAGCCTTATATAGTAGCTTACATGACTGAGGCGCTAAAATTAGAGAAGGCTGACCGGATTTTGGAGATCGGAACCGGATCGGGTTATCAGGCCGCGGTTTTAGGAGAGATAGCCGGTCAGGTGTACAGTGTGGAGATTATTTGCAGCTTAGCCAGGCAAGCCGAAGCGGTTTTGAAAAACGAGGGCTATAAAAATATCGAGGTCAGATGCGCCGACGGCTTTCTGGGCTGGCCGGAATATGCCCCATATGACGCAATAATCGTCACCGCCGCACCGGAGGAAATCCCTCAAGCCTTAAAGGAGCAGTTAAAAATCGGCGGGAGAATGATTATCCCGATCGGTCGGATTGAATTTTTTCAGGAATTGGTGCTGGTCACCAGAACCGGTCAGGACAGTTGGCATGAGGAAATGCTGTTGCCGGTACGATTCGTACCGATGACCGGGGGGGAAAAGTAGGCTTGAGACCTGAGGGGCTGTGCCGCAACTGCTTGCAAACCCAAAAAGCCCTCAAAATGTCATTCCCGTGAAAACGGGAATCCAGTCTTTTCAAATAGTTCTGGATTCCCACTTTCGTGGGAATGACAAAATGGGAGTTGCGGCACAGCCCCTGGAGCCTGGAGGAGTGAGGGAAAACAATTCCTCAAGCCTCAGGTCTCAAGCCTATAAGGAGATTTTCAAATGTACGAAGGACATGATTTATATAAAAAGTGGCGAAAAAACAGTATCGCCAGTCACTGGTATTGGGGGATGGAATCGGATGATCTGTTCAAGGTCTGCCTGCCGGTTGCCGGCGGTTTCTGGCTAAGAGCGGCGGCTTGGCTGATCGATAAAATTATCTTAACCGCCATCAGTCTCTTTTTTCTGCTGGCAATTTATCTGGCGGGAGCCGATTTTCCCCTGCAAAAAGATTCAGGTATCCTGATTTACGGCTTATTAAGTTTCCTCTCTCTTGAAATCCTGCGGGTTGCTTATTATGTGATCTTTCATGCTACAGATGGGCAAACCATCGGAAAGGCGGTGTTAGGAATTAAAGTTATCGATGCCGACGGGAATCCGCCCACTTTATGGCAGGCTTATCGGCGCCGGATGGCGCATTTTTTCTCCATAATCACTTTCGGCTTAGGCTATTTATGGATGATTTTCGATGCCAAAAAACAAACCCTGCATGACAAAATAGCCGATACTTATGTGGTGCTGATTTGATGCTTAAAAACGAGCCTTGCTGCGATTGCAATCCCGATCAACCCCCGGAAACATCCTCCCGCCAAGAACACGAGTACAATAAAAGCCGTACACGCGTTATCATTACCGGAATCCTGGCGACTTCATGTATGATGCTGGAACTGCATCTTGTTCACCTTCCCCACCTGGTAAATATTATCATCGGGTTAGCGGCAGTGGTGATCGGCGGCTATCCGTTGGCCTATAACGCCTATTCAGGATTAAAGCAGAAAAAACTGAATGTCGACGCCCTGGTGATTATCGCATCCGGAGCAGCCCTCATTTTGGGAGAATATCTGGAAGCCGCCACCGTCATTTTCATTCTTTTATTAGGGGAGGAATTAGAGCGCTATACCGTTTATAAAGCCAACAGCGCCATAAAAGGCTTAGCGCATTTATTACCGGCACAAGTGAGAATAAAGGAAGATACCGACGGAGAAAAAATTATCCCCTTGTCTGCGGTCACAGAGGGGATGATTGTAATTGTCAAGCCCGGCGAACGCATTGCCGTTGACGGGCGGGTGGTGATGGGGCATAGCGTAGTCGATCAATCCCCGATCACCGGCGAATCTCTCCCCCTGGATAAAACCTTGGGCAGCCAGGTTTTTTCCGGCACTCTAAATCTTTCCGGGGCCTTATACATCGAAGCGGAAAGGGTGGGCGAAAAAACCACCGTTGCCCGCATCGAACAGATGACTCAAGGTGCGCGGATGAAAAAGGCCACCCTGCAACAATTGGTCAATCAGGTTGCCGGCTGGTTTGTCCCGGCGGTGCTGGTTTTGGCGGGAATAGTCTATTGGGTGACCGCTGATGTCCAGCGGGCGATTACCATTTTAATCGTGACCTGCCCCTGCGCCTTTGTACTGGCTACCCCGATCGCGGTAGTCGCCGCGATGGGCGCGGCCGCCAAAAAGGGGATTTTGATTAAAGGCGGGGCGGTTTTGGAAACCTGCTCCAAGCTCAACAGCTTTGTCTTCGATAAAACCGGAACGTTAACTTATGGACAGCCGGAAATCGTCAATATCAACACCGTCTGTTCCAGGGAATGCACGGTGGAAGATACCCTGACCTTCGCCGCCGTTGCCGACAAGCTTTCCCAACATCCGTTAGCGGAGGCGATTTTGGAAAAGGCAAAAAACTGGGAGTTGATGATCTCCACCCCCGACGATTTTGTGGTCAAACACGGGCAAGGCGTGATCGCACAGCATGACGACATCAAAATCATTCTCGGCAATCATGCGCTTTTGACCGACAATCAGATAGCTATCTCTCAAGATATAGCCGATTATATTCAAAAGAGGGAAAAGCAGGGCGAGACGGTTTTATTAGTCGCCCATCATAAACAGGTGTGCGGGATAATCAGCCTGGCCGATACCATCCGCAGCGACGCCCCTCAGACCATCAGGCAGCTTAAGGATTTGGGGATTGATAAGACTCTGGCCTTATACACCGGCGACAATTACGAAATCGCCCGGCTAACCGCTCAAAGGTTGGGAATAGATGAATTTGCTGCCACGCTCCTGCCTGAGCAAAAGGTAGCCAAAATCAAGGAACTGATCCAACGCGGCTACCGGGTGGGACTGGTCGGCGACGGTATCAACGACGCCCCGGCTCTGGCCGCTTCTCATGTAGGGATTGCCATGGGATTGAGAGGCAGCGACCTGGCCGCCCATGCTTCCGATGTTACATTTTTGACCGATGATTTGAGCAAAATACCATTGGTGATCAAACTGGGAAGGCGGACTTTTTCTGTCATCAAACAAAATATCTGGTTTGCTCTGGTCTTCAATACTATGATGCTTTATCTGGCCTCGGTCGGTATCATCAGCATGATCACCGGAGCGCTTGCCCATCAGGTAAGCTCCCTGGCGGTAATTCTAAATTCCATGCGCCTTATTTCCGCGTCGAATCTCCGGCAGGCGGCGGGTAATAAGTAATACCACTTTGCGTTCATAGAGGTAAAATTGGCTGTCCGTTCTCAATCTGTCATCCCCGAATGCCTTTATCGGGGATATGGTGTTAATTCGAAAACCAGATTCCCGATAAAGGCATTCGGGGATGACAAACTGGAAGTCACTGGTATAATCCCTAAAATCCCACTCTCTCCCTTATTTTTCACCTCGTATAAATTATTGTTGACTTGCCTCCCATTTGGCGCTAAATTTAAGAGCAACTTAAATGGTGCATTTTAATTTAACCCAAATCACAAAAAGGAGAGAACATGCGAAATCGGTTTACCAAACGCTATTTAGGCTTTTTGCTTGGCGGGATTTTAATTTTACTGCTGTCGAACGCAGCTTGGGCTGTAACTCAAACCCAGATTGTTACCGGATTGCAGGCCGGAGTGGGGATTGCCCTGGATGAAACCAAAAATCAACTTTATTATGTAGAATTCAACGGAGGCACTTTAAAAAGCACCGAACCGCTGGGGCAGTGCAGCATATTATGTATCAGCACGGTCATCGCTTCAGGTTTTTATCATCCGGAGAGCGTGCAACTGGATTCAGCCCGCGGATTCGCCTATGTAGTTACCCGCGATGATCCGGGCTACACCGGTGTTTTGTGGAAGGTCAATGTAAACTCAGGCGCGAAAACCCGGGTTGCTATCAATCTTGGGGAACCGCAGCAGCTTGCCTTGGATCTACCGAGCAGCCAGGCGTATGTGGTAGGTTATGCCGACGGCAATCTGTACCGCATTAATTTGGGAACTAACGCCAAAACCGTAGTTTGCAGCGGGTTAGGACATCCGGTCGGGCTGGTGATAACCAAGGACAGAAAATATGCCTATGTCAGCGAGCAGGATACCGGAAGTGTCGCCAAGATCGATTTGAACACGGGCGCTATGCTGGAAAAATGGGTAGCCAGCGGATTGACCGCTCCCTTCTTCCTGGCCTGGACGGATGCTTCCCAAAATTCTCTGTATGTAGTAGAGCGTGACCCCGCCAACAAGGTTTCCCGGATTGACCTGGCCACCTCCACTAAAAATGATGCGATTACCGGTCTGCCGTGGCGCCCTTCAGCAATAGCAACGGCATCCTCAGGCATGTTAGCTTATATTACTACCGATACTGATATTATCAAAGCCGAGCTGACGGAGTTAAGCGGGCCGGTTTTTATGGGCGTCGGCCATGTTCCATCCTCTAAAATCGACGCCAACGGATATGCGACAACCGATCCGGGGTATTTCTTTCAGGTGCAACATGCGCCCTTCGGCGGTACGCTCAACATGTTCGGCAACCTGACTAATTTCAGGAGTTTGGGTGCCACCCATTATAAGGTATTGGTATCCAAAAACGGAGGGGCGGCTTATCCGCTAAACTTAAGCTGGAATACCTATAAATGGAATAACACCTCTAAAACATATGTATTGACTTCAGTTGCGCCAGCCTCCGGAACAACCAAATACAAGATACCGCTAGAGGCTGACGGAACCTACCATGCTGAATTATGGTACCCGCCCTATCTGTTTATGCAGTGGCCCAGTGTGGAAAACGGTTTGTACACATTCAGCGTGGAAATCTACGCCGGGGCAGTTAAACTCTCCGGCCTGCCTGCTGAATTAAATAAATTGACCGTAAAAATCGATAATACACCGCCTGAGGTAAATCTGGTAAGCATCTGGCAAAAGGGTTCCCCTGATATAGAGATTCAACCCTGCGACATTGTTTCCGAGGGGCTGAATAAGTATTATTTCAAGATTACGGCGTATGACCCCAGCCATCACCTTTTGGGTTATGGATTAACCGCCCTTTGGGGGAATAATTACTCCGCTCCGATTGCCTCCGATTCTTACAGCAGTCATGTAAATGCCGAAGGGCCGTATTTCTGGAGCGGTGTGACCGATACCCAGGTTCCCGCCACCGAGTGGATTGCCACCTGTAACTGCGCCCATACCTTTTATCTGTGGGCCAATAAAAGAACGATAAACGGCTACAATTACATCCTCTACGGAGATTATCACAAGTCGATAACCATCAATAACGTAGGCAGTACCTGCGATTAACAGGATGATAAGCGGCTATCAGGCCAGGCCGGAAATTTCCGGCCTGGCCTGATCAGCCTGTTTATTTTTTTCATATTCGTAGTCCCAGCCCTTTAGGGCTGTTCTTCATGGTCAAAGCCATGCAATAACAACTCACAAATGGTAAAACTTCTCCGTTATAATTCATACCAATTCGCTTTCATAGTCGTAGTGCCGGGGCTTTAGCCCCGGAGATTCAGCCCTAAAGGGCTTTAGACTACGGAATTTCTTGCTATATGAACCTGCCTTTAGTCTCAGCCTATGGCTGAAAATACGCGGCTAAAGCCACGGGACTACATTATACTAGCCTCTTTTTTTTGAAAAATTCCACCGTCTTTTGCAGCCCTTCTTCCAATACAATCTGCGGCTGCCAATTCAGTATTTCTTTAGCCTTGCCGGGATCGATGACGCTGCGGCGCTGTTCACCGGGTTTGGCCGGGGCGTGAGTTTGCGAACAAGCGCTACCGGTAAATTTTTTGACCGTTTGAAATATCTGATTAACATCCGTTTCCCTGGCGGTACCGATATTCAACACACCGTTATAATCACTCTTTAAAGCCGCCAAATTCGCGCTAACCACATCTTCCACGTATACATAATCACGGGTCTGCTTGCCGTCGCCAAAAATCAACGGTTGTCCCCCGCCCAGCATCTTTTGGCAAAAGATCGCCACAACTCCCGCTTCTCCGTGCGGATTTTGACGCGGCCCGTAGACGTTGGCATAACGCAGGCAGGTATACCCTAAGCCATAGTTCAGATAATAAAAATAAAGATACTTCTCTACCGTCAACTTAGAAATACCATAAGGGCTGACCGGATTGCAAGGGTGGTTTTCCGGAGCGGGATAAACCTCCTGCTCTCCGTAGATCGCCCCCCCGGTGGAGGCGAACAGCAGCTTTTTTACTTTAAATTCCGCCGCTAATTGTAATAACCTGATGGAACCTAAGATATTGATATTGGCGTCATTGGCCGGATCGGCCACGGAATGGCGCACATCCATCTGGGCGGCATGGTGGGCAATACAATCGGGACGCTCCTTTTCAAAAACCTCCCGCATTTGAGGAGAGTTGATGTCCACATGATAAAAAACCGCCGCTGGATGGAGATTCTCCCGATAACCGGTGGAAAGGTCATCCACCACCGCGACCTTATAACCGGAAAGTATTGCAGCATCTACAATGTTCGAACCGATAAAACCGGCTCCCCCGGTAACTAAAAGCTTCATAAAACCGCCCCTTTATTCAAAACACCTTGCATCCATTCCAAGGTCTTTTTCAACCCTTCGTCCAAACCGACTTCAGGTTCCCAACCCAGTTTTTCCCTGGCCAGGGTTATATCCGGCTGACGTACCTTGGGATCATCGACCGGCAGGGGTTTAAATTCCAGCGGATTATTTTGTGCGCTCATTTGTAAAAGCTTATGAGCCAAATCTACAACCAGCATCTCATTGGGATTGCCGATGTTAACCGGCTCCGGATAATCCGAGAGCATTAACCGGTAAATGCCCTCAATCAAATCGGAAACATAGCAAAAACTGCGTGTTTGCCGGCCATCGCCGAAAATCGTCAAAGGCTCACCCTTAATCAATTGGCGCATCAGGGTGGGGACTACCCGGCCATCGTATAAGCGCATTCTCGGCCCGTAGGTATTAAAAATACGCACAATTCGGGTTTCCAGACCATGAGTACGCTGATAGGCCATAACCAAGGCTTCGGAAAAACGTTTCGCCTCATCATATACGCCGCGCGGCCCGATGGGATTGACATTTCCCCAGTAGCTTTCCTTTTGGGGATGCACCAGGGGATCGCCGTAAACCTCAGAGGTAGACGCCAGTAAAAAGCGCGCCTGCTTTTCTTTGGCCAAGCCTAGAGCTTTGTGAGTTCCCAAGGAACCGACTTTTAAGGTTTGGATTGGATATTCCAGATAATCTATCGGGCTGGCGGGACTGGCTAAATGAAAGATATAATCCAGGTGCCCTTCGATAAAGATATAATTGGTGACATCGTGTTTGACGAACAGGAAGTCTTGGTTATAGAGGTGGGCAATATTATCGATGCTTCCGGTGAGCAGGTTATCCATACAGATAACCTGAAAATTTTTATTTAAAAGATATTCGCAAAGATGAGAACCTAAAAACCCGGCACCGCCGGTAACTAGCGCTCGTGGCATATTTTGTTAAATCCTCTCGTTTAAAATGCCCAGTTTCAATTCAAAAATTTAAAATTAAAAATGCAAAATTGAAATTCAAAATTAAATCAGTGTTGTCCGGTTAGGTTTTTTGCGTTATAGATTTTCCCCCTTTGGCAAAGGGGGATTAAGGGGGATTTTCAAATAATGCCTTTAAACAACAAGATTTTTGAGGGAAGTTATAAGAAAATCTCCCCTAATCTGTTATGTAATAATACGATTGCCCGCCCCGTGACATGATGAGCGGCTCGTCTATGCCGGGGCCGTGGGTGTATCTTGCCACAATGTCACCATTAACTCATGTTTTAGAAAAACCGGTAAATCATTAATCCCCCTACAAATAGAAAAACTACCCCCCCCCCAAAAAAAGGTATTCTTAAAAAGATTATTGGATATCTATCTGTTGAGGCAATATATTTATAGAAAGGTATTTTTTTCACTAAATAACTTTCTGTCTTGAGTTGGAAATCAAGTGCGCTTTTTGACATCCATCCATTAAAGAAAATACAACAAAACCCTATAATTGCAAATATAATTCCAGCAAATAAATTTTCTAACTTGTTCATTTTATTTGCAATCCTTTTTGCCAAATTTCATAAACTCCCAAACGTAATACCGAGTCAAAGAAATTCCCGGCGAAACTATTCCCACTGCCCAATATGTGTCATATGGATGCTTGTCGCCATAACCACCAATCACGCCAAGCCAAGCAGGTGTACCTATAGAAAGTTCCACATTCCAGCCCGGAGTTGGATCAGAGGAAGACCAAGTAATTCCACCTCCCAAGCCAGGCATCGTAGCACCACCACCCAAATAAGGGTAAATCCCTTTGTCGCTTATCATAACGCCTCCCGTTGTGCCGCCACCGGCCTTTCCCCACTGTAAATTTATATCTATATACCAAAGTCCCCAGGGGTCGGTATGATTAATCGAGTTGTTTCTTGCATATAGATATCCATTGACGAAAAGGCTTGGGTGAGTCAAATATAAGCGTAGCAAGTAGTCAATGAAGGCTGCTTCAATTGATCCCTTCTTAACGCTTTGTTTGTCCAAGATAAGTTGGGCAACGTTTAATTTGTCTTCCGCTAAGAATCTACCAATCTTCGAATCAAAATACCTGGAGCGGTAACAATACAACCCACTTTCAGCGTCGAATTCACGGGCGGTATAGGTGTAGGAGTTCGCCACCCCTTCGGTTTTGGATACGATACGCCCAAAGGAATCATAAGCATAGTTGTTGACCACGTTTCCAACCGAATTCACCAGCTTTATCACCGAACCCAAACCATCAGTGATGTAGTAATACAATTGCCCGCCTTTTTGCATGATGAGCGGTTCGTCGATGCCGGGACCGTGGGTGTATCTTGCCGTGACGTTGTCATTATTGTCGGTTTCCAAGAGAATGTCTTCATTGTCGTAGAGATATTTGGTGATGGTTCCGTTTACGTTTTTAGCCACCCGGCGGCCAAAGCCGTCGTAGATGTAGGTTGAAATAAAATAAGGGGACGTCTCTCCTGGATGATATTTTTCGATTTTAATTAATTGATTTTCGGGACTCCAGTAAAATCTCATTTTTTCTTGAGTGGCTTTGTCAAATTTCAGTAGGGTATTGCCGTTGCGGTTATAGCCATAGACATTATCCGCATCCTCCAGCAGTCTATTGGCGGTGTCATATGTCCCGCCTAAACGGTTGCCGACCGGGTCGTAGCTGTAATTTTCAGATGGCTGGTTGAGATGGGTGGCGCCGGTTAATTGGTAGACGCCGTCATAACTATAGGTATGCGTCCCGTACTCATCGGTCATGGTCAGGCGGTTGCCGACGCGGTCGTAGGTGTAGGTGTAGGTGGCGATGGGTGTTCCGTTCATTTGCCAGGTCAGGTTGGTCAGGCGGTTGCCCATGTCGTAGGTGTAGGAGGCGGTCAGGCCGGTGGAATGGGTCAGGCCGGTTCTTTTACCGATGGCGTCGTAGGTAAAGGTGATAATCTGTCCGGCCGGGTTGGTGATTTTGGTGAGACGATCCAAGGCGTCGTATTCGTAGGTTGTCGTGCCGGAAGGATCGGTCATGCTGTTGCGTAACTCCATGATGTCGTAAGTATAGGATGAGTCGCTTGCGGTAATTTTTTCACTGCCCCAGGCTGAGTTTACTGTTATAAAGAGAATCAAACAAAAAAACGTTGCTTTTAATTTCATTTCAACTTTTATTTTTCTTTTTTATCGCCCGATACCGTAATATTCAAAACCCAACTTTTTCTTCACCCTGGGGTCATAGATATTGCGCCCGTCAAAAACCAGCGGCTGCTTCATAATGGCTTTTATGCGCTCCAGATTAAGCAATTTAAATTCCCGCCATTCGGTGATAATTACCAGCGCATCCGCATCTTTGGCTGCTTCATAAGGATTTTCGCAATAGATTAGATTGGGATAGACCCGCTTACAATTTTCCATGGCTACCGGGTCGTAAGTCTTGACCACCGCGCCTTTTTTCAGGAAACGCTCAATCAACTCCAGGGATTTGGCTTCCCGCAAGTCATCGGTATCAGGTTTGAACGCCAATCCCAGCATGGCCAGCACTTTTCCGCTCAAGTCTCCCATCCGTCCTTCTATCGTTCCCATGAAATGGTCGACCCGTCCCTCATTTATAGTGATAACCTCCCGCAGCAGACCGAAATCGATACCGTATTTGGCGGCGGTGTGGAATAATGATTCGGTATCCTTGGGAAAGCAGGAACCGCCGTAGCCCAGACCGGCCTGGAGAAAATCCGGGCCGATGCGGGAATCCCAGCCCATACCTTTAGCCACCTGGAGAACATCCGCGTCCACCTTTTCGCAAATATCGGCGATGGCGTTGATAAAGGATATTTTGGTAGCCAAAAATGAGTTGGAGGCATATTTAATCATCTCGGCGCTGGGGACATCGGTAATCAGCATCGGGCGTTCCAAAGTGGAGTATAATTCCAATAATTTCATGGCCACTTTGTGCGACGGCGCCCCGATAACGATGCGGTCAGGATGAAGGGTATCCTTTATCGCCGAGCCTTCACGCAAAAATTCCGGATTGGAGACTACATCGAAATCTACTTGTTTTTGCTTATTTTTTCCCACAATTTCCCGTACCAGATTGCCGGTGCCGACCGGGACGGTGCTTTTATTGATGATTATTTTGTAATCGTTGATATATTCAGCGATTTCACCGGCTACCTGCTTTACCTGACTTAAATCGGTTTCTCCATTGTCTTTGGGAGGGGTGCCGACCGCAATAAAAATCAATTCCGATTTTTCCACGCCGTTTTGGATGCTGGTAGTGAAAAAGAGACGTTTGTCGGACATATTGCGCCGTACCATCTCTTCCAAACCGGGTTCATAAATGGGCATTACCCCTTTATTTAAGTTGCGGACTTTCTCTTCATTGCTGTCGACACAAATAATTTCATTACCCAAATCGGCGAAAACCGCACCCGTTACCAAACCGACATAGCCGGTACCGATGACACAAATATTCATACTGCGGACTTCCCTCGTCGTAGTCGTAGTGCCAGGGCTTTAGCCCTGGAAGTTCAGCCCTAAAGGGCTGGGACTACGGAATTTAAAATTTTTTCCTGATGCAAACAAAAAGGTTTGCCTGTTTATACGCGACCAAATAATATCAGGCCATCAAATTTGGTGGGCAGAGCCCACCCTGCTTTATTTTTCGTTTGCCTTAAACTTATAAATCACTTCATCCGGTTTCACCCAGCCTAATTTCTCCCGAATCTGTTTTTCCAGCCAGAATTTATCATCCGTGAAGTATTCAATCTCGTTTTGGAGTTTTACATTTTCCTGATGGATATTATCTATCTGTTCGACCAAATCATTATATTCTTGTAAATTATTTCGGATTTGCTTTACCCCCCCCTGCCCGAACCACCCGGCCCAAAATAATCCGCTTACAATGAATAAAAGCAGGAAAGCTGCAATTTGATTAATTTTCATAGTGTTAAAGGCTTGAGACCTGAGACCTGAGACCTGAGGCTTGAGTGGGGAGGAATTTTATTTCCTCAGGCCTCACCGCTCAAGCCTCACGCCTATTTTACCACCGTTTCAGGTTAAAGAAAACATTCTTGCCCCGATAAAGCGCCGCATCCCCTAATTCTTCTTCGATGCGTAATAGTTGATTATATTTGGCCAGCCGTTCACTGCGGGATAGCGATCCGGTTTTAATCTGGCCGGTATTGCAGGCTACGGATAAATCCGCAATCGAGGTATCGCAGGTTTCGCCGGAGCGATGGGAAACGATCGAGGTATAATTAAAGCGTTTGGCTAACTCTATCGCATCCAGGGTTTCGGTTAACGTACCGATTTGATTGAGCTTAATCAAAATGGCGTTGGCTACCTTTTGCTCTAACCCCTGACGCAAAATGGCTACGTTGGTCACGAATATATCATCGCCCACCAACTGAATCCTGCCGCCCAAACGTTCGGTCAATAAATGCCAGCCCTCCCAATCATCCTCAGCCAGACCATCTTCGAGAGAAATAATCGGATATTTGTTTACCAATGATTCATAATAATTGACCATGTCTTCGCTGCTTTTGACCGGATTGGCTTCGGCGGCCATGAAATATTTTCCTTCCTGCCGGAATTCACTGGCTGCCGAATCCAGCGCTAAATAAACGTCTTCTCCCGGATGATAGCCGCTTTTTTCTATGGCATTTAAGATTATGGTGATGGCTTCTTCATTACTTTTGAGATTAGGAGCAAAACCGCCCTCGTCGCCGACCGCGGTATTATAGCCTTTGTCCTTTAAAAGCTTGCCCAGGGTATGGAAAATTTCCACTCCCATGCGCAGGGATTCGCTGAAACACTCACCCCCGACCGGCATGATCATGAACTCCTGAATGTCTACGTTATTGTCGGCATGGCTGCCCCCGTTGAGGACATTCATCATCGGCACCGGCAATTCCTTGGCATTCGCCCCGCCGATATAACGGTATAAAGGCATCCCGTGCTCTTCGGCGCTGGCCTTGGCAACGGCCAGAGAAACACCCAAAATGGCGTTAGCACCCAGTTTGGATTTATTCTCCGTGCCGTCTATCTCACACAATATATGATCAATCTCTACCTGAAGGCACGATTCATAACCGATCAGTTCCTCGGCGATAGTTTCATTGACATTATCTACCGCCTGAGTTACCCCTTTGCCTTTATAACGCTTTTCGTCTTTGTCGCGCAGTTCCAGGGCTTCTTTGGTGCCGGTAGATGCACCTGATGGCACCGCCGCCAATCCGACCGCGCCGGACTCCAGAATAACTTCCACTTCAATTGTGGGATTCCCGCGTGAGTCTAATATCTCACGCGCCCAGATGTCGCTTATCTCACCCATGACGGATTTTCTCCAAAAGCCGAGATACGAGGTACAGAAAAAGGCTTGAGACCTGAGGGGCTGTGCCGCAACTCCATTTCTTGTCATTCCCGAACGCCTTTATCGGGAATCTGGTTTTAAAATCAACACCTTATCCCCGATAAAAGCATTCGGGGATGACAAAATGAGACATATAAACAGTTGCGGCACAGCCCCCTGAGGCTTGAGGCAGGGGTGGGGAACGGGTTTCCCTCAGGTCTCAAGCCTCAAGCCTGATTTGTATCTCGTATCTCGATTTAAATTTACGCCGTTGCGATTGAATTCACCCGCACAGACAACCGGGACTTCTTCCGGGCGGCATTGTTTTTATGAATAACACCCTTGCTGCAAGCTTTATCGATAGTACGAATCGCCGTATGCAATGCGGATTTAGCCTCATCCAAATTCTTGGCTTCGACAGCATTCAATACTTTCTTTGCCACAGTCTTAACCTGGGTTTTAACCATCTTGTTGCGTTCATGACGCTTTTCATCCTGACGGAGACTTTTTAATGCTGCTTTATGATTTGCCAAAGTAAAAATCACCTCCCTTTTTGAAAACTTATTGAATTTTATCTAAATATACAAAGACTGTCAACTAAAAGATTGCAGGCTTGAGACCTGAGGCTTGAGCGGTGAGGAAAAGCAGTCCCTCATGCCTCAGGCCTCAGGGGGCTGTGCCGCAACTCTTGAAACTGGCATTTTACCTAAAAAAGTCATTGCGAGGAACGAAGCAATCTCCTGCATCTTATTGAGATTGCTTCACTCCTTCGTCGTTCGCAATGACAATATTGGGAGTTTGATTATAAAATTTGAGTTGCGGCACAGCCCCTCAGGTCTCAAGCCTCAAGCCTACCTCAATATTGCTTAAACAACTTACCCCATTCGGTGTTGAGCATAGCATTAACCCGCGGCCGACCGACAAAAGGGTACCAGTAATAATCGTGATAGAGAATTGATGCCACATATGACCAAGGCGCAAGCACGGTACGCAACAGCACTTTTTCCAATGGTTTAAGCGGCCCCCAGTAGATCATCTTCTGGCCTTTGCTGGCGAAGGTGTTTTGCTGTCCCTTGAAACGCCAATTGATTTCGGATATATCCTCCCCGACGATCTCCATTTCCCGCACATCGCCGCAGCCTAAGCCCATCTCATGCGCCAGGCGGATGAATTTCAGGGACAGCGGGTCAAAGCCCATCATCTTGGCGGATACGGCATCGATCGCCACCTGATCGGCGCTGGCCAGTATATAGCCCTTTACCGACGGTTCCATGCAGCGCGGGCCGGGGCCGTCGCCGACGAATGTCCCATCCATGACAGCAAAAATCCCGCTGTGGATTTCTTTCTGGATCGTCAATAAGTCCACCAGGGTCTCATGGATCACGCTGTGCGTCCAGTGCCGTTTCTCATGCAGCAGCCCGCCGAAGGCGTTCTTCATCGCCCCGGTCATGGTGGTGAATACATGCGTTTTCATGGTGGGCAGATGGATGATGTTTTCCCCGATCATGCGCCTGGGAATTTGAATTCCCTGGGGGAAAACCTCAGGCAATACCAGCATTTTCCCTTTCGGTTCATAGCGCACCCATTCTTCACCCTCGTACAGGTGGACATTGCGCAGGCCGTATTTTTCGATTACCGGTTTATGCTTATTGTTTTCTTCCCCGCGATGCGAATTAACCACCACCGTGCGGTTATGGCAGCCGTGAATCAATTCGGCTTTATACCCGTCGCCGAGCAAGGTCTTGATTACCCCCTCCAACTGCCAGGGGGTGGTGGAGCAGGCCGGATAAAAATGGTGCCAGGAAATATTGATTTTTAAAGCGGTGTCTTTATCCTTGGGCAGATACTTCTGGTAATCGGCCAGGTGCATCAATTTTTTATAATCTTCCAGCACGGTTTGCGGACTGGTTTTCAAAACCGCGACTTTTGACTTCATTGTTTTTTTATCCTAACTTTGGTAGCACAGGCTTCCAGCCTGTGTAGGACTCCCGGTTAATTGTGCCGTTTTTGTGTGAGCGTTGCCCACATCACAGGCAGGATGCCTGTGCTACCGATTTTGAAGCGTAAGTAACAATATCCCTCATGCCTCAGCCTTTTTTAACTGATACTGCAACGCCTGGTGAATAAACGCTTCCAGCCTGATTTTGGTATTGGATTGTTCCACCCCGTCGAAGGCCAAATCCAGGCAGGGAATTTGCCGAAAATCCCGACGCACCCGTTTGAGCACGGCGGTCACGATATTGCCGGGCATACAGGTAAAAGGCATGGTGTTGATGATCCCGGCCACTCCCTTATTGATGAAATCGACGCTTTTGCCGATACTCAAAGGCGCCTCCCCCTCGAAAGATGGATCAAGATAAGGGCGGCAATATTCCATAGTATGATTGATAGACGGCTCGTGATTATTGCGCAGCACATCCTGGAAGCATTTGGCGAAACGCTGCTCTTCCTTTTGCAGGAAACGCTCGGTCATCTGGGTGTGCATAAGGGCGCGGAAATTGCGTCCCAGGCGGTTATGCCTTTTCCCCACATAGGCCAGGTACAAAAACCATTCCCGGAGAGGAGGCAGCCAGACTTCACCGCCCAAGGCTTCGATTTCCCGAATCAGATTATTGTTGCTGAAAGGGTTGGAGCGGACGAAAATCTCACCGACAATCCCCAAAATGGGACGTTTTCCCTTTTTGTGGGGCACCGCTAATAAAGCCTGTTTCAACTGCGGTATTGTTTCCCAGGTTTTATCCTCCAAAATGGCGGCCTGGACTTTTTGCAGACATTCTTTATAAACCCTGTCGGTTTGACCGGGCGTTAACTCGTAAGGACGGATTTCCCGGCTCAGTTGATCCAGAAAATCGATAGCCAGTACCCCTTGCCAGAGATGATGGACAAAATCATTGCCCACCAACCCCAAATCCTCGTAAAAAGAAGCGGTTTGCGCCGGGGCGTAAATGGGTACCTGCTCAAAGCCCAAGTCATCCAGAACCATACGATGGAACATGTTATATTGACCGAAACGGCAAGGGCCGTTGCCTGAAGGCATAAAAAAGGCCGAACGTGCCGGATCGAAATCGCTGTCTTTGGTCTTTTTAATCATATCGCCGGTAGTCAGAATGCAGGGATAACATTCCCGACCGGAGGTATAGCGACGTCCCCAGCGGATGCTCTCCTGGTTGCTCTCCGGCATCACCTCGGCCTGCACCCCGTGACGGGTCAGCGCCGCAGCCAGGGCATAACAATGATCCGCCATTGCGGGGATAAAGAGCTTGTGCGGGGTGTTTTTGGGTAAAAGAAACTCCCCGCGGATTTCCTTTTCCGGGTGCCAGTTTTTTTCCTTAATGCTTTCCAGACTATCTTTAAACGCCTCGCAGCGGGTAACGGCTCCGGCATCGGCGGAATGTTCATCCACTTCCAGTTGCAAATAGGGTTTGCCCGCCATACGTTTATTGAAAAAATGTCCGATGAAGGAATCCGGGCCGCAGCCGAAATTGGTCAGATAAACCGCGGCAAGCAGCGGATGTTCCCGGATAAAATCCGCCGCTTTCAAAATACGCTGCCCGTAGCGCCAATACATGTTAGGCCAATCCCGCAACCGGGGATCGTTCTCCAGGGGTAAAAAATCCAGCGGTATCGGTAAAAATCCCAATTCAGCTAACCTTTGCGGCAGTTCCAGATTCAAGCCTTGATCGCAGCCGTTATAGGGGCGGCTGATAATTACCACCGGCGTTTCATCCGGTGCCAGACTTGCCAGGATTTCCCGTCCCCGGCGCTGGATATTTGCGGTAAACTCCCCTTGCGCTTCGCCGGCTTTTCGCCAGGCACAACGAACCGCACGCGCCGGACAGCCCAATTGTTTTCCCAATTCGAGCAGGCACTGTTCCATATGTTGGATTCCGTGATTGGCCTGGATTACCGGCTGCAACAATTTGACCTTGCTCTTTTTAAAATCGATCGCCCCCTGGAGGGTATAGGGGATGGTCTGCACATAGGGGCAATTCACCCCCCGCTTGGAATCCTTGCAATCCAGGCTGATCATGCTGGGCAGGAAAATATAATCCAGTTCCTTCTCCAGCAATTCCAGGACATGCCCGTGGGCAATCTTTATGGGAAAGCAGGTTTCGGAACAGACATGCTCCAGACTTTCCTGAATAATTTGTTTATTGGTACGGCTGGAAAGAATGACCTCCATCCCTAATTCATGGAAAAAGGCGCGCCAAAACGGGAAAAATTCATGGGCGAACAGACAGCGGGGAATCCCGATTTTAAATTTGGGCTGGACGACTTTCTGGCCGTAATCCTTCAGTAAAAATTGCTCCCGCTCGGCGAATAAATCGATTGGATTGGATTTAACGCTCTTCTTCTTGCCTTTTTCGAATTTTTCGCAGCGGCTGCCGTAAAAAAGCGGGGCCTCGTTTTGTACGATTACCTTTTTTATCTCGCAATGGTTGGGGCAAGAGCGGCATTCGAAAGACTCTAATTGATATTCACGCCGCCCTAAGTCAAAACCCTTGAATTTGCTGGGGCTGCCGTCGCTCTTTTCCTGGGCGATAATCGCCACGCCGATCGCGCCGGTTACCTCATGGTGCGGGGGGACGATGATTTTTTTGCCGGTAACGCTCTCGAAAGCCGCCACCACCCCTTGATTTGTCGCCACGCCTCCCTGAAAGAAGATCTGATTACCTATTTTGCGTTTGCCTACCACCCGATTCAGATAATTATGTACGATGGAATAGCTCAATCCCGCCACCAGGTTTTCCTTGGCCGCCCCCCGCTGCTGATGATGGTGCAGATCCGTTTCCATAAAAACCGTACAGCGCTCACCTAAGGGAGAGGGAGAGGAAGAGGCCAGAGCCAATCCCCCGAATTCCTCCTTTATGGAGATGCCCAGCTTTTCCGCCTGTTCTTCCAGAAAAGACCCGGTACCGGCGGCGCAAACCTTATTCATCTCAAAATCGACGACGATCCCGTTTTCCATAGATACGTATTTGGAATCCTGACCGCCGATTTCGAAGATCGTGTCTACTTTGGGATCGATTGCCGCCGCCGCCCGCGCCTGAGCGGTGATTTCATTCTTTACGATGTCGGCACCGACAAAATCCCCGATTAAATAGCGCCCGGAACCGGTTGTCCCCACGCCCTTAATCTCCACCCGCGCTCCGATTTCATCGCCGACCTCGCTCAATCCTTGCCGTACCGCTTCCAGAGGGCGTCCCGCCGTCATCAGATAACGTTTGGACAACAAGCGGCGCTGCTCGTCGATGACCACTACGTTAGTGCTGATCGATCCGATGTCGATACCCAGATAGGCCGGTACCTTTGCGGCTCCGGTTATCGGCAGAACCTGCGCTTCCAGGAATTGAGGCTGAAAATTGCCCAGGGGAATTGAAACGCTTTGGCTCTGATTGGGCTGCTGTTGATAATTTTGCAGGATTTCGCTAGCTTTATTTAAATCAAAGATTTGAGTTTTTTGCGCTTCCCATAAAGTTAAAGCGGAACCGATTGCCCCCATGCAGGCAAAATGCTGCGGGATAATCAATTCCTCCGGTGTCAGATCCAAAATATCCAGAAGCGCTTTGATCATGCCCTGATTGGCCGCGACTCCACCCTGAAAGGCGATAGGCTTGATAAATTCCTTGCCCCGTCCCAGATTGCTTTTAAAACTGCGCGCCATGGCATAGCACAGCCCGGCGACAATATCGTAATCGGGTGTGGCCACCTGTTGCAGGTGAATCATGTCGCTTTTGGCAAAAACACTGCAACGCCCGGCAATACGCGGGGGATTTTTGGATTTTACGGCCAGCGCTCCGAATTCATTTTCGATGGACAGCCCCAAACGGTTGGCTTGTTGATCGAGAAAGGAACCGGTACCGGCAGCGCACATGGCGTTCATGGCGAAATCCTGGATCGCCCCCCGTTCATCCAGAAGGATCAATTTGGAATCTTCGCCGCCGATTTCCACTATCGTCCGCACCTGAGGATGAAAACAGGCTGTAGCCTTGCTTTGGGCTACGATTTCATTGATTACCGGTATATTCAATAATTTGCCGATTAATTCCCCGCCCGTGCCCGTTATCGCCGCTCCCCGGATTTGCCGGCTATCAATTTGCTGTAAAATTGTGCCTAATTGCTTGATGACCATAGAAACAGGGTCACCCTTCAACCGCTGATACTGGGTCTGCCAAACCCGTCCCTGTTCATCCAGCAAGGCCATTTTGCCGCTGACCGAGCCGACATCGATTCCCAGCCAATAAGTTGTGTTAGCTTCCGCCATCGCTTTCTCACTTTTACTACTGTACTGCATTTGAATTGATTTTAGCCACGAATTGTACGAAAAGATTATATATTGACGTTTGAAATGTCATTGCGAACTTAAGTGAAGCAATCTTTCCCCGTGTGGCTGGAGATTGCTTCGGCGATAAGGCTGCCTCGCAATGACAATTTTTTTTAATATTCCGTGAAATTTCGTGTAATTCGTGGCTAAAAATTTTTCTACTCCGCCACCAATTCCACATCTCCGGGGCTTCCGCCCTTATTCTGTTCCTGCTTATTTACCCAATATTGCTGGGCGATACCCAACACATTATTCACCAGCCAATAAACAACCAAACCGCTGGGGAAATTCAGAAACATAAAGGTAAAGATCAAAGGCATAAAGAGCATGACTTTGGCCTGATTGGGATCGGCTGCCGGGGTCATTTTCTGCTGCACGAACATGGAGATTCCCATCAGGACTGGGGTTACATAATATGGGTCTTTTGCCGACAAATCGGTCAGCCAGAACATAAAAGGCGCATGGCGCAATTCGATTGACACTAAAAGTGACTTATACAGTGCGAAAAACACCGGAATTTGCAGCAGCATCGGCAGGCAGCCGCCCACCGGATTGACCTTGTGCTTTTTATATAAGTCGATGATCTCGGCGTTTAATTTCTGCGGGTCGCTTTTGTACTTTTTGCGCAAGGCATTCATCTTGGGCTGCAATACCTGCATCTTGCGCATGGATTTGAAACTGCTGGCGGTCAGGGGATAAAAAACTATCTTGATTAAGATAGTCAGCAGCACAATATCCCAGCCATAATTTTTGGTAAAGGTATGGGAAAATTTCAGCACCCGGATTAAGGGACGCGCCAGGAATTCAAACCAGCCGTAGTCAATAATCTTATCCAGATTCATATTAAGCGCGGAGAGATTTTCAATTTTCTTGGGGCCGGCATACAACCCGAATTCGCCGGTTACCTGGGCGCCGGGGGCTAATTCGTTTTGACCGCCGGAAACACCGATGCTCAGGCTGGAATCTTCCTTAGCGACAACAATTTCCGCCGTATCGGTTTTAGGAATCAGGATGCTTGAGAAATAAACATTTTGCAACGCCGTCCAGGAGATTTTCCCCTTATGAAAACTCTTGCCCTTAATATCGGCGGGCTTATGATTCACCAGTTCGCCGTCGATCCAGGAGCTGGGGCCGGTATAATGATGACTGCTGTTATTGATTTCACGCCCTAAATTGTAGCCCCAAACCAGATTGTAATGACCCGGAAGATTTGCCGTCCCAGTGTTTTCCTGTCTGACCTTCACCCCGACATAATAATTATCATTGGTGAATTTTAACTCTTTGGTAATCTTCATCCCGGCAGGATCGATATAAGACAATTGCAAAACGGCGTCAGGTTTGCGCTGATCTAAAATCAAATTGTCGGCGCTGGTTTCGTAGACCACCTGATTGGCTCTTTGCGTCAAACCAGCATCGTCGAAATCCAAACGCAGGGGATAAACCCCCTTTTCCTCCGATTCCTTGGAGATCAATTGAACCGGATTTTTATCCTTGTCACGGTAATCGTTTAATTGCCAGCCGGTAATCACCGCCCCTTTGGTACTGATGGTCACCTGATATAAATCGGTGCTGATTTTGACAGAGCGTGCAACCTTTCCCTTTTGACCCTCCTGATATTTTTGCAAAGCTTGCCCATCCTGAATTCTGACCTCAGCGGTTTTTGCAGATGTGGAGCCGGCTTTGTCTTCTGCTTTCTCCGGCTTTACCGGCGCGGGCGGTTTGGCCGAATGAGGAAAGAAAAATTGAAAACCGATGATGATTAAAATCGATAAACCGATTGCCAATAACGTGCGTTTTTCCATTAAGACTCCAAGATTAAAAAAGGATGAAGGCGGAAGGATGAAGGATGAATGATGAAAGTAAAAAATTATTTAATATTTTCATCCTTCCGCCTTCATCCTTCCGCCTTTAAATTCATTTTACCGGATCATCCCCGCCCGGATGAAAGGGATGACAGCGTAAAACCCGTCCGATTGTCATGCGTAATGCTCTGGCTAGTGGATATTTTCCCAGAGCGTCGATGGCGTATTGAGAGCATGTAGGTGTAAACCGGCAGGCGGGAGGGAATAAAGGGGATAGAAATTTTTGATAAAACCTGACAGTTTTGAGAACTACCTGTTTTGCTGTATGAGCCATTTGTCATTTAAACTATAATCAACCCGGCGGAAAACAAACAATTCCTAAACTCCCGGATCAATTCCGGCGCCTTCAAATTCAGCAGGTTTTTTCTGGCTACCAGAATAAAATCAAAGCCAGGCCGGAAATTCGGACGGTTTTGCCGATAAGCTTCCCGCAAGAGACGCTTGGCCCGGTTTCTGGCCACCGCATTCCCTATCGCATCCTTGCCTGCGCAAACCCCCAGCCTGTTATGGGACAACCCATTGGCTTGATAATAGAGCACAAAGCTCTTGGCAACTATTTTTTGTTTCGGTGCAAAAACCGCGTCGAACTGGCTTTTTTTTTAAGCCGCTCTTGCTGGGGAAAAGAGTAGTCACCCATAATTAAGCACTCAATTTCTTGCGTCCCTTAGCCCTTCTTCTTTTTAAAACCTCACGCCCATCCGGGGTTGACATCCTTTTACGAAAACCGTGTCTTCTTTTGCGTACCAGTTTGCTCGGCTGATAAGTTCTTTTCATGTTAATTCAGCACCTTTTTATAGATTGATTTGTACAATTAAGTTATTATATAGGAAGCGTATTTTTTACCCTAAAAACGCATAAAAGTCAAGAAAATTCCACCGCGACACCCTAACTCAAAGGCATATTTCTTGTATAACCTATGCTGAAAGTATTGAAATCTATTGGATGAGAAAAGGATAAATATGCTTAATAAAGGTAACGCCAGCTCAAAAAACCAAGAAATATCGGAATCGAAATATCAAAAATCAGCGATAGTTTTAATTATCCTGTTGTCTGTTTTAGCCTATGCCAATACGCTTGGCAACGGCTTTGTCTGGGATGATTGGGGGATGGTTTACAATAATCAGATAATCAAATCCTGGGCAAACTTCCCTAAGGTTTTTGTATTAAATGTTTTTCAGGACGAAGGCAACATGAACAATTATTGTCGCCCGCTCCTGACGATTTCGTACATGTTGGATAACAGCCTCTATAAACTTAATCCTTCAGGCTATCACTTAACCAGCCTTGTTTTTCACATAGCCGCCGGGATAATGATCTATTTCTTTACTTTTTCTTTGTTTGCCGACAATAAATTAGCCTTCTTTACCGGTTTACTTTTTGCCGTACATCCCATTCATACCGAGGCCGTGGGCTGGATAGCCGCCAGAGGGGATGTCATGTTCACATTTTTCTTCTTTACCTGCCTTTACCTGCATCTGCAAATGCAGACAGCGAACAATAAAAATAAGCAGTTAATGTTATGCCTGTCTTTACTTTCTTTTCTGCTTGGCCTGTATTCCAAGGAGATTATGCTGATTTTACCGATTATGTTGATTCTGGTGGATTTTTATCGTAACCGGAATCTAAAACATTTACGCTCCCAAATAAATAATTGGCTGCCCTATTGGGGATTAGCGGTTTTTTATTTCTTTATCCGCAGCTTGGTTTTCGGCTTTAAAAGCAGCTTTAACCCATATCTTGAGCCTTTAGCCAGGCATCAAATTTTACTTACCTTCGGCAGGGCGATCATTTATTATCTGACAAAATTAATCTATCCGATAAATTTAAGCGCACATATAGCCATAGATTTAGTGCACAAAGGTCTTCCTTGGGATGTCCTGGCCGCGATAATAATTTTAATATTATCCTTGACATATGCTTTGTTAAGCAGAAAAAAAGACCCGGAAATTTCCTTTGCCATCCTGTTTTTTTGGGTATCCCTGGCGCCTTTGAGTAATTTAGTCCCTATCAGTTATATCCGGGGAATAAAATTTCCGATGGCGGAAAGATATTTATATTTCCCCTCTTATGGCTACTGTTTACTGGTAGCCGGTTTATTGTGCAAATTAAATAAATTTAAAACGCGGCATTTAGCATTAGGCACTGTGGTCTTTTTTCTAATGCTTATTTTTTATACGGCAGGCACAGTTTACGCCAATAGTTTTTGGGAGAGTGATTTTATCCTGTTTAAAAAGGAGGCGCGTATCTCTCCCAATAACTATTTCGTCAATTATAACATCGGCAGTTTTTACCTCGACAGGCGTGAATATGCTTTGGCAATCAACCATTTAGAAAAAGCCGCCCGGATAGAGCCGGATGAATACAGCCATTTTAAACTGGCAGCCTGCTATTACGAAATGGGAAATTATCCAAAGGCCATAGCAGAAAATTTGACTGCCTTGCGTTTTAATAAAAATTTGTACGCGTCTTACTTCAACATGGGGATATGTTACAAAGAATTAAAAAAATATGACCTGGCGGCTCAGGCTTTCCAAAATGCCCTGCGGATAAATCCGCGATTTAATCCCGCGCGGCAAGAACTTAATGTTATAAGAGGGAATTGATGTTTCGGCGTGTCCTCACGCCGAAACTATCCAGGGGTAACGTTCAATGCTGTTGACTTAAAATCTCATGTTACGCAAAGTTACTATCCTGGATGTTTCGGGTGTGTTCCACACCGAAACCCTAAAGGGCGGCGGGCCGATTGGTAAGGCTTGGCAGGTTTGAGATAAGAAACCTGAGTTCGGAATAAGAAATAGAATTAATTAA
>JACRJN010000041.1 GCA_016235675.1 Candidatus Schekmanbacteria bacterium
GTTGATCCAACTACAGGCATTTTCACCAAAATAACGGATACTAATTGTGCCAAGCTGAAGTTTGCCTCTAACAAATTAGATCTATTATTTTACTCTATTTCTGGATCGACCAGCGTAAAATATATCCCGGGAATTTTGGAAAAGGTTTCTCCTTAGCACGGATTATTCATGAAAAGTTCCTAAAAAAGGAGGTCAATGCAGATTTTGCAGGTGATGATGCCCTCAAGGTTAGAAACCATCTACGGCAAGCTTTTGCGCCATTGGCCATGGCTAGGAAGACAGCAGAAGCCACTGCCCTAGCCCAGGACCCGGCCCTCAAGATCATAGCCGCAAAGCCCCAGAGAGTGCTATCGACCTGGCCTCTCCCAGTCCACGCTCTGATAGGGTTCGCCACCTTACATGCCATTGCATTCTGGCTTTTCCCATGCAGAGCATATTTCATTCCTAATGAAATACTTATTGTATTGCATATTATAAAATGCTAAAGAATAAGTTGCCCATTTCCTTCCAAAATCCAGGTCCAAATCTATTATTCCTCTTTTTTTTTTTTCAAATCATGACATAATTCTTATAAATAAATTTGGCATGGAATTTTTTTAAATAAATGAAGAAGTCGGATTCCGAAAATTTATTGAAAATTCAGTCCAGGGTTTCTTCAGAAAATGGATATAATTGGCTCGTAAATTGCATATTCTTAAATGCAAAAATCAAAATACATTCTTTCAGACTTTGCTTATCTAAATTCCATGGATCTCAATCTGGGTAATGGAGACAGTCCCATGCGGCAAATCATGGCGAATGCTCATACCGTAGGTACCATAAAATGAGAGAACAGGTTAAGGATATTAGGTATTATCTGGAGATTTTCCAGAAGAGGAAAAAGTTACTGATAATCCCAGCACTGGTAATTTTATTGACTGTAACCGTGGTAGCGCTGCTGCTACCCCCGGTTTATGAATCTTCTTGCACTATCCTGATTGAGGAGCAGCAGATTCCGGCGGATTTTGTAAGATCAACGGTCACCGGATTTGCGGAACAGCGCATACAAAGTCTGACGCAACAACTTCTCTCCCGGTCCAGGTTATTAGAAATTATTGAGAAATTCGATCTTTATCCGGAAATGAAGGAGAAGTATACTAAGGAAGAAATTACCAAAAAGATGCGGAAAGATATTAAAATAGATATGATCAGCGCCGAGTTTGGCGACCGGCCGCGCCCCCGCAAAGCAGCCTCAGGACAGACCGGGATAATGATTGCCTTCACCATCTCCTATCGGGGTCAAGACCCTGGTAAGCTGCAAAAAGCTGCCGGAACGTTGTCCTCTCTTTATCTGGAGCAGAATATTAAACTCAGGGAATCCCAGGCCCAATCCACCACCCAATTTTTGGAGGCTGAACTCAAAAATTTGGAAAAACGGATCCAATTTTTAGGGGAGCAGATCAGCAAATTTAAAGAAAAACATGAAGGGATGCTCCCCGAATTACAGCAGTTTAACTTGTCCCAGGCCGAGCACCTGGAAAACGACATCAAACAACTGGATGTCAACATCAGGGGCGCAGAAGAGCGGAAGATCTACCTGGAAGGTCAATTAGCCACGGTGAGGAAAGACAGTATGGCGACCGGCGGGGAACGGGGAGACCCGGTATCCCGGCTGCGAGCCCTGGAGGTAGCTCTTGCCGATATGCGGTCTAAGTTTTCCGCGGATCATCCGGATATCCGAAAGCTGCTGCGGGAGAAGGGGGAGTTGGAGAAGATAGTAGGCAAAGAAGGAGGAAGCGGTTCTCAGGGACGGCAAAAACTCGCGGAACTCAAAATGGAATTGGCCCAAAAGCAGGGAAAGTATTCCGAGCAGCACCCAGATATCCTCAAACTCAAAAAAGAGATAGAACAACTGGAGGGGGAACAGAGGGCCAAGAAACCGTCCTTACCGGATATGGAAGCGGATAACCCCTCTTATGTCAGCCTTTTAACCCAGATTAAAGCGGCGGGAATCGAAACCGATTCTTTAAAGAAACAGCGGGCGAACCTGGTGGAAAAACTCCAGACCTACCGCAAACGCCTGGAAGGGACTCCCAAAGTGGAGCAAGAATACCTGGCCTTTCAGCGGGATTATGCCAATGCCCATCAGAAACACCAGGAAGTGATGAATAAGATTCTGGAAGCCCGGATCGCTGAAGGAATGGAGGAGCATCAAAAAGGAGAGAAGTTTAGTATCATTGACGCGGCAAATTTTCCGGAAGAGCCCATTCAACCCAAAAGGCCGCTAATTATTATGGCGGGCCTCTTCTTCGGTTTAATCACCGGTTGCGGAGTGGTATTAATGGCGGATAGTTTGGACCACTCGGTGAAAACCCCCGACGAACTCGCCTGGCTGACAGGCATGCCAGTGTTGGGGTCAATAAAGCAAATCACGATCCCGGAAGATGTGCAACGGGAACGCTCCAAGCGGCGGGTCATTTGGGCCACAATCGGTGTCTCCCTGGTATTAGCCTTGGTTCTATTCCATTTATTCTATATGGATTTTCACATACTGATGGCCAAGATTTTGCGATTTGTCCATAAGCACTCTTAATAATTATCCTTCAAGCTAACAGGCGGCAGCGCTCTATGGCCCTAACATCCCATTAATAAATGAAATTAACTGGTTAAATAGAGAGGCAAAAATTGAGTTTCATCGACAAAGCCCTAGAACGGGCAAAGACTTTACGCCAAAAGAAAAAGACTCCGATAATCCTCTTGGAAAAGGAATCGGTTTTTCAGGGCCCTTCCCCGACACCTCCGTGGCCGGAACCTGAGGCAACGACTGCGGGGAGCATCAGCTACGGCATTACCCGCACCGTGTCGGTTAACCTGGAGATATTGCAACGAAATAGAATGATCCTGGGAGAAGAAGATGACCCCATAGCTGAAGAATATAAACTGCTGCGCACCCATATACTGCAACGCACTAAGTCGGAGCAACTCAACGTTTTAATGATCACCGGGCCGCTGCCTGGGGAAGGAAAGACCCTGACGTCCATCAATTTGGCCATCAGCATTTCCCAAGAAGTTGAAAGAGCCGCATTACTTGTGGATGCTGATTTGCGCTACCCGTCCATGCACCGGTATTTTGGCATACGAGGAGAGCCGGGGTTGGTGGATCACCTGGAGAACGGCGTTCCTCTGTCAGAGGTCCTGGTTCACCCGGAAGGGTTGGGCAATTTGGTTTTGTTGCCCGCTGGCAGGCGCATCAGCCAGGGCCTGGAACTCATCAGTTCCACCCGGATGGCGGATTTGGTTCAGGAACTCAAGCATTTTTATCCTGATCGGTACGTCCTTTTCGACTTTCCTCCCTTGCTTTCTTATGCCGATGCCCTGGCTTTTGCACCCATGGTGGATGGGATCATTATCGTCGTTGAAGCAGGGAAAACCGCCCGGGAGGATATCGATCGCTGTCTGCATATGCTTAAAGATTTTCCGGTATTGGGCTTTGTGCTCAATAAGGTGGATACCTCCCAGCAATCCCATTATCATTACCGGAACGGACGGGACGACGCTAAGTGGAAATTTCCCTGGTTTAATTGGGTTAAATAAATTCCATGTACGAAGAGTTTTACGGCTTAAAAGAGCGCCCCTTCAGCCTGACGCCGGACCCGGATTTCCTTTATCTTAGTCCCAAGCACAAGCTGGCCAGGGCATACCTGGAATACGGCATCAACCAGCGGGTGGGTTTTGTGGTCCTGACGGGCGAGGTGGGGACTGGCAAAACCACCTTAATAAAGTCTCTCCTCAAAACTAAGGAACGGAACCAGCGCCTGGGAGTTTTATACCAGACCTCGGTGGGGTCTGAGGACTTGCTGGAATTGCTGCTCCGGGAATTCGAGGTCAGGGGTCATTTCAGCAATCGGGCTGCCCGACTATCCGCTTTTAACCACTTTCTGATGACGGCATATGGGCGAGGGGAGCATGTAGTTCTTTTAGTTGACGAGGCCCAGAACCTGGGAACCGGCGCCCTGGAAGAGTTGCGTCTTCTGTCCAACCTCCAAACCGAAAAAGAGCCTCTTCTGCAAATAATCCTGGTAGGCCAACCCGGCCTGAAAGACCGCCTCCGGGATCCTATTTTGCGTCAGCTGGCCCAACGGGTGACGGTACATTATCACTTGACCCCGTTAAACCAGGAGGAAACCAAGGAGTATGTTCGGTTCCGGCTGGCCCGAGCCGGCGGCAGTGGCATCTTTACCGACTCGGCATTGGAAAAATTATATGAATATACTCAAGGGGTGCCCCGGCGATTAAACGCCTGGTGCGATTTGGCGCTGGTGGCAGGGTTCGCCGAAGGCAGGCAGGAGATAGACGGCGAATTCATTGGCACCGTATTCGCGGCGCAAGGAGGAAGCCTGGAAGGTCCGGATGATGTCGGCGGCCAGACTGCGGATGAAGTTGGCACATCCACGCTTGTGCCGGAAACCAGATTCTCAGACAATGGCTTGGAGGCTAGGATAATTGATCTCTCAGGGAGATTGACCCGGCTGGAAGGGCTGGTTCTGGAAATGAACAGCCAGTTGATCCCGGTTTTAACCAAGGTCTTGTCAGAGCTTGCCACCCCCATTCCCGAGCCGTCCGCAAAAGGCGATACCCCTGCCCTGGAAGAATTTTTGCCGCCGGAAAATACTCCTCGATTGAAAAAATGGTCGTGGCTAAGGATTTGGAGGCAGAAGGTAACCTGAGGTAACCTGAATGGAATCCCAAAAGAAATTAATTCCAATTATACCGTTAGTTTCCACTGCAACCATATCCGTATTGATTATCTTGTCCTATTGGCCGGTGTTGATGCATCTTTTTAAATATATCAGCAAAGATGATGATTACTCATTCGGATTAATAATACCATTTGTAGTAGGATACATAGTTTATTTAAAGTGGTCCAAAATTCTAGATAATTTATGGCAACCTTCGTGGTTGGGATTGTTAGTAATTGCCGCTGGATATTTTTTATATGCACTAGGCGAGATATTAACCAGCTTTTATATCACATGCTTTTCATTGGTGGTAGTTATTACTGGCCTTTTATTAGTTTTGGGAAGATGGGAACTCGTGAAAATAATGTCTTTCCCAATCTTACTCCTAATTTTAATGATTCCCAGTAATACATGGTTTATAAGAAAGGTTTCTCTGCAATTACAGTTAATTTCATCGGGATTAGCTGCCTGGTTATTGAATAGTGTGGGGATTCCAGTTTTGCGTCAAGGTAATGTTATAGACCTGGGAGTACATCAACTAGAGGTTGTAGCTGCTTGCAGCGGGTTGAGGTATATCCTCTCCCTTTTAACTCTTAGCATAATTTATTGCTATTTTTATCAACGTCGGGCCTGGAAGGCTGGCATTCTGATAATATCTGTAGTCCCGGCTGCTATAATCGCAAATGCCGTGAGGGTCGCGGCGATGGGTCTATTCCCCTCCTTGCAAGAAGAAGGCTTTTGGCATAATTTTTCAGGATGGCTTATTTTCATAGGTTGTTTCGGGTTTTTGGTTTTCGTGAACTGGATATTAAATTATCTAAGGCCTCAGGTTTGGCCCCCAGAAGTTGTAGAGGTGGCCCCAAAATTATCTGCACCCCCAGGTCCGCACAAATCTGTAAACTCATACCTGATCTTCGGCCTGGTATTAATAATTTTGATGAGCCCAATTCCATACATGATTGCTAGGGTGCCAACCATGTCGCTTCTGCAAAACTTTGACCAGTTTCCGTTAACATTTGGTCTTTGGCATGGACAGCGCAGTTACATTGATCGCAAAACAATTAAAGCTCTTGGAACCGAAGATTATATTGATGCGACCTTCGTCAGCCCTGAAAATAAAAGCGTTTCTTTGTGGATAGCCTATTATGGAAATATGAAGGAAAAAGGTGGACTATTGCACTCTCCCTTTGTCTGTATGACTGGAGGAGGTTGGGTCCCTATAGAATCAAAGGAAGTAGAGATGCTCCCGGGAAAGCCGGTTTCCTACCTCCTCATGGAACAAGGAGATAAACGAATAGTCGTGTATTACTGGTATATTCAACGAGGTCGCTGGCTGCCCAATGAATATTTTAATAAATATTATCTTGGTCTCGATAGCCTTTTAAAAAGTCGAGCGGACGGAGCTCTGATCCGCCTTACAACTCCAGTTGAATCAGATATCGAGTCCGCCAGAAAGCTCATCAGTGATTTCGCTCGCCCAATATTACCTATACTAAAGAATTATATTCCAAGTTAATAAAATATGATTCGCATACTTTTAACTGTCCCTCATCTTATTAGTACCGCCAGTCCATACCGGGAAATGATGGCCCTGGCCAAGTATCTTCCTAAAAATGAATTTCAGGTAACTATCTGCTCTTTACGAAAAAATGGCTTTCCCGAAACCGCCCCCTTATTGGAGCAGTTAGGCTGCCGAGTAATTGTTGCCAGGTTTCGTCCTGGGGGGAGAAACCTCTCCTATTGGGTGGAATGCCTGAAAGACCA
>JACRJN010000049.1 GCA_016235675.1 Candidatus Schekmanbacteria bacterium
AAAATGCGTGGCTAAAGCCACGGGACTACATTTATTATGTTGAACTTGGCAGGTTTGAGATAAAAACTTTCCCCTTGCCTGTTTCGGCTTGGAACAAGCCGAAACATCAAATTTTATCAATATTGCGTAACATGAGATATTCAATAGAAGTTCCAAGTGAAGTAAAAACGAGTTGGAGTGAAGTTAGTATACGTATAAAGGACAAAAAAACAAATAAAACGACAACATACAAAGTTAAAATTAATTCCAACTTCAAAATTCCAGGTACCAATTTATTGGTAAAAGTTGGCGCGTTCATGCCAACTTTTTCTCACCCTTCAGCAGAAATAATCACTTCAAGCTCAAACAAACCTGAAAATCCTGCCTTACAAGTTTCAATATACGAACATGAAGTAGAAAAATACCAAGGCTGGTTGTTTTCTAAGTATCCTGATATGCATGCTTTTGAACATCCTCTGATTAGTATCCAATTAGAGGATAAGTTCGAAACATCTGAAATTATAAGAGCTAAAGAAGAAGCTGAAAGGGGAAAAAACGAACGGGAAAAGGCTGAAAGAGAAAGGGTTAGACAGGAAAAAGTCGAAAAAGAAAAGACTGAAAGGGAAGCAAGGGCAAGAGAAGAGATAGAAAGGGAAGAGCGGAAAAGACGAGAAGCCCCGGCCAGCCTGGTCACCTCGCTTCAATTTTCCGACACATCTTCTTGTATCCCCAACAACACCCTGGATGCCGGGGAAGAGGGGCTGCTCAAGGTATCGGTAAAAAATGACGGCAAGGGCATAGGCTTTGAGGCACTCATAAACTTAAGTTCCTCACAAAAGCTAATAGATATGCCGGAAACCGTTAGATATTGCACCAGGGGAAACCAAAGTGGCGGAGGTTAATCTAAAGGCTGGCTTATCCATATCGGACGGGCAAGTCTCCTTCCTGATAGACACCAAAGAACGGCGCGGTTATGATGCCCAAAAGGTCAAGCTTACCCTGCAAACCGCCGCCCTGATTCCGCCTAAGCTGGAAATCCATTCGGTGGAAATCAATGACGGCAAGATTGGTCTAGCTAAGGGCAATGGAAACGGTATACCGGAAAACAACGAAACTATCGAATTAATCGCCTATATCAAGAATTCCGGCAGCGGCGATGCCTTGGGGGTCAATCTGGATTTGGCGTCCGTCAATTCCGGTCTGGAGATAATCAAGCCCAAAACCGATCTGGGCGTGATTCATCCCGGTCAGACGGTCAAGGGCAGGCTGGCCTTTGCCATCCCCCGCACCTTCAAGGCTGCCAAGTTGGAATATAAGCTTAAGGTGGATGACGTGCGCGGGGCGGATACGCAATCCCGCCAGTTTGCCGCCGATTTCCGCAGCCTAAGCCCGGCGCTGGCCTATACCCACCGCATCTATGACGGCGATTCAGCCAATTCCCGCGGCAACCGCAACGGGGTGATTGAAAACGGGGAAACCATCGAGCTTGAGATTATTCCCCAGAACAGCGGCGACATAGAAGCTCAAAACGTTAAAATCAACATGGACGCTCCCGCTGCTTTGGCCCTCAATAAAACCGGCGTTTCTGTCGGGGTGATTCCCGCTCAGACCAAAGGGGAAAAAGAGTCTTTCATCTTAAACGTCCCCCGTACTTACCAGCAGAACAAAATCAACCTGGATTTAAACATCACCCAGGCCGACTTTCCCGCCCTGAACAAGCTTCTGGCGCTGAATGTAACCCCCGTTCTACCCAAATTGACCTTTACCCAGCGAGTAAACGGCAGCCTTCAGCAGGGACAGACCCCCCACCCTGGAAATTGTCGTCCGTAACGAGGGGCAACTGGACGCCGAGGGGGTCAAAGTTGCGCTTGATACCAAAACCAAGGGCATTAACCTGCCCAAGACCGAAGAGACTATAGGCCGCCTGCCCGCCGGAGCAGCCTCCGATCCCCTGCGCTTCAATTTCACCATTATGCGTTCGGCCTCTCCTGGCAAGCTGCCCATCAATGTAAGCGTTACCCAGACCGACTTTCCCGCCTATAACAAAACCCTAGCCTTCAACATCCAGGAAAAAGGGGCGGTTGAGGTCGCCGTCCAGGGGGAAAAGCCCGCCGCTTCAAGCTACAGTCAAACCGCCGCCCGCTATAATATGCCGCCCACTATCGTCATTGCCTCGCACCATAATGGCGAGAAATTGCTCAAGCCGGAAATGACTTTGGTGGCTAATATCGGAGATGACCAGGAGGTAAGCCGGGTGCGGGTGGAGTTAAACGGCAGACTGCTGACCGACGACAATTTCCGGGGGATACAAGTGGAGGGTAATGCCAATCCCCGGCAGCAAAGGTTGTCCCGTCAATTAAAGCTGGACGGCGGGGAAAACCAGATTACCGTTATCGCCTACGACAATGAAAACCAGCCGTCTCAGGAGAGCATTACCGTAACTTATCAGAAGGATAAAGGGGAAATCTGGGCGGTGCTGATCGGTATCGGCGCATACCAGCAGGTCAAGCCGTTGAATTACACCATCAACGATGTTCAGGCTATGCGGGATTATCTGGTGAACGATTTTGGCGTGCCTACCGATCATGTGACCGTGCTGACGGATAAAGACGCCACCTTGTCTAAGATCAAGAAGGCGCTGGGCACTGATTTAATGCGCAAAGCCGGGGCAGAGGATCAGGTAATCATATTCTTTGCCGGACACGGAGCGCCGGAACAGGATGCAGAAAGCTCTGACGGCGATGGTTTGGAGAAGTATATCCTGCCTTATGACGCCGATCCGAATGATTTCTATTCTACCGCCCTGCCTATGAAGGAAATTTCCGATATATTCAGGCGCATCAAGGCCGAACGGCTGGTATTTCTGGCGGATGCCTGCTTTGCCGGGGCCAGCGGGGGGAAAGTGTTCCGGGATAGCATATCGGATAAATTCTGGGAGCGCGTTTCCAGCGGGCGGGGCAGGGTGATTCTTTCCGCCAGCAGCGCCAAAGAGGTGAGCCAGGAGCGGGATAATTTGAAACACGGCGTGTTCACCTATTACCTGCTGGAGGGGTTGAAGCAGGATGGAAACGGGGAGATTGATACGGAGGAGCTATACAGCTATGTTTTCAAAAAAGTATCTGAGACTACCGGCAGGCAGCAGAATCCGATTAAAAAAGGCGAGGTGGAGGGGCAAATCGTGCTGGGACGCACAAAATGATGCTTGGAATTCCACGCATGGAGGGGCAAAGCGCTAAGTTGCCCGTATCAGGGTGGTTTGTACTTATGCTAATTAAAACAATAAGTAACGCCAATATAACAAAGTTGGCACAATCTTTGATATAGAGGTCTGGCAGGCAGACGAAGGGAGGGATGACGACAGGCGAAAATTTTACCATTATCCCCCTCTCCCCTGGTGGGAGAGGGTCGGGGTGAGGGGGATCGGGCGAAAGGGATGAAGGCGGAAAGAGCCATGTAGGGTGGAACAAGGCGAAGCCGGTTCCGCCTTTCTTTGGCGGCTCCGCTTCGCTTGAGCCGCCCTACTAATTAACTGATAAACATCACAAAAGGAGAAAAAGAAATGAGGAAGATTTGTTACAGTCTGGGAATTTTCGGTTTGGCTTGTATGATGGGTTGCGCTACAGGGGCAAAGGTAATTCCCGGAGCCACAGGCGAAACGCTTACCTGGTCATCTGAGGATAAGCGTCCCGGTTGGACAATAGAGGAACCGGCGATAGACGGCGACACTATGCTCTTTGTAGGCCTAGCGGAAAAATACGCCACCGAGCCGGAAGCCCGCGATCAGGCCATGCGCAACGTCACCAATCAGGTAGTCAGATACCTGGGAACTATGGCCAAGGATAAATACGAAAAGCTGGCCGTCTCATATGGCTTAACCTCCAGCGTGGTTGACCCCACCGCCAGTTCACGGGAGTACGAAAAGCAGTTGGCCGCCAACGTAGCCAAAAAGGTCAAGGCCAAGAAATGGTATCTGGAAAAGTGGCAGACCCCGACCGGAACCGGCTATAAAGCCTTTGTCATGGCAACCGTCCCGACGGAATCAATCAACGACAGCTTCAAAAACACCGCCAAGGAAAACATGGAAGCCGCTCAGCGCAAAGCCAAGGAAGCCGCCGATGATGTTGCCAAGAAGCAAGCCGATGATGCCGCCAAGTTCTGGGAGGGGATGAGCAAGCAGGGCGTGGTGGAGTAGTAATTTATAACGGCAACATATAAATTTGACAGGAAGGAATGCCATGAATTTTAAAAGGTTTGGTCAATTAGTTATTTTAATGGGGGTTATTGGTTTTTGTTACGGGCCAATTCAGTATAATACAAACGTGTGGGGGAATTCCTCAGACATTCCCGCGAGAAGAGAACATGCGAAAGGAATTATGATTTTTTGGGGGGTTGTTGCTTTTATTGGGTTAGCCGTTACAGTTTCAGCGAAACCCACAGGAAGTGGCAATGAAATCGGTTCTGGAATATCCGCCTCAACAAAAGATGTCGCCACAAAATTCTGCGGGTCTTGTGGCTCTAGTTTGGCTTTGGATAGTGCATTTTGTTCCAAATGTGGCAAAAAAATAGGATGACGTCGTTGTAGCTGTTGTAGGGCGGAACAAGGCAAGGCCGGTTCCGCCTTCCTCTATACTCCGGTTCCGCTTAGTTTGAGCCGACCTACAATCTTTAGAAAGAAAGGAAACAAGTGTGGGGAAGATAAAATAAAATAGGTTACCTTTTGATGGCACCTTCCAAGAAGCGGAACTTTATAAAAACATCTCTATGACCACCATAAAGGAAGACATCTCCAAGCGTATTCCAGCCAAGCATATCTTTTTTGTTATGGACGCCTGTTACAGCGGACTGCTGGTGGCTACCAGAGGAGCCGAACAGAAATCAGGCCGGGATTTTAGTTATCTGCAAGAGATTACTAAAGAGCAGGCTCGGCAGGTGCTTACCGCAGGGAGTAAAGATCAGGAAGTATTAGACGGCGGGCCGAAGGGTCACTCGGTATTTACCGGCAGATTTATTGAACTGTTGGAGAATACAGAGGATTTTATTACCGCCAATGAGATTAGTATGTTAGTAAAGGAAAAAGTCTTTTCAAACGCTAAAGCCAGAAACCATACCCAAACCCCTGACTCCGGGAGATTGTTCGGGCTGGGGGACTTTGTGTTCGTTCCCTCGCTGGAACAAAAGGTGGAGGATACAAAGACCAAGATTACAGAAATGGAGCAAGAGGTTAAGCGCCTGGAAGAACTGGCAAAAGCCGCCCAGCAATCTGATGATGAACGCTCAAAACGCCGGGTGGAGCAGGAGAAAAACGTAATTCAGGCCAAACTTAAGGCCGAACAATTAAGGCATCAAGCATTGGAGGATGACCGCCGCAAAAGAGAGCAGGCGGAACAAGAACGGCTAAAGCGGGAAAGAGAATTGGCGGAAGCTAAGAAGGTTGAGGGAGTGCGCCTGGCGGCCTTGACGGAAACTGTAAAAGAAAAAAGGAAGGCTATGGAGGATGTGTCATTAAGCGCCCTCTCCCCGGAAACCACTATTACTGAAATGCGGGAAACCGATAAGAAGATCAAGGAGATTAAGGAAAATTTCAGAAAGGAATTGGCCGAGGGCATAAACCGGATTGCCACAAGGGTCAATGATAAGTTTGTGAAGCTGGCTCAGGCAAAACAGGATGAATTTGAAACGGCGGATGAATTAAAAAATCGGATAGAAAGGGAGAAGAAAGAGGCTGAGAAGGAGCAAACTAACGAGATTGTAGACTTGGAAAGAAAAATTGAGAGTGAATATAACAGCCAGGTCGCTCCTTTTATAGAAAATCTGAAAAAGCTTTCCGGCAATGAGTTTACGCTGACCACGGAAAATCTCATTTTGGAGCTTGGGGGATATGATGCCACCTCAAATACCTATCCTGTGACCATCAAAGCCAAGCAGCCCCTTAAGGGTATTTTAGTGGCGGCCAACGCTAACATTCCGCTTCCCAGGGAGGATGCCAGGGTATTTAAGCAGCACTTTGAAAACAATATGCTCCGACCGGAGATGTCTGGCAATTTCGAATCAACTGAATTTTTCAGAATTGCCAAAGCTTATGTTGTTGATGACGCTACCAATAAGCAATATGACCTCTTTACCTCAAAGTTTGTGGATTTGGGGAACGGGATTGTCTATGATACGGTAACAAAATTATTGTGGTTAAAAAATGCAAATCATTTCGGTAAGAGGATGTACTTCAATTATGCTCAAAAAGCTTGTGAAAACCTGACTGTTGCAGGAATATCGGGTTGGCGCTTGCCTAAATCGAAAGAATTAACCAGAATGTATACGGTCTACTGGAAACAGGAACCACACCCATTTAGCTATGTAGCCGATGATTATTGTTATTGGGCAAGTTCGAATAAATGTGAAGCTTGGAGCAGAGAATCATCAGCTTGTGTAAGTCTTAACGACAGGAGCGAAATTAAGTGTTGTGGTACTGATGTTTGGGTGTGGCCTGTCCGTGGCAATGAATGGGATGGTAAGGGACTTGGAATGTATTAAAATACCGCATTTTGAACTGTCATTGCGAGGCAGTTTTATTGCCGAAGCAATCTCAGACGCTCGCAATGACGGTATAATTGAAATTTCCAAGTCCCAAAGTAGCAACGTAGGGCGGAACTGGTTTACACCTTGTTCCGCCTTACAAAATCAAAATTAGGCAATGTTTATTTCTTTGGGGAGAGGCGAAAGGCTTGGTAGCGGCGGTGAATATATGCCCGGTATTTAACTATGCGGTAGCGGCAACTTTTTTGCGGGGCTTGAAATCAATCACCAGAGCCATATCCAGGGCGGCGGCGATTTTCTCCAGGGTTTCCACCTTGAATTGATGGTAATCAGCCTGTTCTATGCGGGAGACGACCGATTGGGTGCTATGGATACAGCGGGCAAGCTCTGCCTGAGTCATTTTCTTCTCTTTCCTGAGATTATGGATTTTGGAAGCCAGGTCAAGCTGTCGCAGTTCTTCCTGATAGGCTTTCTTAAATTCGGGTTCCTTAAGATTACGGGCCAGGTCTTCCTCGAATCCGCCGGAAATATAGGGGTTATCGGACATGGTAATTTACTCCTTTTATAGATATAGTTTAAGCTTTAAGTACCAAAGCCAGGCGTTCCGTTGCGACCTCGATTTCTTTTGTCGGGGTCTGCTGGCTTTTTTTCTGGAAAGCATGGAGCAGCACAATTTGATTTCCGAGGTAAACAAAATAGAAGAAGCGATAAATGCCGGTATGACTTTTTACCCGCAACTCATGAAGCTCCCTTGCTCCTTCCATTTTACGGGTTACCGGCAAAGGGATATTGCCCTCGGACTTCATGCGTTCCAGAAAGGCCATGACTTTGGCTCTGGTTTTTATGTCAAGGGAGTTGATAAACTCCCGTACCGGCTGTTTGCCGTAGGCAGTGGTATAAAATTTAATTTCATATCCCATAATTAAATATAGCACGTAAGCGATAATTTGGCAAGTAGAAATATCTACGGTTAGGAAAAGGGGGATTCAGGAATGAAGAAAGTATTACCAGTTTTGGCGCTCGTCGGGCTTTTGATTGTATCATTGCCCTGTTTTGCCCAGGAAGACTTTGACAAAGCCTTTGATGAAGTGGACAAGGCGTTTGACCGGACGACGGAGAAGCAGGAAGAATCCTGGGACAAGATTAGCGCGGAATTAGAGGCGCAATGGCAGGATCAGGTCAAGTAAAATGAGGCGGAGTGGGAAAAGTTGCGGGCCGAGGTGGAACAAAAGTGGGACGAGTATGCCTATTCCACCAATAAGGAGTGGGTGGAGTATGACGAAGGCAAGGACACTCGCAGCCGGGTGAATTTTGAGGATGGGGAGATTGAGGTTTCTACTTTGGTGCCGGTGGAGGAAATGGATCACGAGGCTAAAGCCGCTACTCCTTACGGGACTAAAGTTCCTACTCCAGAAGCAAAACCCGTCCCGTTGGAGTTGAAGCCGGAACAGGAACAAAAAATAACGGCGCAGGCGCAGGAAAAAATCAAGCAGCAGGTTATAGAAATCTTTTCCGCCAAAAACGAGGTTAAATCCGAGGTGTTGGCCGATCAGGTCAAGGACGCCGGGGGCAAGGTCGTTACTCCCCAGAACGTGGAGCAGTATGTAGAAAAACAGGTCGTCCCTCAAATCTTGGTGGATAAAAAGCCGGTGGCGGGCAAGGATGGCCAGCAGCGCATCAAAGTCACGGCCAAAATCAAGATGACGCCCGATCATCTGCAAATCAGGGCTGATAAGTTCAAGCCGCAGGTGAAAGAATATGCCGACAAATACCAGCTTGACCCGGCTTTAATCCTGGCGGTCATCCATACCGAATCCTATTTCAACCCCCTGGCCAAATCCCGCATTCCGGCCTATGGCCTGATGCAGCTTGTACCCCGATCCGGTGCGCTGGAAGCCTATCATTACCTGTATAAGGAAAAGAAAATCCTCCCGGCGGATTACCTTTACCAGGCGGAGAACCATATCCTGCTGGGAACAGTCTATCTGCATCTTTTGTATGACAAATACTTTGGCCGGATTAAAAACACAGACAACCGCCGCAGCTTATCTATCGCCGCCTATAATTGCGGCCCTACCCGATTGACCAAAAATATCGTCGGTAAGCATAATGTGGATAATATGGCCAACGGCGATTTTGTTGAGCTTATCCGCCAAACGGTACCGGCGGAAACCAAGGATTATATCCTCAAGGTGCAGCAGAGAATTCCTCTGTACGACGATAAGGTAAGTTTTATCTACGAGGACAACGGCGTGCCTCACCAGATGTGGGATGGCATGAGCCTGCGTTCCCGGCTGGATTACTACTCGGTCTACTTCTCCCCGGAGCAGGACTGCTATGTTTACATCTATCAGGTTGATTCCTCCGGGGCCGTTTACCAGATATTTCCCAACCTGGAATATGGAAACGTCTGGAACCCGGTCAAAAAGGGCAAGGATTATTGGATACCAAACGATGACCGCTTTTACCTGGACGATGTCACCGGCGAGGAAAAGATATACTTCTTCGCCGCCAAAGAACCGGCCAAGGAACTGGAAACCTTGTTTGCCCAGCTAAAACAAACCTCAAGTAAACAAGCGGTAGCTTCCATCCAGGGGCAGATCAAGGGGTTGCTGTACACCCGCGGCATCGGCGGACATGGGGAATCCGGTGCTTCGCACCCCGTCATCGCCAAATCCGGCAATACTTTTGATTTAATCAGCCGGAAGATGGAGTCGGTTGGGGCGGAGTTTATGTATTGCTTGACGTTTAGGCATGTGGGGGCATACCGGTAATAATAAGAACACTTGAAAATATGGGCAGAAAGATTGATTTGATCAACTTATACTTTGCAAAGGAGAATTACATGCAAGGCTTTTTTACAATAATGGGGCTTATCCTGGTTGGTTTTATTGTTTTTTCCATTTACTTCATTTTTAAACAAATAGAATTCGTTCTCAAAGCAATAAATATGTACGAGAAGATGATTGCAAAACAAGATGTTATGATAACCATTTTAAAAGAAATAAGAGACGGAAAGAATGGCAGAGAAAAATCATCTGGGGAAGAACAACCCTCTAGTTCGAATAATATAGCGAATAATGACTCTTTGGCATTGATAAATGCAGCATTTATTGGCGATCCCAGCGCTATAGAGACCCTGTTAGGTTTGGACATTAATGTGAATGAAAGAAACTTATTAGGAGAAACCGCCTTAATGGTGGCAGCCCAAAAAGGTCATTATAAAATTGTGCAAACTTTGCTTGATAAAGGTGCTGAGATAGATGCAAAAGACAATAAAGGTTTTAACGGTTTGATGTACTCAGCTTTAAACGGGCATAAAGATGTAGTTGCAATATTATTGGAAAAAGGCCCAGATGTGAATGTAAAAAACAAAGAAGGGCAGACTGCAATGATGATGGCAACAAAGAAAGGCCATACTGAAATAGTTAAACTACTTCGGCAAGCTGGTGCATATAACTTATGACAAGTAAAAGGATAATCGCCCAAACTACTCTGCTACTGTTCGTTAATTTTATAATTTGCAGCTACTGCCCTATTACTGCCCACGCTCAAGAAAGTCTGAACATTACCGGCTTGGCAATCAATGCCCCGGCTTTCAAGCCATACCGGGAGCAGGGGGAATTCTCTTTCTTCCTGAGCCGTAACGCCTCTGTCAATATTGAACTGCAAGACCGGGATTTTAACCTGGTCAGGAGCATAGCGCTGATGGCGGAGAAAAAAGAAGGGGAAAACCTCATTGCCTGGGACGGAAAAGACGAGCAGGGAAGGTTTGTTAAATCCGGGGAATATATTTTCTCCGTAACTGCTATGGCCGAGGACGGTAGTTCGGTGAACATCTCCAAAGATGTGACGATTGAATTTGTGGCGCCGATGGGGACGGAGTTTAAGGCGCATCTTTCTATGGTTGAAGGAAAAACAAAGAAACAACATATTTCAACTAATGACGCATCCAGGGAATTAAAGGTTGGAGAGTCTTGTCTGCCCGCCATCGGAAGTTGTATTTTGGGGCCGGCATTATTGGCCTTAGTACCGGCTTTATACAATGCGGGAAAAGAACAGGATGAAAGGGCGCCAAAAGATACCCAAAAAGAAAGAGATGATGCGAAATACACAGGCGAGGTTTATTCTTTTTTCCCATGTATATTTGGCGCTACTCTTACTTATGTAGGTTTTAACTACGCCAAAACCGGTATTGAAGACATTACCTCGGAAAACACGGAATGGTCTGCCCATGTGTTTTATTATAAACCTGATTACAAAAAATTGGCCAGGATGAATCGGGAGATAGACGAATACAACGCCGGGATTGATGCGGAGATTGCCCAAAGAAATAGGGAGATAGATGCGCATAATGAGAGGGTGAGGGAGTCCGTGATTATTAAAATTAGGCTAACAGAATAGGGAGGAAATTTAAATGGCTTTTTTGGGGTGGATGAGTAAGGAAGAGAAAAACGAAGCTTTATTGAACGCGGCATTTAATGGCGACACTGCTATAGTACAAACAATGCTGGATAAAGGTGCTGATGTGAATACGAAAGAGAATCACGGGTATACAGCATTAATAATAGCAGCGGTTCAAGGCCATGCTGCTATTGTCCAAGTATTATTGAATAAAGGGGCTAATGCAAATATAAGAGACACCCAAGGTAGGACGGTTTTAATGTGGGCGGCGGATAAGGGTCATACGAATATCGTAAAAGTCCTGCTGGACAATGAAGTTGATGTAAATGCAAAAAATAATGGTGGTTGGACTGCCTTGATGCTGGTGACACTGGGAGGACATACTGCTACCGTAAAAACCTTGTTAGATAAGGGTGCCGATATGGATATAGAAATTAATGATGGTAGTACAGCCTTGAGAATGGCAGCCACGAAAGGTCATGCCGCCGTAGTGGATATCTTGATAAATAAAGGATGCGATGTAAATGGTAAGGATCAAGAGACTGGCTGGACAACTTTAATGTATGCAGCACTGGAAGGGCACACTGATATTGTAATGGCCTTGCTGAACAAAGATGCTGATGTGAATATTATAAGCGAGGATGGTTTAACAGCATTAATGCTGGCATCAATGGATGGCCATACCACTATTGTACGGGCTTTACTTGGCAAAGGTGCAGATGTAAAGCCAAAACGTAAATATGATGGGGCAACAGCTTTGATGTTAGCAGCAGAAAAAGGCTACACTGAAATAGCCAGGTTGCTCAAGCAGGCCGGAGCTAAGGAATAACGTAAGAATTTTGCCGGAAAAGGCTATATCCATTGGTTTTTTAAGTGATATAATTGGCTATTCAAGAGGGGGGGTGAAATAAATGTCAGGGAATGTATTTTAACGTAAACGGGACAATAAACAATTTTAAGTGTGGGATTGTCTGCATGTCTACATTAAAATGAGGAGGAGCGTAAAATGGGATTATTTTCCAGAAATTATGAAGCGGGTGGAGAACATCATGTTCGTATTACAGACGTTGTATTTACTGAAGCGTTGAATCTCATTGCCAAGGGTGGTGAATTAAAAGGCCATTACAAAAAACTCGCAAATGAGTTTGGATGCGGTAAATATGAAGCGCATGACTTCCCTGTCACGGAAATCATTGGGGCATTTCTTTTAAGTTATGAATTACAAGAAGAAAAAATGGTGTTCCCGAAAACCTCCGTATTGGGAATATTCAACTTGGAAGAAAAGACCAGGTTGAGTATACCAAGTTCGTCGAGAGGTATAATTCACGGCTTCAATCGGAAGCAGTTCGTAAACAAGAATCTTGGGATAGTAAAGGGTGGAAAGGTAAACTTGTAAGTGCTGCAGCCGGTGCTGCCGCGCTAGGAATTGCAAAAGTAGCAACCGGTAAATCTGAAGACATTAGATGGTTTGAGAAAAGCTTTGCAAATTATATCTGCGGCGATTCTCTGAAGGCAAAAGAATACTTACTTAAATTCGCTACTGAATTTGGTGGAATGGATGAAGGGGTTACAGATGTTGCAAAAGCCATAAGAGAACATTTCTGGATATCAGAATTTGCCAAATATAATAGGAGCAAGTAAGAACAACCCTGAAAGGAACTTTTTTGGGAATAGGAGCAACAAAAATGGCGGCAACGGTTATAGGCAGGGTTAAATCGGGCAGCGGAAAAAGCTATGAGGTGAAATGGGATTCGGCAAGCAAGGACGCGTATGTTTCGTATGGAGGCTGGACTAGCGTGGGGAAGGCGTCTTCCTCCGGGGATGCCATGAATAAGGCGGAGGCTTGGCTGCACAATAAGTAAGCGGTTGTTGATAGAAAACTTACTTTTGGGCTTGCCAAAATTGGGCTGAAAAGATTATCATAGTGATTACCGGGCGAGGGGGACGGCAATCCCTCTCGCCTGAGTTTCTGGGGGAATAATCCGGAGGTAGATAGAATATGAAAGTAAAGGTCGGGGCAAAAGAGGTGGATTTTGATTTAGGTCGGGAACATATTGAAAAGATTTTGGCAAAAAGCGGAATTGAAATAAACAAAATTGTCAACAACCAGGATGTTTTTGATAAAGCCTGCACAGCAGTTTATAAATGCATTCCCATCCCCTTGAGATGGGCTGTGGGAGAGGCAAGGGTGGTAAAAGCTATGAGCAAAATCAGGGAACAAATCAATACTGTAACGTGTCAATCGGAGAACAATAAGCGTGAAGCATAAGCAGCCATTTTTGAAAATAATCGCTATGATTAGCCTGATAGCGTTTGTGAATTTTGTTTTGGCTGCCGGTTATCCGGCTGAGATTCAGGCCGGGGAGTCTTTGACTATCAGCGGGTTTGGGATTAAGACGGCGGCGTTTAAGCCTTACATGGAAGAGGGGCAAATTGCCTTTTTCATGAACAAGGCGGCTGCTGTTAATGTGGAGTTGCAGGACAAGGATTTTAACCTGGTCAGAAGCCTGGCGTTTATGGGAAAGGGCAAGGAAGGGGAAAACTTTATTGCCTGGAATGGGAGGCACGAACAGGGGAAGAATACTATTGTTTATACCGGTAGAGATGACCAGGGGGAGTTTGTCAAATCCGGGCGGTATATTTTTTCTGTAACCGCCATGGCGGAGGACGGGACTTCGGCGATTATCTCCAAAGAGGTGGAAATTGAGTTTGCAGCGCCGAAGGGGATTGAGTTTAAGCCGCATGTGACGGAGATTGAGGGGAAGGCGAAGAAGATGTATCCGAGCGAGGAGCCTACCAAAATCACTATGGAAGATGGGTATACTAGGACTTGTATAGGGGGGCCTTTCTTCTGCCTTCCTCTTGCTACAGCAGGTTGGTTAATTGTTGCTACCATAGGGATAATCCCGTTACTGGTCGGCAACGAGAGTGATCGTACATTCGCTAAAGATGTGTGGTCGGCTCCTTTCAAAGCGAAAACGTGGAAGGAAATTTTTGACCTTAAAACCGTTCCAGACCCCGAAGAATACGCCAAAATCAAGCAAGAAATAGACGAAGACAATGCCGAGCTTGCGGCAGAGATTGCAAAAAGAAACAGGGAAATTGATGAAGATAATTTAACGATTGTGGTCAAAATGAAGGTGGTGGATTAAATCTTTACTCACCGCAGAGGCGCGGAGAACGCGGAGAAAGCAAAAACTATTTCCAGGTCTTTCGGCTTGTCTCAAACCTGCCCTCAAAAGCCTTAATCGGGGGACGAAAGCATCAAGGGCATCGTTCCCCTTATTGGTTTCGGCTTCAGAAGAAGCCGAAACACCAAAAGATTGGGTTAAGTACAGGAATGATTATAACTGTTTATCTGGCTTTATGTGCCTTTTTCCAATTTTTAGGATGATCTTCTATATAGGAAATAATGAAAGCAATAAGGGCTACAATAAGCCCTCCTCCAAGAACAATATAAAAACCGGTCATTTTTTATTCCTCCATTTTAGGTGGTATAACAAAGAAGGCAATAACAAAAGATATTATTACCGCCAGGCTGATAAAAATAGCGGTTACAGGGGTAAGCTTATCGGTAAGTATTCCGCTGATAAGTCCTATGGTGAGCAGATACTTGGTCACATCCATAAGCATTTCACCTGCTTTTTGACGCCTCTGACTATGTTTCATAACTGCCGATATCCTTGACGGTATTGAATATTGTGGCAATCTCGTTCATTGGTTTAAGTATATCACTATTATTTAGAATAAGCTATTATGGATTTTAATAAGATTTACCCCAGGGAAAATAGGAGAACAGGTATGCGGGCAAGGGTTGTATTTGTTATGTTGGTGTGTTTTAGCTGGATTTCGTTCCTCAATCCAACCTACCGGATGGCTTGGGCGCAGGAGCCGGATTTTCAAAAGCATTTAAAGGAATTAGAAAAAATGCCACTATCTCCCGGAACAGAAAGGGCAAAGAAGCTCTTGGAAAACTGGAAGGCAGAGAAGGAAAAGAAGGTAGAGCCTTCTAAGAGAATAGAGGAAAGGGATTCTAAAATCTCCCCTGACCCCTCTTTGCCAAAGAGGGGAATTTCTGAAGAAGAACCGACTAACAAAACAGTAACCGGCAAAAAAGAAACAGCGACAAATTGCAGCAATTTTTTTGGGACAATTGATTGCAACGATTGGCATGATTGTCAGAAGATAGGGGTTAACCATCTAAAAAGCAACTCATATTGTGAAGCCATCGCCGCCCTGGAAAAGGCCGCCCAGCTTGCCCCCAACCCCGGCTACATTTATAGTATGTTGGCAAATGCTTATAGCAACGCCGGTCAGCCGGAGAAGGCTGCCGAGATGCGCCGCAAGATGCACGAATTGTCCAAGCAGAATTTGGAACTGGCCCCCATCCTATCCACCACCGCCCGGCTGGACGATTCCTCCGGCGGCAACGGCAACGGGCAGTTGGAGGCCGGGGAACGCGGCGAATTAGTAGTCTCGGTCAGCAATTACGGCGAGGGGGCGGCTTTTAATGCTGCGGTCACTTTGGATACTTCCAGCCCGTATGTGTCCACCACAAAGCAGATGATTGAAATCCTCAAGGTCAACGAAACCAAGGAGGTGCGCTTTTCCATCAACATCCCGGAAGACGCCGATGACGCCGCCATCAATATCAAGATAACCGCCCGCGACCCGCGGGAGTATGAATATACCCAGGCCATCGCCTACAGCCTCAAGGGGCTGATTCCCCCTAAACTGACCTACGCCCAATCCTTCAGGGAGGACGGCTCCGGCAGTTCATCCGGCAACGGGGACGGGATTATCCAGAACGGGGAGACGGTGGAACTGACGGTGGAAATTTTCAATGAGGGCGAAGGCGAGGCACGGGACGTGGTTGTTGAGGTCTCATCTTTGGATGAAAACATCCGGCTGCGGCAGAACAAGACGGATATCGGCAAAATTCCTCCGCGGGGAAATGTCAAAGCCATGTTTACCTTTGAGGTCACTCAAAAATTCGCCCGTCAGGATGTACCCTTAAAACTGACGGTCAGCGAGCGGCACAATTTTGGTCTAAGCGACAAACTGGCGCTGGGGGGCGGGGTTTTGCAGCCGGTTTTAAAATGCAGCCAGCGGATAGACGATTCAACCGGGGGCAATCGCAACAATCGCCTGGAGGCCGGGAAGACGGCGGATTTGATTGTAACCGCTACCAACCTGGGCAAGGGGGATGCCATTGACGTGGATGTGGAGTTGGAAACCGCCAGCCCCTTGTTTTTGGCCAAGAACAGGCACATCGGCTTTTTGAGAAAGGACGGGGCGGCACAGGAAGTGGTTTTCCCCATCGAAATCCCGGAGAACGCCAAAGACGACAGCATCGCCATGGACATTGTGGTAAAAGACTCCCGCGGCTATCGGGAAGCCATCAAGGTGTCTCTGCCTGTCAAGGGCATCGTTCCGCCCGACCTGCGTTATTCCTACAAAATCGGGGATGACGGGGCGGGCTATTCCCAGGGCAACAACAACGGGGCGGTGGAAAACGGGGAGAAGATAGAACTGCGGCTGACGGTACAGAACCTGGGCGCGGGCAAGGCCCGGAATGTGACGCTTCATGCCGAACCGGACAATCCGCTGATTACGATGGAAAAGGACACTGTGGAACTTGGCGAAATCGGCCCTGCTCCCAGCGAGGTCAGCGGCAAGGTGGTTTTCTTTGTGCCCCATGATTTTAAGCAAAAAACCTTTGCCCTGAAACTGACCGCCCAGGAAAAATACGGCTTTGGCTTCAGTAAGGAGGAGGCTGTTCCGGTAAGAATCGTTAGCCCCGTGCTTACCTATTCTTACGAGATTAACGACATGGGCGGGCAAAGCGGTTATAACAAGATTATAGACCCCAACGAAAACATCACCCTGGCCTTTAAGGTGAAAAACAGCGGCGAGGCGATTGCTCAAAGCGTGGAGATTGCCTTTGCAGAGCCTTACCCCGATGGCATAAAAGTAACCAGGGGAGCGGCTGCGCTGCATAACATCATGCCCGGCGGGGAAAGCGAGGGGGAATTAAAATTCCAGGTCAAGCAAAGTATCACTGCGGACAAAATCCGGCTGCCCCTGGTCATCCGGGAGCAGTATAACCGGGGAAGCAGCGATGTGATTGAACTGGCGCTGGGGTCAAAGCAGGACATCGAACTGCCCAAAATCGTGGTCAGGTCGCCAAGGGACAAAACTCAAATGAGCGCAAGTATGTTGGATATAGATATAGAGGTTTCAGATAACGTGGCCTTGGCCGGTTTGTCGGACATAACGCTTAAGCTGAACCAGGAGACGGTCAAGCCGGAAAGTTTGGAAATCAGTCGGGTTGGTGATGTGGTAAGAATTAAGGGCAGCATTCCGACTATGCCCGGAGACAACAGTCTGATCGTCATGGCTAAAGATAAGGCCGGTAACCGGGCATCGGAGCGGGTTACCGTTTTTGCCCGGCGGGAAGAGACAGTTGTTGCCAAATTATCGGGGCCGGAAATCGCCATTACCTCTCCCTCAAATGACGCCAAAACCGATAGAGAGGTGGTCAACCTGAGCGCCCGCATCCGGGACGATAAGGGCATAAGCGAGTACAAGCTGGTTGTGAACGGCAACGCTTTCCGTGATCTGCGGGGGGTGGGCGGGGTTAAGTCCGAGCAAATAACAAACCGGGATAACCGGGAGATTACGCTCAATCTGTACGTGCCCCTGCAAAACGGCCAGAATACCATTGAAATCACGGCGGTGGACAGCGACAACCTAAAGAAGACCGAAACCGTGCAGGTTACTTATTCCAGCATCGGGGAAATCTGGGCGGTGGTGGTGGGCATCAGCAAGTACAAGGATAAGAGCATGTCACTTGAGTTTGCCGATGAAGACGCCCGCTCGTTTTATGACTTTCTCCTTTCCCAATATGAGGGCCGGATCAAGAAAGAAAACGTCATGTGCCTGCTGAATGAAGAGGCTACTTACGAGAACATTCGCCGGGGCTTGCGGAGTTTTCTGGGTAAAGCTACCAAGAATGATGTGGTGCTGATTTATTTCGCCGGGCATGGCGGGCCGGAGCCGGGACGGGTGGATGAGTTGTACCTGGTTCCCTACGACGCTGACCGTGCAACGATTACCGATAAGGGGATTCCCATGGATGAGGTCGCCAGAACTATCAAGGACAGGATATACGCCGAACGGGTGGTGCTGATCGCCGATGCCTGCCACTCCGGGGGATTGACGGGGAAGAACGACACCAGAGCGCCCCAGGAACTGGCCGCTCTCAGCAGCAGATTCTTCAGTAAGCTGGCGGAAAACACCGGCAAGATTATTATCACCGCTTCCGACAGCAAGGAGCTTTCGCAGGAAGGCAAACAATTCGGCGGCGGGCACGGGGCCTTCACCCATTACCTGTTGGAAGGGCTGAAAGGCGCAGCCGACGGCAGGGTGGAGCAGGACGGCATCGTTACCGTCCGGGAAGCTTACGAATACGCCCTGGGAAAAGTAGCCCGCGCCACCGGCAACAAGCAGCACCCGGATATAAAACCGGGAGTTGATGCCTTGCTGAATAAGGATTTTCCGCTGTCCAGGGTGGGGAATTAAGTGGGGATGAGGGGAAAGTAAGGTTTTCTCTGCAAACTCTGCGCCTCAGCGGTGATAAATTGGAGGGATAAAGAGAATGAGGATTAAAAAAATTGCCTGGCTGGGAGTGGCGGTGCTGGTAAGTATGCTGACCGGATGTAGCAGCAACTTAGCGTTTCTATCTTGGATAGATAGCTATGTTGCACCTATTATCCTCTTTTTTTTATTGCTTACCGTATTTGGTTTCTTCGTACATAAACCAGAAAGAATAGTATTAATAGTGGGAATAATGTGGGGAATTCTCTTGTTGTTCTCTCTATGGCTATCCTTTCTAAAACCCAAGGTTGAATTAGCAATCATTAGAATAAAAGCTGAAGAAGCTGAAAAACAGGCCGCAGAAGCTGCCAGGCTGGCCAGGATAGAAGAGGAAAAACGGGCTTTGCCTGCGGAACTGGTTATTTTGAATCCCCAATTCCAAGACTATAACTCTTTCTGCTATCACGATAAGATTCTTAATGCCGGGGAAGAAGCCACTATTGAATATACCCTCAAAAATGTAGGCAAGGGAATAGGCTTCGAGGTTTCATTAGATATAAATGCTGATAACCCCAATATTAACACCTTCAATTTCAACAAAAACCTGGGCGATATCCAGCCGGGAGATACTAAAAAGATAACCATTCCAATTAAAAGCGGATTGAATTTGAGAAATGGGGAATCGGCTTTCCTTATGCAGGCCAAGGAAAAGCGGGGTTATCATTCCCAGAGGGTAAAGCTTACACTGCAAACGGCGGCGCTGATTCCACCCAAGTTGGAGATTCAGTCGGTAGAGATAAATGACGGCAAGGTTGGACTGGCGCGGGGCAATGGAAACGGGGTGCCGGAGAATAACGAGACGGTGGAGTTGATAGCCTATATCAGAAACTCCGGCACGGGGGATGCTCTGGGGGTAAATCTGGATTTGGCCTCGATTAATCCCGGTCTTACGGTTATCCAACCTAAAGCCGATATTGGGGTAATTCATCCCGGCCAGACGGTCAAAGGCAAGCTGGCCTTCGCCATACCCCGTACCTTTAAGGCCGATGAATTGCAATACAAACTGAAGGTGGCGGATGTACGGGGCGCGGATTCCCAGTCCCGCCAGTTCGCGGCCAACTTCCGTAATCTATCTCCGGCGCTGGCCTATACCCACCATATCTATGATGGTAATTCGGCCAATTCAAAGGGAAACAAAAACGGTATTATCGAGAATGGGGAAACCATTGAGATTGAAATTATCCCCAAAAACACCGGGGGGATTGAAGCTAATAGTGTGGAGGTAAACTTGAGCGCTCCACAGGGGCTGGTTCTCAACCAAACCAGTGCCGTCGTGGGTGTCATTCCACCCCAGGCGCAGGGGGAGAAGAAGTCCTTCCTCCTGCCTGTCCCCCGCACTTACCAACAGGACAAGATTAACCTGAATTTAAGTATCAGCCAGACCGACTTTCCCCCTTTAAACAATACTATGGCATTGAAGGTAAAGCCTGTTCGCCCGCAACTTACCTACACTCAACGGGTGATAGGTAATATCCAGCAAGGACAATCAGCAGAACTGGAAGTCAGTACCACCGGCAGAGCCGGTGGCTTGATTAGCCCTAAAGGGCAGTGTTACTGGCTCCCCTTAAGGGGTTACTTGTCTACGTCTATCATCAATCCTTCTCTTTGGCTGTTTGTGTGGTCGATGCCACATTCAATTG
>JACRJN010000003.1 GCA_016235675.1 Candidatus Schekmanbacteria bacterium
ATTGGGCCATAGAAAATTCTTTGCATTGGGTACTTGATGTGAGTTTTAACGATGACCAGAGTAGAATCAGGAAGGGAAACGCTCCGCAAAATATAGCGATTATTCGCCATTTGGCGTTGAATATGCTACGCAGTGTAAAAAGAAACGTCAATCAATTAAAGGGTTACGGAAAAAAGCCGGTTGGGACAATGATGTTTTAAAAGAGATTCTTGCTCTTAAATTTATATGAGGTTGCCCTGGAGTTCGGGATAAGGTATCAAGGCAATCTATTGTAGGGGCTATAGTTTCCCCGCCCTGGTGGGAATGCGCCATTTACGCACAATTGTACCAAGGGCGGGGAAACTATAGCCCCTACAAGTTTTGTTGCCCGCAACCTTATGAAATTATCCCGAACTCAGGTTATTAGTTTATTATACCGTTTATAATATGAATTTTCTCTAAATGCCCTGCTTGACAAAAGGAAAAATTTTTGGCAAATTATTACTGGATAAGTTTTAATTTTAATTGTCGTAGCTAAAGTTTTGTAGGGTGGGCTGTGCCCACCATTTAAACTATTCCGGGTTGATTTTTGACTGGTATAAATAATGGCAGGGCATCAAATCTGGTGGGCACAGCCCACCCTACAAAACTTTAGCTACGTTATTTTGAGGTGTAATGGAAAGAGAGGGATTTATGGTCATATCACAAGCCACCGAATGTGCTATCCGGGCATTGCTCTATATGGCGGCTTATGAACCGGGACAGGTCGTGAGCAAACGGGATATTTGTCAGGCTCAGGAAATCACCCCCGGATTTTTAATCAAAATCATGCAGCCGTTGATCGCCGGCGGCCTGGTGAAATCCTACCGCGGGGTTGCTGGCGGTTTCGCCCTTGCCAAACCGATCGGCGAAATTAATCTGTGGGATATTATCGTGGCCGAAGAGGGGCCGATACTCTTAAACAAATGCCTGATTACCCCTGGTTATTGTAAACGTGACGCCACTTGTCCGGTTCACCTGGTATGGTGTAAATCCAGGGAAGTGCTGGAAAAAACCTTGCGCCAGACTAAACTGGATGATTTGCTGGTAGATAGAGTTGTGGTTTAATGTCCTAACGTAGCGCAGACCTTCAGGTCTGCTCCGGAGTGCCCGTTAAAGCCACCCCATAAGCAGGGCTAAAGCCCTGCGCTACGTCCTAAGTGAACGGTATTATCCCAAATCCAGTGTCTCTATGGATGAAGAGTTGGATTTCCCTTCATTGCTGGGTTTTCCCAACAGGGCGGTCACGTTTTCGCTGCTGCCGCCGCGGCGCATATCGCAGGTACCTTGGAAGATTACCCCTTCCTCGATAGTTAGGATCGGGGTTTGGATATTACCGTAGACCTCGCCGGTCGATTTGATGTCCACCCGGATTTTGGCGGTAATATCCCCGCTGATTTTGCCGCTGATCACGATGGTGCCGACATTGATTTCGGCGTTTACGATGGCGTGTTCCCCGACAACCAGGGTATCTTCGGAAGTAATCTCCCCTTCCAGCTTGCCGTCGATGCGTACCGTTCCTTCGAAAGCCAGTACGCCCTTAAAATTGGTACCTTCTCCTAAAAATGCGTTAATGTCCGTATCTCCTTCAAAACGTTTACCTGCGGTTGAGCCGTTTACTTTATTGGGACTGTTGAAAGCCATGTATTATTCTCCTTAAGGATTTTTTTAGGCTATAGGCTCTGGGCTTTGGGCTTTAGGCCGGTATAATAAATTCAGTTGTCCATTAGCTCTTTTTTAGCCTAAAGCCTAAAGCCCATAGCCCATAGCCTATAGCCCATAGCCTAAATTTTTTTACCCCACCTCCAAAACTTGCAGTATCCGATCCAAATCCTCCGCCGAAAAATACTCGATCACAATCCGGCCTTTATTGCCCCTGGAGGCGGGTTCCAGTTTTACTTTGGTCGCCAGGCGGTGGGTCAGTTGTTCTTGTATGGATTGCAGAATGGCATCCAGCGGCGGTTTAGAAGATTTAGCCGGAGCGTCTTTTTGATTTTGCTGCAATTTGACGTATTCTTCCGCCTGCCGGACGGATAGCCCCTTTTCCATGATCAGCTTGCAGAGTTTGTGCTGTTCCTGCATACCGCCCAAGGCCAAAATGGCGCGGGCGTGACCGCTGGTTAGCTGGTCATGGCGTAAATGCTGTTGAATTTCCGCCGGAAGCTTCAATAATCTTAAGCTGTTGCTGACGGTGGAGCGATCTTTGCCCACCATCTGGGCTAATTCTTCCTGGCTGCAATCGGCGATTGCCAGTAAATTCTGATAGGCCAGCGCTTCTTCCATGGGATTTAAATTCTCCCGCTGGATATTTTCCACCAGCGCCATTTGCAAACCCTGCTTTTCTGTAGCTTTGGTAACGATGGCCGGAATCGTCTGCCAGCCGGCTTTTTTGGCTGCCCGCAAGCGCCGCTCTCCGGCGATTAACTCATAACCGCTATCCGATTTCTGTACGACAATGGGTTGTAAAATTCCCGCTGTGGCAATAGACGCCGCTAAGCCTTCGATACCGGCATCGTCAAAATCCTGACGCGGCTGCCAGCGGTTAGGCTGAATTTCGTCTACGGACAGATGATATATGACATCTCCGTCCACGTTTTTAATTTCAGGTTCTGCCGATTCTTCTTCCGGTCCGGTTGGGATTAAGGCGTCCAGACCCCGCCCCAATGTTTTTTTAGCCACGGGCTATGACCTCCTCGGCCAGTTGAGAGTAAGCAATCGCTCCCTTGGATGAAGCATCGTAAAGCGGAACCGGTTTGCCGAAACTCGGAGCCTCGCTTAAGGCTACATTGCGCGGGATGATTACGGAAAAAACCTTTTCTTGAAAATAACGGCGCACCTCGTTGACCACCGCCTGTGACAGGCTGGTGCGCACATCGTACATGGTAAGCAGTACGCCCTCCAGATGCAGCGACGGATTGAGCGCTTTTTTAATCAGACGAATGGTGTTGAGTAATTGGGTAATCCCTTCCAGGGCATAGTATTCGCACTGGATGGGAACAAGCACGGTATCGGTGGCGGTGAGGGAGTTTACCGTCAATAATCCTAACGATGGGGGGCAATCGATGAGGATATAATCATATTTGTCATCCAGCTTGCCGATAGCGGTCTTTAAAATATACTCACGACCCTTTTGCCCCACCAGTTCAATCTCTGCGCCGATTAATTTATTGTGAGCGGGAACTAAATCCAAATTGGGGAGATTGCTTTTGCGGATAACGCCCGATAAAACACATTTACCCAACAATACTTCGTATAGGGTGTCGCTGTCGGCTTGCGCCCGGCAGCCTAATCCGCTGCTGGCGTTCCCCTGCGGGTCCATATCCAACAATAAAGTTTTATAACCCAGCAAAGCCAGATAAGCCGCCAAATTAACCGCTGTAGTGGTTTTACCCACCCCGCCTTTTTGGTTGGCGACGGTAATGATTTTTTTCACTTCTGTACACCTTTTTATGTCGGGATTAAGATAATTTTCAATCTTTGAGATTAGCAAAGATATAGGGGAAAGTCAACTATAAACAATAGAGAAATCGGCTTGTGATCTGGCGGTATCAATATGATTTATGAAGCAATTTAAAATCTCTAATCGCCACAAAGCTTAATAAATACTTGACTTAAAGATCGATTGAAGCTATATTCAGGGCATAAGGCATTTATCTATATTTATTGATATGTTATGAAATCCCGAAGAAACTAAGGAACTTAGAAATTTCGATTATACCATATTAGGCTCCAGGCTTCAGGCTCTGGGCTTTGGGCTAATTCAAATACCCTCCAGGGGAGGGTCTCTTTCTGCTCCCGAAGCCCGAAGCCCAGAGCCCGAAGCCTAATTAGTGAAGTAAGATTGTTTGTGCAAAACAAAATAAAACAAAATGTAATATACGGGTTTTTAATCGCGTCAATTTTTCTGCTGGGAAATCTGCTTACTATTAAAAAATACGGTATAGACTTCGACGGCGGGATTCACATGTCCCGCGGCGAAAGCCTGCTACATTTTTATTTAACCGGCGAAAAGGATTATAATAACCTGCCGTTAAAAGAAAGATGTATTTTCCAGAAAACCGACCCGGCTTTTCCCTTTCTTAGTCCGGAATTTTTTTTTAGCGGTAATTATACGGCCTCTACAACTATAGGCGGTTTATCCTCGGCTGTTACCTGCCGCATATTCCACAAAAAACTGGGTTGGATGAACGCCGTGGATGCACATAATTTATCTGCACTCATTTACGGCAGTTTGACGATTTTAGTTATTTATCTGTTTGCGTTAGAGGCTTTCGGTACAAGGACGGCTCTGTTATCTGCTGTTTTTCTGGCTCTTTATCCGCTGTTTATCGGGTATAGTCATTCCGACATAAAAGACCTGCCGGTGGTTTTTTTTGTTGCAGCAACAATTTGGACATTTTGGAGGGCGGTGACCGGGAAAAAATATAAATGGCTGTATCCCTCTTTTGTTCTTTTCGGCTTGGCCTTGGTGAGCAAGGAGACCGGAGGTTATGGGCCGATTATCCTCTTGGCCTGGCTATTGATTTTAATTTTCCGGGGCATTAAATTTCTGCCGCGGCTTACCCTTAAATTGATAATATCTATTATAGCGGCACCGTTGATTTCGATCATTGCCTACGTAGCTTTCGCTCCCCCGATGTGGGATAATAACCCGATAACCATGTGGGCAAATACCTCCCGTAAAGTAGAGTCGATTGTTACCATGAAATATGTAAACAGCCCGGCCGTTGGAACCAGACCCGAATCAAAACCCTGGCGTCCTCATTATCCGTTAGCCCAAGCTGTATTAACCGTTCCTTTGCATTTGTTGCTGTTGTCATTATGGGGAGGCATACAAACCATAAGAAGACGCTTAAAAACCGCCGAGCGTGAAAATTGGCTGGTTTTGATTTGGACGGTTGCTCCGGTTTTGTTTTGTATGCTTCCATTTTTAAAGGTCTATGATGCCATAAGGCAAATTTTACCCTATATTCCCGGGCTGTGTTTGCTTGCGGGAATAGGCGCTGAAGATTTTATCTCCAGGATAGAGAAGAAAACAGATAAAGCATATGCAGAAAAATTCGGCATGGGGTTTTTTGTCGTAGTAATATTACTGCAAGCATTTTTGGTTTTTAAATATCATCCGGTTCAGACTGTTTTCTATAACAGCTTAATCGGTGGGTTTAAGGGGGCGATAGGAAACCGGATACCCTTTACGCAAAAAGTGGGAGTCCCCGATGCCGGTGATACGCGCGGCAGTTCTCTGCGGGGAGCGATTGAATGGGTTAATGCGTACGGCGAGCCCGGATCGGGCGTTATCGTATATTGTCTTCAGGCCAATAAATTTTTAGTGGATCGGCAAAAATTGAAATTATTCCCTTTCCGCTGGAACAGAAAAACCGCGGGTGACCTGGCTTTTCAATCTGTTTATATTATTTTCCCCAACACATACTGGAATCAGCAACATCCGCTTTACGGTTATTGTTATCATAAGTTAAAGCCGTTGTATTCCGTTCAAATTGACAGTGTCCCGGTTAATTTTGCCTTCCGTATGTCCAGGGAGGAGTTTTTCAAGGTGATTTCACCCCGATAGGTACTCTATGAAACCTAGATTATGGCTCGTCGGTCTTTTCCTGGGTGTGTTTTATGCAATTGTTTGCCTTGCAACCACGCACAATTATGCGGTCGGCGCTGATGATGCCTATAACTACTTTCGCGGCGAGCGGATTTTCCAGTATTTCCTTACCGGGGATAAAAAGATTTTAGATTGGTGGACGGATTATGAAGCCTACACCCCATATGAGTTGGGAAACCATCCCAGGTTTGCCAAAAAGCATCCGGATTTTGTGGGGGTGCCCGGGGTAAATTTAGATGCCGGTTATTACAATTCTTTCGGCTACATAGCGTCCGCGGCAAGCTGCTATGTTTTTTATCGGAAATTGGGGATAACCGATGCGGCAACAGCGCACAGATTTTCCAATATCTTTTTCGGCGCACTTTTGGTTGCCGTCATTTTTTGGTTTGCCGCTGAGGCCGTTAACCCGGTTGCCGGATTTTTTTCCGCCCTGGCGATTATCCTGTATCCCCGCTTATTTGTTTTGGTACAAAACAGCATAAAAGATATACCGGTACTCAGTATGTATGTATTGACGGTCTGGAGCGGATGGCGGGCGGTGGAACGTGAAAACTGGCGCCGGCTGCTTTTTTCCGCGGTCGCTTTGGGGTTGGCTGTCGGCTGCAAGAGCACGGGAGGTTTTGCTTTATTAATTCTTTTGATTTATTTCCTGGTGCGCCAGATTCGCTTAAAGAAGTTACCCGGCAGAAAATTTCTTTTAGCTTTTGTTTTGTGTCCGCTCATCACCTATGCCCTGATATATGCCAGCAATCCCAATTACTGGCCGGCTTTGAAAGCACTTGAAATTCAACAAACTATTGCTCAAAACCAAAAGCCAACCCTTCCCAAAAAAGAATTATCGAATATTTTTACTTATCTTTTGGATGAGTTCAAACGCGCTACTTCGCCGTCCTCAGTTCACGCCCATTGGACCGGCGCTTCTATGCCCGGCTGGACGACGATTCGCGCCCGTTACGCTTTTTATGTAACGCCGGTGATTACCAGTCTCCTGGCTTTATTCGGGATAATTGCCTGCTTTAAAAGGTTTTTTAAAAACGAATATGAATATTATTTGATATTGATTGTTTGGCTATTGATCCCACTTTTACGCACGGCCATGCCTTATTCTGTCGCTTACGGCGGTATCCGGCTTTATCTGGATTATGTGCCGGCCTTGTGTCTTTTGGCCGGACTGGGTGCGGCGGCGTTGGTTAATTGGTTTCAATTAAAATTTTCTGCTCCTACTTGGGCAAAATACCTTTTGCTGTTTTGCTATCTTCCCATTACCTATAAGATGATTGCCACGCATCCTTATCAGACGGCTTATTTTAACTGTTTGATCGGGGGTAACCGCGGAGCGATGGAAAAACATTATCCGGCAACAGGAGATACGAGCGGGACAACTTATGTGGAAGCCTTAAAATGGTTCAACAAAAATGCCGAAAAAAATGCTAAAATAATAGCAGTTAATTCCCATTCGCTAAAAAATTTTGGTTTGCGCAACGATTTAGAGGTAACTTATCGAGACCGGGAAATTCCCTCCGGTCGGGCCGTTTATTTTTTAATAAAGCCGGTTACCTGGTCATATGAGAATGATATTATCTGGCCGGAAAAAAATCGTACCCTGGTAAAAAAAATAACAGTGGATAATTCACCCCTGTTGCTGATATATAAATATAAACCAAATTAAAAATTTAAAGATAAAAATGCAAAATTGAAATTCAAAATTCATGGTGGGCTTTGGGCTTCAGGCTAAATTCAAGAAATTCAGCCCGGAGCCTAAAGCCCAAAGCCTAGTGTTGTGTCAAGCATGAAATGTCATTGCGAGCGATCAGCGAAGCAATCTCAATACTCCCGATTGTCCGGGATTGCTTCGGCGATAAGGCCGCCTCGCAATGACGACAACTTATGCTTGACATGACACTAGAGCCTACTTTAATTTTGCTTTTTTAATTTTTAATTTAACAGATTGATGAATCACAGTTTATAAGCATCTCAGATATAAAGGGGATTTTATATGCTGGTCTCCGTAGTGGTGCCAATCTATAATGAAGAGGAAACTATTCCCTTTCTTTATAAAGAGTTGAAAGAGGCGTTGGAAAATCTGGGTTACCCTTATGAAATCATTTTAGTCGATGACGGCAGTTGGGACAAATCTTTCATCTGCTTGAAAGAACTGGCTATAAAGGATAAAACCCTCAAATTAATCCGCTTCCGGCGTAATTACGGCCAGACGGCGGCGATGAGTGCCGGCTTCGATCATGCGCGGGGAGATTATATAGTGACTGTCGACGGGGATTTGCAAAACGACCCGCGGGACATCAAGAAAATGCTGGAAAAGGCTCAGGAAGGTTATGAAATCGTCAGCGGCTGGCGCATCAAACGTCAGGATACCTTCATTACCCGGAAATTGCCTTCTATGATTGCCAATAGAATTATATCCAAGCTTACCGCTGTCCGTTTACACGATTACGGCTGTACTTTGAAGGTCTACAAAAAAGAAGTGGTGAAAAATCTGCATTTATACGGCGAAGCCCACCGCTTCATTCCGGCTTTGGCCAGTTGGATGGGGGTTAAGGTAACGGAAATGCCGGTTAATCATCGACCGCGCAAATACGGTAAATCCAAATACGGCCTAATCCGTACAGTTAAAGTGATCCTGGATTTAATCAATGTTAAATTCCTGCTCAGCTATTCCACCCGACCGATTCAGGTTTTCGGCAGCTTTGGTCTGGTTTCCCTCTTGTTATCGCTTCTATCATTGGGGGGCTTAGTTTATATGAAAATTGCTGAAAATGCGGATATGACCGGGAATCCTTTGTTGTTTTTATTTATCTTATGCGTTTTAGTCGGGGTGCAATTCATTACCATGGGATTGTTGGGCGAAATAAATATACGTACCTATCATGAAATTCAAAATAAGCCGATTTATACCATAGCCGAAATAGTCGAAACTCCCTAAGTTTAAACTGGAAGGATTGTGCATGGGGTTTTATGGAAAAATTAAAGAGAACGGCATTTCGGTATCGGATAAATATGCCGGTACGGAAAAATATTTCTATTTGACGCCCCAGGGGTTAACCCTGTTAAACGCTTTAAAGCCAATGATACCGAAGTATGCAAAGGGCAAACTGTTGGACGCCGGGGCGGGAAGATTAGCCTATAAATATCTCTTGGAGCCTTGCTGCAATAGATATGAAAGCATTGATATTTCCGACAGATTAAGCCGGGTGGACTTTGTTGGAGATATACAAAATATGCAGTTGGACGGCGGTCAATACGACACGGTTTTTTGTTCTCAGGTACTGGAACATGTGCCGGAGCCGCAAAAAGCCTTGTCCGAATTTCAGCGGATATTAAAAGACGGCGGGAAGTTAATCCTTACCGTACCGCATTTGTCCTATCTGCATAATGAGCCGCATGACTATTTCCGCTACACTAAGCACGGATTACGTTTTATGCTGGAAAAGTCCGGTTTCAAAATAATAATCTTAGAACCGGCAGGCGGGATTATCTCCTTTTTAGGGCATCTGCCCTCTACTATTTTTGTTAATTCTTTATATAATATTCCGTTATTGCATCCATTAAGCATGATGATAAATAGGTTATATGTAAAATTAATTGCATGGCTGGATGAAAATTTGGAAAAACAAAAAGTTTATGCCTTGAATTACGTTGTGGTAGCGCAAAAGCCATAACACATGAGGTAGTTGCAAAAGTTCCCCGAAGTGTCATTCCCGCAGTGATTTTTATCGGGAATCTGGTTTTAACTGCTTGAAAAACCATATCCCCGATAAAAGCGTTCGGGGATGACAGATAGTTTTGCAACTACCTCACATAACTGGGGTTTAATGAAAATACTCTTTCTTAATTATGAATTTCCTCCCATCGGCGGAGGGGGAGCCAATGCCACATATTATCTATTCAAGGAATTCGCTTCTTTTCCCGAACTGGAAATCGATCTGGTAACCTCGGCCTGGGGCAAAGGCGGAAGCGAAAATTTTTCCCCCAATATTCGTATCCATAAATTGGAAATAGGCAAGAAACGGCTGCACAACTGGACACATCGGGAAGTTCTTAGCTATATCTATCATACCCGTCAGTATATTAAAAAATTATCCTTAAAAGCAGACCTTTGTCACGCCTTTTTCGGCTTTCCTTCCGGTCTGATTGCCTACGAATTACGAAAAAATTTACCTTATATCGTTTCCTTACGCGGTTCCGACGTCCCCGGCTTCAATCATCATTTCAATCTGGAATATGTTTTCCTTACCCCGCTTTTCAAAAAAATCTGGGCGAAAAGCCGACGGGTGATTGCCAATAGCGTCGGGCTTAGGGATTTGGCGCACAAAACCGCGCCCCATCAGGAGATTGGGGTAATCTATAACGGTATCGATGTGGATGAATTCAAGCCCCAAGTTCGAAAGAACAGCGGGAAAATCAATTTGATTATCGTCTCCCGTTTGATTGGACGCAAAGGCATTGATTATCTGCTTCGCGCTATGCCGGAGGTGATAAAAAAGTTTCCCCAGATCACCTTAACCATTATCGGCGAAGGAAATCTGGAGCAGCACCTTCAATCTTTATCAGCGGATTTGGGGATTGCCGCTGGTGTCAGCTTTTTAGGGTTCCAGGAGCATAGCCAGATGCCCCGGTATTATAACAATGCGGACATTTTCATCCTGCCTTCCAAAAACGAGGGCATGTCCAATACTGTTCTGGAGGCAATGGCCTGCGGTTTGCCGATTATTACCACCAACACTGGTGGCACCGGTGAATTAATCAGGGGAAACGGCGTTATCATACCTATGGAAAATCCCCAAGCCATTGCAGAGGCTGTTATCCGCCTGATTTCTAATCCGCAGGAGCGGATGATGATGGGGCAAAAGTCCCGCGAAATCGCCCTGGAATTCAGTTGGCGGCAACAGGCGTTGAGGTATTGGGAAATCTATCAGCAAGTCGGCAAATTGCGTTGAATTGATGTAAGAAATTAACCACAGAAACACTGAAAACGGAATCACGGAAAAGAAATTTTTATAGATTTTTTACGAAACCATCATCATTCTATATTTTAAATTATTTTTCTGTGTTTCTGCAATTCCGTGTTTCCGTGGTTAAAAATTTGAGTCGAGTCAGGAGATTTAAACCCTTGTGCGGTATCTGCGGCATAATCGGCGAGTATCAAAAAGAAACCCTGGAACGGATGTGCAATGTCATCAGCCATCGCGGGCCGGATGATTTCGGCTATTACCATGATAGTATTGCAGGGCTTGGGCACCGCCGCTTGAGCATCATCGATTTGTCCGGCGGGCATCAGCCGATGACCAATGAAGACCGCAGCCTGTGGCTGGTCTTTAACGGGGAAATCTATAATTATCAGGGAATCACCCAGGAGCTTATCTCAAAAGGCCACACCTTCCAAACCAGAAGCGATACCGAAACCATCCTCCATGCCTATGAAGAATACGGCACGGAATGCGTCAAAAAAATGCGCGGCATGTTCGCCTTTGCCCTCTGGGACACTAAAAAAGAGGAGCTTTTCTTGGTACGCGACCGCCTGGGAATCAAGCCGCTCTATTATATCCAGCTTCCCGATAAACTGCTTTTTGCCTCGGAAATCAAATCCCTCCTGCAACATCCCCAGGTAACCCCCCAATTGGATGAATTAGCTTTAGACCGCTTTTTCAGCTTCCGCTTTACACCGGGTGAAAATACGGTTTTCCGCCAGATTAAAAAATTATTGCCCGGTCATTTCTTGGTGTACCGGCACGGCAAATTACGCATAGAGAAATATTGGGACATCCAATTTCAGCCTGATCACAGCCTCAGTCTGGACGATTTTACCCACGCCTTGCAGGATAAACTAAAAGAATCAATCCGGTTAAGATTAATCAGCGAAGTGCCCTTAGGGGCGTATCTGTCCGGCGGACTGGATTCCAGCTTCATCGTGGGGCTGATGAGTCAATTGAGCGAAAAACCGGTAGAGACGTTTTCGGTCGGTTTTGCGGATGGAAAATATAATGAGCTTAATTTCGCTCAAATCGTCGCCGATCGTTTCCATACTCAACACCACACCCTATATGCCGAGGAAAGCAGCGCCGATTTACTGGATCAAATCACCTGGTATCTGGACGAGCCGTTGGCTGACGCCGCCGTCATTCCCACTTATTTGATGGCTAAACTGACTAAGCAATTTGTGACGGTGGTGCTCTCCGGCGAAGGCGCCGATGAGATGCTTGCCGGATATGCAAAATATAAAATACTGCATTATATTTATGCCATTAAATACATGCCTTTTTTGTCAATTTGGAATAAATTAGCCTACAGCGTATCTAATCATATTGATATACAAAGAATTGTTGCAACTATATCGTCTGCTAATAATCGGGCAAAAGCCTATGCTGCCATGGTTTCGGTTTTTTCCCCGGAGGATAAAAATTTACTTTATACCGATAAATTTAAAAATATCGTAGCGCAGCAAGAGCCGCTGGAGCAATATTTAAAACCATATTTTGAGTCCGGCGAAGATAGTCTTAATCAGTTGATGTTATTGGACATAAAAACCTGGCTGCCCGATGATTTGCTTTTAAAGAACGACAAAATGACCATGGCTCATGCGGTAGAAGCCAGAGTCCCTTATCTGGATCACGAACTGGTGGAATTGATGGCGACAATTCCCTCTCAATATAAACTGCATTGGGGCAAGGGAAAATATATCCAGAGAAAGGCAATGCAAGGTTTAGTGCCTAAGGAAATTTTGCAGCGTAAAAAAACCGGCTTTACCGTACCTTTGGGTAATTGGTTTAATGATGAAAAATTTAAGTCAAAAGTCCATGATCTCCTGTTGGGCGACGATATAAGGGAATTAGGCTATTTTAAAGAAAATTATATCAAAGAGTTGCTGGGAAAAAACCTGAATAATCAATATTATCGCCGGCAATTTTGGGCGCTTTTCACCTTCGCTCTTTGGTATAGGATTTTTATTTTAAAAACTTGCAAAAATAATTTACAAAAAAGTGGCGGAACCAGTTATAATTAAAGTGAAAATGTAATGAAAATTCATGGTATTTTTGAAAATAAAACCCTGTATTTCGTAGTCTAAAGCCCTTTAGGGCTGATCTTCCGGGGCTAAAGCCCCGGCACTACGGAGAAAAGAATAAAGGAGGAAAGAAAAACCATAGTCATTTTAACTATGCGGCAATGGTAGTCAATGGAACATCAAGCCATTTTAAACAGTCAATAACTAATTGTTGTGCAATGCTCTGAGTAAAAAAATAAAAAAACACCTCCTGGACATAAAAAAATGCTTGCTAACGCGGAAAATATCGGATAGAATGACTGCCTTAATTGCCCTAGCCAATTGCTTGGCTGTTTTATTATCACGTCTTTTATAGGAGGAATACATAAGATGGTCGGGTTTGGTCAACACTTGATGGTTGATGGCTATGGGTGTAACCCGCAAAAACTTCAAGACATTAATTTGATATACGGCTTACTGGAAGAGCTTCCGGAAAACATTGATATGCACAAAATAATGCCTCCCTATGTGTTTCGTTACGAAGGGTTAAAGCCTGAAGATTGGGGCATTTCCGGTTTCGTGCTTATCGCGGAAAGCCACATTAGCATCCATACCTTTCCCGAAAAGGGTTACTTGAGCCTGGACATCTTTTCCTGCAAGAAGTTTGAAATGGAAAAGGCAATGAGTTATGTGAAGGAAGCTTTTGAAATCAAGACCTTCGAAAAAAATCTGCTCAATCGCGGCCTGGAGTTTCCCAAGGATATTGGCATGTCACGACGTGTAGTTACTAAAGATCGCATCAGAGTGATTGACGGTGGAAAGGTCGAAGCTTGTTATTAAGAATTTGAAGTATAATATTCATTAAAAAAAGGCGGCGGATTTTTCCCTCGCCTTTTTTTATTTTTGGGTATGTAGCGCAGACCTTTAGGTCTGCCTCCCCACCTAGTCAAACATGGATGTCACGTTCGAAGAAAGCAGGGCTAAAGCCCTGCGCTACGTCTTAAATCAACAGCCCACCCTACTTTTATATTCGGAGGGATGAAGAATGTCAAAGTACTTACATACGCCGGTCGATCCGCCGAAAGTTACGGATTATAACTTAAGCGGCCTGGTTCAGGCTATGGGGAAAACCGCTTTTCAGGGACGGAATGTAGCCAAAAGCGTGGAAGTCTGGCAGAATATGCTGGAGGATAACGTTACCATCCTGCTGGGATTGGCCGGGGCTATGGTACCGGCGGGGATGCGCCGGATCATCGTCTATTTGATTGAAAACCGGCTGATTGATTGCCTGGTCGCTACCGGCGCCAATCTGTTTCATGATTGCCATGAATCCTTAGGCCGCTACCATTGGCAGGGCTCGCATCTGGCGGATGATACTGCCTTGCGGGAAGAGATGGTCGACCGTATTTATGATGTCTTTGCCTCCGATCTGGATTTCCAGCAAACCGATCATTTTATCGCCGATTTTGCTGCCGGTCTTCCGCAGGATAAGCCTTACACCACCCGCCATTTTCTGTATCTTCTGGGGCAGGAGTTGAACAAGACAGGTAAAGAGAATGGGATATTGACCGCGGCGGCCCGCGCCAATGTCCCGGTTTATTGCCCGGCGGTGGGTGATTCCTCAATCGGTATCGCCATGGCACTCAATCGGGTAAAGGGTAAATGTAATTTCCAGTTCGATGTAATCCAGGATGTTGTCGAAACCGCCCAATTGATTTATAAGACCAACGCCAGCGGCGTAATTTATGTCGGCGGCGGCACTCCCAAAAATTATATCCAGCAAACCGAGGTCACCGCTTATCTGATGGGACATGAGACACAAGGGCATAAATACGCCCTCCAGATTACCGCCGACGCTCCTCAATGGGGTGGCTTGAGCGGTTGCACTTTCGAAGAGGCTCAATCCTGGGGCAAAATCTCCGCCAAAGCCATGAAGGTTTCTCTTTTTGCCGACGCCACTATTGTATTGCCTTTGATCGTCAACGCCCTGGCCGAGCAAGCCGAAGAAAGCATTAAAAACCGTACCAAGCCGCAGTTCAAGATTGACCAGGCGGTTTTGGAAGTGGTTTAAATTGATGAGATTACTTTTTACCACGAAGCACACGAAGCGCACGAAGAAAAAATGGTAATTTTAAAAAGCATTATTTAGAACTTATCCGTAAATAAGAGGCATCGTTTATCTCCCCCTTTGGCAAAGGGGGATTAAGGGGGATTTTATAATAATGCCTTTACACAACAAGGCTTTTGTTGAAAATTATAAGAAAATCTCCCCTGTCCCCTCTTTTCCAAAGAGGGGGAAATTATTTACGGATAAGTTCTTAATTTTAACCCTTCGTGATCTTCGTGTGCTTCGTGGTTAAACAAAAGAAATTTACTGTTATCAGATAAAAAATATCTATTAGGAAATTCCCATGAAACTGCTTGAAAAATATCACTGGCTTCCCAACAACTTCCTGGCGTTGCCGGAGGAAAACAGCAATTGGGAAGACTCAAAAGTCGTGATTTTGCCTCTGCCCTATGAACAGACGACGTCTTATCAGGGCGGTACACGAATGGGGCCGGCGGCGATTATCCGCGCCTCGCAGAATGTCGAACTTTACGATTGCGAAATACAGCGGGAGCCTTACCATAATATCGGCATCTACACCTTACCTGAACTGATCGCCGATTATTCAAGCTATGAGAACAACCTGGCTCAGATTCAGAACGTAACCGTTATGTTGCTTGAGAGCAATAAATTCCCCGTGGCTTTAGGCGGAGAGCACAGTATTAGTCTGGGGTTGGTCAAAGCCTTTGCCGCAAAATACCCCAACCTTTCCGTCCTGCAACTGGACGCTCATGCCGATTTGCGGGAAAGCTATCAGGAAACGCCGTACAATCATGCCTGCGTAATGAGACAAATAATAGAACACGCCCCGGCGGTACAAGTGGGGATTCGCAATCTAAGCCGCGAGGAGGCCGATTTTGCCCGTGTTCGGGAGCTTGACATCTTCTACGCCCATCAAATTCAGCATGGTTATGACTGGATCGAACAAGCGGTGGAACGACTGGATGAAAATGTCTACCTGACTATCGATTTAGACGTTTTCGATCCCTCGATTATGCCTGCGGTGGGCACCCCTGAACCGGGTGGCTTGACCTGGTATCCCGTTTTGGAATTGTTGCGCACTGTAGCCGAACAACGTAAAATCGTTGGCGCCGATGTGGTGGAGTTGTGCCCCATTCCCTTCCATCCCGCCCCGGATTTTCTGGCCGCCAAGCTGATTTATAAGTTGTTGGGCTATGTTTTTCCTTAAGCCCAATACCGTTCATTTAAGCTTCGTTTTGCCTTTTCTCCCTTTAGCCTCGTTCGTGATGCACGATGCGAACGTGCGGGGAACGGGACTAAAGTCCCTACTCCGAACGACCGAATTTTTATGCCCGGCGGCAGCATTGTCCGGTTGCTTTTTGCCGCAAATTACAATAACGGCTGCCCCTCCATCGAATCAGGAACAGTTAGTCCCAAATCCTCCAACACAGTAGGGGCGATGTCGATAATGCGCGGGGTTTTGCCCTTGAGCTTGCGATTGGAAAATAGGATGCCGGGAACGAATTGGGGATCGACGCAGTGATCGCCGCTCCAGGTTTTCAGGTTATCCTCGAAAATGACAACCGGCGCGCCGCCGATCGCGGTTTGCCAGGAGGCGCGGTAGCCGGGGCAAAATCCTACCACCAAATCCGGGGCTTGGTCGGCATAGGGGCCGGAATATAGTTCGCCGGATTTATAGACCTTATTGATTACCGGGCTGGGAAACAGGGGGTCTTGCAGCTTTTGCAGTTTTTTAATAATCCCGGATGACAGGCGATCCGCTTCGGCAACGCTGACAATCCCCTTGGCTTCCCGGCCTTGACGATTCAGATAGATCGCTCCGAAGCCCAAAGCATAAGCCTGGGTACTCTCCCAGACCACATCGGCGAACAGCGAATTATCCTCCCGCACTGAAGGACGGGAAGATAGTTGCATATACCCTTGCTCCACCAGCCAGGAGTTTAAGTTTACCGCCCGGTCAAAGGAGGTAAAGCCGTGGTCGGAGCAAATTAACAGCGTGGTGTCGTGATCCACATGCCTGAGCACTACCCCTAAGAGTTGATCCATTCCCTTATACATATCGCTGATAACGTGTTGGTAACGTCCCGTTTTGTTGTTCGATGCCCGCCAGAACATGTGCTGGATGCGGTCGCTGGTATCGAAGACCAAGGCCAGCAGTCCGGATTTGAAGCGGCTCAATTCATAGATGAGCATCTTTTCCCGCTCCCTTTCGATCTCGGTGCAGCTTTCCAGAAAAGCATCTTCATCCAGGCGCTTTTCATTAAGGGCGTTGGTATCCTCCGGGATGCCCAAGGTATGATAAAGCCCGACAGCTTCAGCCAGTTCCGCGGCGTATTCCTCCGGCTGCGAGATGAAAAAGGCCGGGCTGAGCGGGTTTACCTGAAGCGGAGATAGATAAAGTTTCAATTCCGGGGCAACCTCGGCCAGATAAAATTTGCCGATGGCGCTGATCTTTTTCAGCAAACCGGCGCTGAAATTCAACTGTACCCATTTGCTCCAGCGTTTTTCCGCCAGCACAATGGTTTGTCCGTCTACGTTTATCTCTAGTTCCCGGCGCTCTTTATTCGGTTTCAGCAGCAGGGGAAGCGAGGCGTTCTTTTTAAAAATCCCGCCCACCTGCGGCCCAACGATTTCGGTTTTTATCACTGCGTTTTTGTCCGCCGCCACCGTGATAATTTTATATTTCCCTGGATCGTCAGGATCGACGACTTCAGTAGTATAAAAAGCATAATGCCCTAAAGTGCCCTTAATATCCGGCACTCCCATTCCGGCCAGGATTTGGCTTTTGCCTTCCTTGGGGGGAAAGGTAATCGGCCAGCGGATGACCTTGCTGGGTAATCCCGCTTCGGAAACAATCTCCCAAAAGGTTTGGCCGTGCTGTACGGGGGAGAACATCTTATTTCCGGATTGTCCCCGGTTAAATTTCAGAATGGCTAGATCAGGCATATAAGTTTGCGGATCGCGGCGGATGAAATCGAAAAGGCCGTGCTGGCCGGGATTGGCTCCTGTGGCCATGCAAGACCAGGCTACCGGGCTTTGCGCCGGATTGGAGGTTTGAAGATGTGCGTAATCCCCATGCAGGCGCAGACGGTTGAAATTGGGCAGCGCTCCCTCATCCATCAGGCGTTCCATGATCTTGGGGTCAAGTCCATCCATGCCCAGTACAATAATTTTTTTACCTTTCTTATCACTCATAAATTTATTTTCTCTTCCTTCCGATAAAAAAAAATAATAGCCTAAAGCGGCGCTAACGGCAATGATTATCAAAACAACTATTTTGGATGTTTTGGGGTTTTGTTTAAACAGGCGGCGCAAAAAATTCATAATCGGGCGGAAAAACAAGGCTAAGGTACCGCCCAAAGCGGCCAGAACCGGCCCCAAAAAGGAGAAGGCGAATCCGGAGGTGCCGGGGTCGATGTAAGCCCAGGCAGATTGGGGGAAGGAGATGAGTATTCCCCATAAAAGGTTTAAAACCGTGAAACGGTATGGAATTTTTCTGTTGCATTTCTGTATCATTTTAAAATTTATAACTCATTGTAATAGCGTTACTTATTATTTTCTGTTGCATTTTTCTGCCGCATTTCTGTATCATTTTAAAATTTATAACTCATTGTAATAGCGTTACTTATTATTTTCTGTTGCATTTTTCTGCCGCATTTCTGCAAAAATCCAAAAACCGGATTTTTGGCTTCCTCTGAATTCAATTTTTCCTTCTTTCTTCAAACTATGCAGCAGTCTATGAATTTGTTGCCTTTTCATACCAGGAAAAACCGCTTCGAAATCTGTAATTTTCCCTTTGGTAAAATGTTTCAAGTGCTCTATTATCAGCATCTTATTTGTATCTTTATCCAACCCTCTTTTTCTGGTATACTCTCCGCCTTTATTAACATAAGAATAATACTTTTTTGAAAGGAGATGCCGTGTTCCTCGTGTAACTCCACAAGATTCTATCAACCCCATTTCCTTAAATTTATTAATATGTTTTTTAGAGGTTATTTTTCTCCCTTGCCTTATATCATCTAAAAGCAATAAATCTTCAGCATCAAACATTTTTTGGTATTCTTTCCCTATTTTTTCCAAGTACCTTAAAAACTCAACATCTTGTACTGTGCCCGATAACGCTAGCCTGACACAGTAATTATCGGTTTTCGAATAATCAGGACGCCCCTTGCCTTCAATAATATTGAACTTGAACATTTTTCTTGCACCTTGACCTGATCTTTCTACAAATCCTATTTTCTCAAAAGCTTCGGCAATTCTTCGATTTCTTGGTACATGTTTGGTTAAGATATTTTCCTCCGTTACCCCGTTAGGAAAGCCTCCCGGACTTTCAATGATGAATTTTTGAGGGTATTGTTTAATAAAGACTGACCCATGCAAATGATAATCCCGATGGCAAACGGCATTCAAAATTGCTTCTCTTATTACTTCTTCATTGAATGCCAGAATGTCTCGCATAAATAACCCTTCTTGAATATGAAACATTTCATTTCTGGCATTGATTTTTTCCCATAATTCGTCGCAATAAAAAAGATAGCCTATTCGGTAATCTTTTCGGTCTTGATATTCTATATTGCTTGCGTTATTACGATATTCGAATATCGTTTCGGCATCCGGCAAAAATTCCCCCAAAGATTCTCTTTTTCCCAGAAGAATTAAAGCTGCATAATTTAAATATTTGCCGTCGAAAAGTTCAGCGTCTTTAAGCAGTTGTTTATCTGATAAATTTAATATTTCTTTCTTATTGGATTTTTTTGCCCATAATGTTCTGAATTTTTGTATAGCTTCCGGCAATAAATCATTTATAGTCGCCCTATGGCACATTTGGGCGGAAAAATCCGTTTCTGTTTCGTTGAGAATTTCTTTTAGTTTGGCCGAATCCATCGGGAGAAGCCTTTCTCCAATACGCATTAGATATTTGCCGTCAAGATGTAATGCCTGACCAACCGGTCTTGATGGAACATGAATTATCAAAATGCGTTTATCGTCTTTTAAAAATTTTTCTATTTCTACGCGCAGTTGTAACTTTTCATAAAGGTTTTCTTGCATTTTCTGAATATTACTGATAGCTGAAGTGCCGACGATTCTTCTTGGTTTTTTATCGGAAACCCCCAGAACCAATTTACCGCCGCCTTCATTGGCTAAAGCAACGCAATATTCCAATAACATGTTGAAATCAAAATTATTTTTTGCCTCTTTGAACTCCAAATGTTCATCTTCATCGTTTTTTAACCAACTATGAAATTGTTCTAAAGTGGTCATAATAAATCCTGGGAAGATTATGAGTAATAATTTAAAAAATAATTCTATACCAGCGCGGATATTTAGTAAACACCCAAATTTGGACTATTGCTTCATATAGTGAGATTGTTCTATAATAGTATGGAAAAGATGCCGGAGTTGTTGAAATGCTGTTATTAATTTTAAAAGTGAGGTAACGTATTGATTACCGCAGGAATTGATATAGGTTCGCGTTCTTCCAAGGTGGTCATTTTGGAGGGGCGCAAGGTTTTAGCCACGGCGCTTTTCCAGTCTTCCATGAAGGTGGCGGATCGCGGCCGGATCGTTTTCGATCAGGCTCTGGAAAAAGCCGGTTTACGGGAAAAGGAGATTGATTATATAGTCGCCACCGGGTACGGGCGGGTCAATGCCCCCTTTGCCCGGAAAACGGTTACCGAGATTACCTGTCATGCCAGGGGTATACATACGCTGTGTCCCTCGGTGCGAACGGTCATCGACATCGGCGGACAGGACAGCAAGGTCATCAAGCTGAATGCCGCGGGAGAGGTGGTGGATTTTGCCATGAACGACCGCTGTGCCGCCGGTACCGGTAAATTCCTGGAAGTTACCTCGAAAGCGATGGATTTGGATTTAGACCTGTTCGCCCGCCTGTATTTTGACTCTAAAAACCCCTGTAAAATCAGTTCGATGTGCACCGTTTTTGCCGAAAGCGAGGTTGTATCGCTGGTGGCGGACGGAAACTCGATGGAGGATATAGTTGCCGGTTTGATCCTGGCGGTCTGCCGCCGTGTCGGCAATATGGCCAAGAAATTGAAGGTAGAGGCGGATGTAGCCTTTACCGGCGGGGTGGCCAAAAACGCCGGGGTGCGCGCCGGTTTGAGTCAGGAAATCGAGCGGGATTTTATCAAATTCGATTTCGACCCGCAATTGAACGGGGCGTACGGAGCGGCGGTTATCGCCCAGGAACAGGTGTCTGTTGACGTTGCTTGCGGCGGGGCGGTAAAAAAAAACCTGAATTGCCTTGAGAAGCTTTCCGAATTATTACGTGAGCGCCCCAAACAATTAGCGGCGCAAAAAGCGGCGGGGCAGAAGATAGTCGGGCATTTCTGCGCTTATATCCCGGAAGAAATTATCTATGCCGCCGGGTTAATCCCCCTGCGCTTAAATCAGGGGGGGAACGTAGAGGTTTCCACCGCCGGCAACAGTTATCTCTCCTCCAGTTCCTGTCCCTTTACCTGTAGCTGCATCGGTTTGAAAGAAAGCAAGCAGGATTTTTATTACGAAGCGGTGGATTATGTGGCCGATGCCCCCTCCTGTCTGCAAATGAAACGGATGCTGGAGGTCTGGGAAAAGTATTTCGGGGTTAAGATTATTCATGTCGGATTTTCCCGCAAGTATTATACCCCGGAAGGGCGGGAATTCTATCGCCAAGGGCTTGAGCAGCTTGTTTGCGAATTAGAGGGTATCGTTAAAAGGCCGATTAGCGCCGCGGATTTAGCGGAGGCGATAAAATTATTTAACGACATCCGTTCCTGCCAGCGCAAGCTTTATCAGGCGTTGAAAAGCGCAAAAATTTCCTGGAGCGATTTAATCCAGTTCATCAGGGCGGGCAGTGTCCTGGATAAGCGGGATTATCTGCTGCTGTTGCAAGCTCTTTTAAATGAGACAGACCAACATCCGGCAAATCAAGTTCCGGCAATAAGGATTTTGCTGGCAGGCGGGATGATGGCTTCAGGGGATGATAAGCTGATCAATATTTTCCGTGATCTGGGAATGGAATTTGCCATGGATGAACTCTGCTCCGGCTCGCGTGGTATCTACATCGAGGTAAAAGAGCCGAACCTAGACAACCTAGCCGCCGCTTATATAAATAACGTTCCCTGCGGATCGCTTCCCTACCATGACGAGCAAAGCGATCCCCGCAACAAGCATATCAAGCGGCTGATTGCGGAATATAAAATCAACGGGGTGTTATACTATACCCTGCGTTTCTGCGATGCCTATTCCTTTAAATTGCAAGCCTTGAAGCAGCTTTTAGATACTACGGGCATACCTGTTTTGCATCTGCATTCCGATTACAGCGATTCGGACGTCGGGCAGCTCAAAACCAGGGTGGAGGCGTTCCGGGAGAGTTTGGTTAGAAACGGGATTCGTTGATTACCACGAAGAGCACGAAGGGCACGAAGAAAATCAGAATAAAAATTATGTAGTCCCAGCCCTTTAGGGCTGAAATTCCAGGGCTAAAGCTAATACTGTTAACTTAAGATGTAGCGCAGGGCTTCAGCCCTGCTTATGTGGTGGCTTTTGCGGGCACCCCGGAGCAGACCTAAAGGTCTGCGCTACGTTAAGTGAACGGTATTGGGGCTAAAGCCCTGGCACTACGACAAGGTATATTTAAAGGTTCTATAATATGAAAATTGATACGGTAAAAATGGTTCGTGAAATCCGGGATAAAATGTACGAAGAGTACAAGCATCTTTCAGATGCAGAACGTATCCGAAAAACCAAAGAACAGGCTAAAAAATTCAGCCAGTCCAGACATAAGAAGGCAGCTTAAATAGTTTTGTAGCTTTGCCCACCAATTTTGAATAGCATAAGTTGTTTATGCAAGGCCAAAATGAAGCAAAAATTATTTAAGACGGTGGGCACAGCCCACCCTAACTAGTGTAGCGTTTCATTAAAATATGTACATTTAATTGTCATTGCGAGGCAGCTTTATCGCCGAAGCAATCTCGGAAGTGCCCGGTAGAATCGAGATTGCTTTGCTTAAGCTCGCAATGACAGGTTCTGTACATCATTATTTATGGAACGCTCTACTAGCACAGGCTTCCAGCCTGTGTTTGCAGCGGCTCCAATAGATTCACCGTTTCTGTGTGGGCGTTGCCCACATCACAGGCAAGATGCCTGTGCTACCGTTCTTTTGCAACACAACCTATAAATTTTATTTTTCTGCGTCCTCTGCGTCTCTGCGGTGAAAATAAAAAAGAGAATCTATTTGAAACCATTAGACAAACGCCTGAAATTCGGTTTGAACATCCTGAAAAAGCCCTATATTGTCAGTAACCTGGGAGCGTTGCCCACCATTGACGGGCGCGTTGTTTCCTCCTGGGAGATTTTTTGGTATATGACGGCAGCGCTTTTTAAGTTTCCGGGGATTTTTGATTTCCGGGTGGATGTGTCGATTCGCGGGATGACCGAACTGCAATATCTGATTTTGTCGGTGCCGGAGCGTATAGAAACGATGCGCCAGCGGGGCTTGAAAATTGTGGGTAAATGGTCGGTTAATCCCACCGATCTTTATTTCGGCTCCGGGGTGGTGGCTCTTGACCCATTCTTTTTTGCCTTTTGCCGGATGCTGGCTTTAGGCGATAATGCTTTAGCGATCCGGGGACGCGCCTATCTTTCCCCCGATGCCTGCCCGGCTCAGGCCGCAGCATATGCGCTTTTTTATGAGGGGGGGGCTAAGCTCGATCTGTTTTATCCCTTCGTCGGCCCCTGGTGTTATGACTCTCAATATTGTTATGAAGCCTTGCGCAGTAAATACAAAGGCTTTTTCGGCGAATCCCCCTGTATCAGCTCCGATCGGCAGAAAAATCTGTCGCTGGAATTTATGCTTTCCGAGGTTAGGTCATTCCTGGAGAAAATCGCGGCCGAAACCGGAAAGCCTGTCGATACGGAGAAGTTGCGCCGGGAATTTATCCGGGAAAATAAGATTCGGGATGTAACCCGCAAAATACAGGCTCTGATGCTGGAGGATTGCATCCCCCTGGGGAGCCTGGATTTGATCATGGCCACTTTTATCAGCGGGGATTGGTTATGCGACCCGGCAGCTTGCCTGGCTGCCATGGAGCGGATTTATGAATCCCTCAGGGAGCGGGTGCGTAAGGGGCAGCGCGGCTGGGGGGTGGCGGATGACCCGGTAAGAATTTTAGTCACCGGAATCGCCTGGGGAGACCTGGGGCTTTATAATGTTATGGACGATATGGGCGGGGTTTTGGCCGGGACGGAATGTGTGATGAATAATTATCAGGAAGATATTCCCACCATTGGCGACCCGGTGCAAATCATGGCCGAGCGTTTTATCAATACCCCCTATACCTTCGGCGCCGTCCAAAAGGCGCTGTGGACGCTCAGTAATATCAAAAGGATGGGACGGGTGGACGGGGTGGTTTTTAACTGCAATTTCGGCTGTAACTACAACGCGGCCGCGGCGCGCATCGTTACCGATACCATTAAGGAGCATATGGACATCCCGATCCTGCTGGTCGATTCCGATCTGCCCGGCGAAAACCGCGGCCAGATGCGAACCCGCTTCGGCGCTTTTTTTGAGATGATTCGGAAGAGAAAGGGGAGGAAATAAGGGAGATACCATATTTAAGAAACACTTTTTTCACCACGAAGCACACGAAGATCACGAAGAAAAATAAATAGTTTAATTAAATATTATAACTAGTTACTTTGTTTTTTTACCTTTTTCCCCGCTATAAACTTTTTACGTTTGGCTGCATTAGCGTAAAAACCAGCCTTTGTAATTCTTCGTGCGCTTCGTGTACTTCGTGGTGAAAATAAATTTACCCACAGTTTGTCGCCATGAGCCATAAAATGTCTATCTTCAATTCCGCCAACATAGACCAAACCTACAGCGCGGTATTTACCGATGAGAAGATTTCTCATTACGATTTACAGCGCATTCTGGAGACGACTGCCTGGGCACCGAGTCCTTTCAATACTCAGCCCTGGGAATTTCTGGTCATCCAGAAGGATGATTTTATCCGCAAATTCGCTTGTGCCGCCGCCGGTTGGCTGGAGGATTTCGCTTCGTATCCCGGCAGGGCGCAAAAAGAAGACTTTTTGCAAAAGCTGCCTAATTTGCTGATCTGCCTGCGGGATACCGCCAGACGCGACCCCGGCCCTAACGAATACCGCCTGTCTTTATTGAGTATGGGTACGGCGCTGGCCAATCTGATGCTGGCCGCATCCGCCGCTAATATTGCGTTGCAGCCGCTTTATCCCGCCTCCCCCGATTCTTTGCAAGAGTTGAAAATATATTGGCATATTCCCGCTCAGGTTGAGATTGCCTGCCTGTTCGGCTGGGGGTATGTGAAAAAAGCCGCTGCCGCTAACAGGGAGCGGCCAAATATAATCATCCACGATAATCAGTATAATCGGTTATACCGTATTGAGAAATTAAATCCGCACCCGATCAATCCCAATCCCTTTAATTTGATTAAATCCCGCCATTCCTACCGCAAGGATTTTCTCCGGGAGGATTTGTCCGCGCCGGATGAAGATTTATTGCTGGAAACGGCTTTAAATTCTTTCGGCTTTCAAAACAGGCGGGGAAGGGAGTTGATCTTCATTAAAGATCAGGGGTTGATAAATTCTTTGGGGGACTTAATGACCGATGTCTCCTATGAAATTCATATGGATAAGGCTTATGAGGCCCGGATGCAGACCTGGCTGCGTTATAGCTTTGCCGAGACCACCATTAAGGCCGACGGGCTTTTGCTTACCTTGCTGAACAGATTCCAGGGCTATGTTTTTAAGCAGGGTTCCATATGTCTGGGGAAATATGCCTTTTTAAAACCGGTAAAAAGCCTCTTTATGAAAAAGGTATCTAGGGATTTTTTCGGAGATTTATTGCGCCGGTCTCCTTTGCTGGTCGCCCTGGTTTATAAAAGGCAAAATGGCGCCAATGTATTATTGCAGGAATTAGATATTATCTCCCTGGGAATTTTATTGCAAAATCTTTTGCTGGCGGCGTCCGCCCGTAATATCGGGGCGCAATTTTTTTCTATTTTGCTCGATACGAAACAAGGGATAGAAGGTGTGAACAGTTTATTAAAATTACCTGGGGAAACAGAGGTTATCAATTTGCTGCGTCTGGGTTATAAAAATCCCCGCGCCCCGGAAAAAATCCTTTCCTTAAGCGGTACGGTAAGAAGACCGTTTGAAAAAATCGTGCATTTGGAAGCGTTTTAAGCAAAACAGCAAATATCTATAAAATATGGCGCAGGGTTTTAGCCCCAATACAGTTCACTTAACGTAGCGCAGACCCTTAGGTCTGCTCCGGAGTGCTCATACCAATCCGCTATCAAACATTGAAGAATAATTCGTAGCACGGGGGTTTATCCCCCGTTTGCAGCGCCTGCTTACGGGAGATGAACTCCCGCGCTACATTAATCTTTGATAGCGAATTGGTATCACACCGAAACTGTAAAGTGGTAACGTTCCCCCTTGATAGTTTCGGCGTGGGGATACGCCGAAACATCAAAAAGGGCAACCTTGTGGCTGCCCTTGCATTTATCTGCTATCTTACCCCCTCAAACCTTCATAATCTCCGCTTCTTTATGCTGCTCAACCGTCCCAATCAATTTGGTATAGTTATCGGTTATATGCTGAATCTTCTCATGGGAGCGCCGGTGGTCGTCTTCGGAGATTTCGCCGTCTTTTTCCATCTGCTTGAGCTTATCCATGGCATCGCGGCGAATGTTGCGCAGGGAGACCTTGGCTTCCTCAGCGTACTTTTTGAGCACTTTGACCAATTCCCGGCGGCGTTCCTCGGTCAGCGGAGGAATATTGATGCGGATGGTTTTGCCGTCGTTATTGGGAGTTAATCCGAGGTCGGATTTTAGAATCGCCTTTTCAATCTCCTTGATTTGGGAGACGTCCCAGGGTTGAATCAGGATCGAACCAGGATCCGGAATCGACAGATTGGCCACTTGATTGATCGGGGTCGGGGCAGCATAGTATAAAACCTTAATCCCCTCTAACAAGGAAATAGAAGCCCGTCCGGTGCGCAGGCTCCCGTATTCTTTTTTTAAAGCGGCTCCGGTCGCCTCCATCTTTTTTTCAATCTGGCTGTAGAATTGTTCCAGCATATGATTATTCCCCTAATAACCTGAGTTCGGAATAAGAAAAATCGTAGTCCCAGCCCTTTAGGGCTGATTTTCATGGCAAAGCCATGCAATAACGACTCACAAGTGGTTAAATCTTCTCAAATTAATTCACACCTTTCGGACTGAACATGCCTTTTATTTCAGCCTTAGGCTGAAAATGCGTGGCTAAAGCCACGGGACTACTGTAGAATTGTTCCAGCATATGATTATTCCCCTAATACTTTGGAGCCGATATGTTCTCCGCAGATGATACGCTTTATATTGCCGGCTTTGTGTAAACTGAATACTATAATCGGCATCTTGTTTTCCATGCAAAGAGAAATCGCGGTGGCGTCCATGACTTTCAACCCCTCCTGCAACACCTGAAGATAATTGATCTGCTCATACTTTTTCGCCTGAGGATTTTTCAGCGGGTCAGCGCTATAAATACCGTCCACCTTGGTGGCTTTCAGGATCACTTCGGCGTTGACTTCCATCGCCCGCAAAGCCGCGGCGGTATCCGTGGTAAAGTAAGGATTCCCGGTACCGGCAACTAAAATCACCACCCGTCCCTTTTCCAGATGCCTGATCGCCCGGCGTCGGATGTACAGTTCCGCCAGACGGGGGATTTCGATTGCCGTCATGACCCTGGTGAAAACGCCCCGTTTTTCCAGGGCATCCTGCAAGGTCAGACCGTTGATGATGGTAGCCAGCATCCCCATATAATCGGCAGCCGAGCGATCGATGCCGTTGACGCTGGCCGCCACCCCGCGGTAGATATTGCCGCCGCCGATGACGATGGCTAATTCCACACCCATATCACGGATTTGGACGATCTCCTCCGCCAGATATTTAACCACATCGGGATCGGTGCCGTAGGTTTGCCGGCCTAATAAAGCCTCGCCGCTTAACTTCAATAAAATGCGTTTATATCGGGGTGTGTCCATTCCTTACGCCCCTAATTTGTAACGGGTAAAGCGTTTTACGACAATATTCTCTCCCAATTTAGCGATTTTTTGCACGATTAAATCTTTAACCGTACAACTTGCTTCTTTAATATAAGGCTGTTCCAGCAGGCAAACCTGGGCGAAAAAGCCCTTTTCCAGCTTGCCTTCGATGATTTTATCGACTATTTGTGCCGGCTTTCCGGAATCGGCGAACTGAGCCTGGTAAATTTCCTTTTCCTTGGCGATTACATCCGCCGGAACATCTTCTTTGCCGACATAAGACGGATCGGCTGCGGCAATCTGCATACAAATTTCTTTGCACAATTCCTGAAAATCATCGGTGCGGGCGACGAAATCGGTCTCGCAATTGATTTCCAGCAGCACGCCGATTTTCCCGCCGCCGTGGATGTATGAGGTAACCAGCCCTTCCGAGGCCGCCCGCCCGCTTTTCTTGGCTGCCGATGCCAGGCCGCGCTTGCGCAGGTAATCGATGGCTTGCGACATATCGCCGGCGGTTTCCTTTAACGCCTGTTTGCATTCCATAATTCCACAGCCGGTCTTTTCCCGTAATTCCTTTACTGCATCGGCTGATACTGACATGGTTTTCATTCCCTCCCTATATTAATTTGCCTAAAATTTATCAGATTGTAGCATTGGGGTTCATCCCCAATACAGTTCACTTAAGCTCCTTCTCCCTTTGGGAGAAGGTTGGGATGAGGGTACAAAAGTTTTAAAAAAACTTAATTATGGTACCCTCACCCTCACCCTCTCCCAGGGGGAGAGGGAACTTTAAAAATGCCTTAAGCTAACGCTTATGGGATAAACCCCCGCGCTACTCCGGATGAATTTAAGCCGCCTGGGTACTCTCTACAGACTCAGGCGTAGCTGTTGGAGCAGGCTCCTTAGGCGCTGTTTTGGGGGCTTTGGATTCGGCAGTGGCTTGCCCGGCGGGTTTGCCTTCTCTTCTGCCTCTTCCGCCCCGACCTCTTCTGCGCTCACCGCCCCTATCGCCCCGATCACCTCTATCGCCTCGTTCGCCTCTGACCGGTTTTTGGGGTCTTTCCTTCTTTTCCTCTCCGGTTTTGCTTTCCGCTTCCTGCTTGGCTCTGACTTCCACCCGTTTGGCGAATTCTTCTTTTCCCGCTAAAATAGTATCGGCGATTTTGCCGACAATTAAATTAACCGAACGAATAGCATCATCATTGCCGGGGATAATATAATCGGCATCCTGAGGGTCACAATTGGTATCCACCAGGGCGATGATCGGAATATCCAGTTTTTTAGACTCATGCACCCCGATTTTTTCCCGGCGTAAGTCAACGATAAAAACCGCTTTGGGCAGTTCGGTCATTTCTTTAACGCCGCTTAATACTCTTTCCAGCTTTATCTGCTCTTTATCCAGTTTCGCCGCCTCTTTTTTGGGCAGAGCATTATAAACGCCGTCCGCTTTCATCGTTTCCAATTGTTTGAGATGATTGACGCTTTTGCGGATGGTGGCAAAATTGGTTAAAGTCCCGCCCAGCCAGCGGTGGGTCACATAGTAAGCGCCGCAGCGTTGTGCTTCCTTTTCGATAACGCTTTGCGCCTGGCGTTTTGTGCCGACAAAAAGTACCGAACCGCCATTGGCGGCCACTTCATACACAAAACTTATGGCGTTCTTTAAGCAGCGCACAGTTTTTTGTAAATCTATAATATATATCCCGTTGCGCTCGCCAAAGATATATTTTTTCATTTTGGGATTCCAGCGTTTGGTCTGGTGACCAAAATGAACCCCCGATTCCAATAACTCCTTCATCGTAACATTGACCAACTTCTTTTCCTCCATTTCGGGTTTTGCCGCCATTCCTTTCTTTTCCATTACCACTATCGGGGAAATTTACCCACTGACAGCACCCTGTAATGAATCCGGGAATGTGTGAAATTTAAAAAGCATACCATGCTTAGAATGCCCCATAACATAGCACAGGATTTAGCTTTCTGCAAGAAAAAATTTATTTCCCTGAATTTAGGGCGGTGGATTTTTTAAATTTTTTAAGATTCAGGTACATTCTTTGCAATTTTAATCGGGAATAACACCTGATATATTGTTAATGCGGCCAGATAAGATTTATAAAACAATTAGAAAAAGGTACATATATTATATTTCTACAAGGGGAGATGTTGACTTAAGGCGTAGCGTTGGGGTTCATCCCCAACAACAGACGCAGAAACCTTGCGGTGGAAGCGGGGGATAAACCCCAATGCTGTTGACTTAAGGAATTGTCATTGCGAGGCGGCCTTATCGCCGAAGCAATCTCAAACGCACGGAACTAGAGATTGCTTCGCTCCGCTCGCGATGACATATACGTGAACACCTTCAAAAATTTCTTAAGTCAACAGCATTGGAGATGAACCCCCGCACTACGAACTAACTTAAGGTATTTATATGTAGCGCAGACCTTTAGGTCTGCCCTGCTTATAGGGCCGAACGTTACGTCCGGGGCAGGGCTAAAGCCCTGCACTACGTTAATTTAGCGCTTATTGGGGGGAAGATGCGGAAAACCGGATTGCTTGTTTTAGTCATGATTTGTTTAATGCCGGCCTGCACCTGGGTTACGCATAATTTAGAAAAAATGGGGCTGCAAATAGATAATACCCCGCCTAAGGATGAAAAAGAAAAATTATACGATAAACTGGTAAAAAATCTCTACCATTCCGATTATATAGTACGCAAGAACGCCGCGGCAGCTTTGGGTGCAATGAAAACCGCTCAGGCGGTGTCTCCCCTAATCGATGCTTTACGGGATAAAAATGAAGAGGTACGTTTGGTTGCGGCAGAGGCTTTAGTACAAATCGGGCAGCCGGCGATAGTGCCTTTGACTTCGGTCATTGCCTGCGCCGGTTGTCCGCCCCCCCTTATAAATATAACTGTTTTGACTAAAATCGGCGCCGTCGTGATACCCTCCCTGGTCGATGCCTTGAAAAGCGAGGGTTGTTTTGACCGGCAATATCTGGTGTCCGCGCTGATTAATCTGGGCAAACCGGCGGTTGACCCGCTGTTGCCGGTGTTATTGGATAAAACCGATTGCGCCCGCAAAGCGACGGCCTATATCTTAGGTGAAATCGGCGATCAGGCGGCAATCGAGCCGTTGCTCAAAAGCCTGAAAGACGAATCTCCCTGGGTGCGGGAAGCGGTGGTGGTCGCTTTAACTAAAATTGATGATCCCCGGCGGGTGGAGCCGATTATCCAAGCCCTTTGGGATGAAAACGAATGGGTAAATAAAGCAGCGGCATATGCTTTACAGAAAATCGCCACTCCGTTGGCGATAAACCCGCTGATTACCTTTCTTAAACTGGGAAAACCGGATGAGATACATCAAGCGGCAGCAGAGGCTCTGATTAGTATCGGTCCCCCCGCTACGGAGCCGCTGCTGACCGCTTTATATGATAAAGACGAGCGTTTGCGCAAAACAGCCGCCGACTGCCTGGAACGACTGAATTGGGAACCTTTGCGGGATGTTGATAAAGCCTGGTGGCTGGTGACCAAGCATCGTATGGAAGAAGCGGGGGAATTAGAGGATTTTGCCATCGCTCCCCTGGTACTGGCCTTGCGCAACAAAGATTGGCAGGTACGCCGGGACGCCATGCAGGCATTGAAGGAAATCGGGTTACATGCGGTGGATGCTGTTATTCCGACCTTGAAAGACGAGGATAAATGGGTGCGCCAGGCCGGAATTGAGATGTTGAAATATTATGGAGACGAGCGGGCGATCGACCCGATTAACGATTTTCTGGTCAGCGACGCATCCTGCATGGAGCGCAGGAAAATCTACCATGCCGTGATAGATGATTTCCCCAGCGCCAAGATTATCAAACCGATGGAATGCCCCGACGAACATTTCTGCGAAATCTGCGGTAAACCCGCCACCTATTTCAGTAAACTAGTCTTCAAATCCTTATGTGAAACCCACCGGGTATTTTGCGAAGGGACAGTGGTTGGGTTTTATTGAGTTGTGTAGGGTGGGCTGTGCCCACCTTATTATCCTCTAATCGAACAAAAGATTGCTATCCCCCTGATTGGCCGGTTCCGCCGGGCTTTCATCCGCCGGGCCGGTTCCACCGGGAAGGTAGTTTTGCAGGAAGTTTTGATTATCGGTTTGATGCTGATTGCACGGCTCGGTGGGGACGCTTTCCGCTAAAAAATACTCCCGGATGACCCGTTCGCATTCGGCGGAGGCCAGCATGCCGGTTTTGGCGTCGATACTGACTTCCACAATTCCCGCAGGCATCGGGAAATCTTTAACGGGCAGGGTTTTCAAAGCCGACTGCATAAATTTTGTCCAGATCGGATTGGCCGCCCGCCCGCCGGTCTCATAGCGTCCGATAGATTTGGCATCATCCAGACCAGTCCAGACTCCCGCGGCCAATTGCGGGGAAAAGCCGACAAACCAGGCGTCGATACAATTGTTGGTGGTACCGGTTTTGCCCGCCAGGGGACGCCCGATGCTTTTGGCCCGCCAGCCGGTGCCTTTTTCAATCACGCCCTGCATTAATTTGGTAATCAGATAATTGATGCGCTCATCCAAGACGCTCTGACCATTTTGCGGTTTATTTTCTTCCAGGATGTTGCCCGCATTATCCTTAATGCAGCGAATAATCATCGGAGGCACCCGCACCCCGCCGTTGGCAAAGGCGGCATAAGCCGAGGTCATTTCCATCAAGGTCACCCCGGATGACCCCAACGCCAGCGACAGGTTATTGGACAGCTTGCTTTCAATTCCCATTTTGCGCGCCAGTTGGATGGCAGTTTTTACCCCGATACTTTGCAATAATTTAACCGTGATTACGTTACGGGAATTTTCCAGGGCGTCGCGCAGGGTGGTATAACCGACGAATTCCTCCTGGTAATTGGTCGGTTTCCATTCCTTGGCTGAACCGACATTCTGATAAATGACCGGAGCATCCAAAAGCACGCTTGCCGGAGTAAAGCCGTTTTGCAAGGCGGCGGCATAAATAAAGGGTTTGAAGGCCGAGCCGGGTTGCCTTTTGGCCTGCATCGCCCGGTTGAATTTGCTCAGATTGAAATCATAGCCGCCCACCAGAGCCTGGATGCAGCCGGTTTTGGGATCGATGGCAAGCAGTGCCCCCTGTACCTTAGGATATTGGTCGAGGGCGAATTTATAATCCGCTGCGCCGTTTACCGGGGATTGCAGCACTTTGACCAGTACCGGCGTTCCCGGTTTGAACGAATCTGCCGGGTTTTTAACGTTCGCCCAAATCATATCCTGTTGGGCAATCCAGCCGGACTTATCCGCTAGTTGTATCCGCATACCGTCCGCTTTGGCTTCCTGAATCTCACCCACATATTTTTTACCGGTTTCCAGCGGGACACCTGCTTTGATATTGGTGTATTCGGCAGGCAGCATTTCCTTTTGGGACACTTTACGCCAACCCTGGCGTTTGTCCAATTCTTCCACCCCCTGCAAAAGCGCAGCAGTCGCGGCTTTTTGCTGATTTAAGTCCAGAGTGGTATAGATCTGATAACCGTCCCGATAAAGGCTGCTGCCGTATTTATCTTCCAGCATGATGCGGATGTATTCGGTAAAGTAAGGTGCGGGGTTGGATTTGGTCTCCATCGGTCGGAAAACCGGGGTTATTTCAACCGCCCGGCTGTATTGCTCCTCGGTAAGATAGCGCTCATCCAGCATTCTTTTGAGGACGTGGCGACGGCGCTGTTCTACTAGCTCCGGGCGGCGATATGGGTTGTAGAGACTGGGTGCCTGCGGTAATCCTGCGATGAGGGCGCATTCTCCCAGGGAAAGTTCCGCTACCGGTTTATTGAAATAGGTGCGCGCCGCGGCCTCTACCCCGTAAGCTCCCAGACCAAAGTACATCTGGTTCAGGTAAAGACAGAGGATTTCATCTTTAGAGTAGCGTTTATCGATTTGCATCGCCAGGATCATTTCCTGCGCCTTGCGGTGTAAAGTCTTTTTGGGGTGCAGAAAAAGGGCGCGGGTTAGCTGCTGGGTAATGGTGCTGGCTCCCTGCGCCAATTTGTGGGCGCGGATGTTTTCCCAAAAGGCGCGGGTAATGCCCTGCCAGTCAAGCCCTTTGTGATGGTAAAAGCGGGCATCCTCCACGGCCACAACGGCTTTTTTCAGGTATTCGGGAATCTGATCGAAGGTTACCAAAGTGCGCTTTTCCACGGCGAAATCGGCAAAGGGAACATCGTCGATACTATAAATCTTAGTAGTCTGAATCGGGCGATAGCTGTCGATTTTGGAAATGTCGGGCAAGTCTTTGGTGATTATCATGTAAAAGCTTACACCCGCAATCAGGCAGATCAGCGCCGTTATGCCCAGAAAGATAAAAATATATTTTTTTTCCGGAATGTATTTTTTAAGTGATTCCAGTTTGGCGGTAAAGCCGGTATTCATTAATTAGTTCCTTGTATCGTAGTCCCAGCCCTTCAGGGCTGATCTTCATGGCGTAAGCCATGCAATAACGACACACAAATGGTTAAAGCTTCTCAGCTATAATTCAAGTTTTCCAGATAAACATACCTTTAGTCTCAGCCTAAGCTGAAAATGCGTGGCTAAAGCCACGGGACTACATTCTGTTAGGGATAAACCCCAACGCTACATTAAGGCAACAGCATGAGCATAACTTGTAGGGGCGAACCTTGTGTTTGCCCAGCCTTCAAACCTATTTATATTTTCCTGACGGTTTTCTTTTTAGCGCTTTTCCGCTTGGCGGGAGGCGTCGGTAAGGCGGTCTTTTTACTCTCGGCCTCGATCGTGTCCTGTAGGCGTTTTATGCGGCGGGCGACTAATTCTTTATTCGGATAAGTGTCTTTTATCTGGTTATAGCTTTCCAGGGCGTCTTTATTTTCACCAAAATTTTCCTGCACCAAGGCCAGTCCCATCCAAGCCTCGGTTAAAGATTCATGCTGAGGAAATTCCCGAATAATTTTTTGATAATATTCCCGCGCTTTGGTATAATCCTTATTCATAAAACAGGTTTCGCCCATAAATAAATAAGCTTTGGCCAAAAGCGGGCTTTTCGGATAATTATCAATCAGATACCGGGCTTCGACCAGTGCCTGCTGCGGGTCTCCCAAGTGAGCATAACAATTGGATATAGCCAGTTGCGCCTCAGCCGCTTCCGGCGCTTGGGGGAAATGATCGATTAATTCCTGATATTTTAGAATAGCTTCCTGCTTTTCGTTAAAGGTATCCTGAAAAATGGTTGCCACTTTCCAATAACTTTTTAATGCCAGAGGATGATTGGGGTAATCCAGGGTGATGGTTTCAAAATTTCTTACCGCCTCTTTAGGATTATTTAAATATAAAAGATTTATATCCGCCATCCAAAACAGGGCTTGCACCTTGGTTTCCGGATTATTGTTTTTCCCGGCGATGATTTGATATTGCTGCAAGGCTTGCTGATAGTCGCCTTTAGCCAAAAAATCGGCCGCGATCTTCATCTCATCCACTGACTTATGGCTACAGGAGGATATGAGCCAGAGGGATAACAGGAGAAAATAATATTTAATCCCGCTTGTCAGGGTCTTTCGGCTGAAAATGTCGTAGCGCAGGGCTTTAGCCCTGCCTCCCCAGGCAGCAGACCTAAAGGTCTGCGCTACATTTTTATGATTTTTGATGTCCCGAAGGGACACCAAGAAACATAAAAGCGTCATTGCGAGCGGAGCGAAGCAACCTCCGTTCGTGCGGCTGAGATTGCTTCGGCGATACGGCTGCCTCGCAATGACACTTCCAGCCGAAACACCCGTTGATGGGTTTGAAGTCTTGCCCCCGCTCATTCTTCTTCCTTTTCCACTTCCACTTCCGGTTCCGCCAGTTGGGCGATGGCTACGACTTTATCCCCCTCATCCAGGTTTTGCAATTTAACCCCCTGGGTATTGCGCCCGATGGTGGAAATCTCCTTGACCGCCATCCAGATTAATGTACCGTTGGCGGTAATCAGCATAATGGTGTCTTCAAGGGCGGTTTGTTGGATTCCGATAATGTCGCCGGTTTTGGGCGTTATGCGCAGATTGATCACTCCCTTGCCGCCGCGGCGTATGACCGGATATTTAGCCAATTCCGTTTGTTTGCCGTAGCCAAACTCGGTAACGGTCAAAATAGTGGTCTGCGGCTCGGTTACCTCCATGCCGATCACCTCATCTCTGGGGGAGAGACGGATCCCCTGGACTCCCCGTCCGACGCGGCCGATAGAACGGACATCCTCTTCCTTGAAGCGGATGCTCAGGCCAAAACGGGTGGCGATAAAAATATCCTGCTTGCCGTTGCTCAGTTGGACGCTGATCAAACGGTCGTTTTCTTCCAGATTGATGGCGATAATTCCGGCCGGGCGCGGGCGGCTGTATTCATCCAGCCGGCTTTTTTTGATGATACCGCTTTTGGTACACATGATAATATATTTATCCGGGGAAAATTCCTTGATCGGGATTACCGCGCTGATTTTTTCCCCTTCGCTCAAGGGCAGAAGATTGATGATGGCCGTGCCTTTTGCCTGGCGGCTGGCTTCCGGTATGGCATGTACCTTCAGCCAATAAATCCGGCCTGCATCGCTGAAAAACAATAAATAGGCGTGGGTAGAGCAGACAAACAGATGTTCGACAAAATCGGTTTCCTTGGTGGTGACCCCTTTGGCGCCGTGTCCGCTGCGTTTTTGCAGGCGATAAAGCCGCAGGGGATTGCGCTTGACATATCCCTGGCGGGTGATGATGACCACTGCCTCCTCATCGACAATCAAATCTTCCAGCTTAAGATCGGCCTCTTCCGGGATAATCACGGTGCGGCGCGGGTTGTCGTAGCGTTCTTTAACCTCGATCAATTCCTCTTTAATCAGATTCATTAATAAGTTATCGCTGCCTAAAATGGCCTGCAAGCGGGCGATGAGCATCAACAGTTCTTTATGCTCTTCGTGAATTTTATCTTGTTCCAGAGCGGTCAAACGTTGCAGACGCATCTCCAAAATGGCCTGGGATTGGAGGGCGGACAGGGCGAATGTGTCCATCAACCCTTGTTTGGCGATCGCCGGGGATGCCGATTTTTTAATCAGGGCGATCACCGCATCCAGGTTGTCGAGGGCAATCTTCAATCCTTCCAAAATATGCAGACGCTCCTCGGCTTTTTTCAGTTCATAGTTGGTGCGCCGCTCCACCACTTCGCGCCGGTGCTTGAGGTATAACACCAGGGTGTCTTTCAGATTCAGGATGCAGGGGCGCTTGTCGACAATCGCCAGCATGATCACCCCAAAGGTGGTTTGCATCTGGGTGAGTTTGTAGAGATTGTTTAAAATGACCTGGGCGATTTCGTTGCGCTTGAGTTCGATGACGATGCGGGTTCCTTCGCGGTCGGATTCATCCCGCAGGTCGGAGATGCCTTCCAGGCGCTTTTCTTTCACCAGTTCGGCGATTTTTTCCACCAACTTGGCTTTATTGACCTGGTAGGGGATTTCGCTGACCACGATCCGGGTCTTTTCCTTCTTTTCCTCCACCACGGCATTGGCACGCACTTGTATCAGCCCCTTGCCGGTGGTATAAGCGTCTCTAATCCCCTGATAGCCGTAAATATAAGCCCCAGTGGGAAAATCCGGGCCTTTTATGGCCTGCATCAGTTCCGGGATGGTGGTTTGCGGATTATCGATGAGCATAACCAGTCCGTCGATCACCTCGCCCAGATTGTGCGGGGGGATATTGGTGGCCATGCCTACCGCGATACCCGATGAGCCGTTGATCAGCAAGTTGGGCAGTTTGGCCGGTAATACGGTGGGTTCTTCCAGCGATTCGTCGAAATTGGGGGCAAAATCCACCGTCTCTTTATCCAAATCGAGCAGCATCTGTTCGGTAATCCCGGCTAGGCGCACCTCGGTATAACGCATGGCCGCCGGAGCGTCGCCGTCCATCGAACCGAAGTTCCCCTGACCGGCGATCAATGGATAACGCAGGGAGAAATCCTGTACCATGCGGGTCAAGGCGTCATAAACCGCGATATCACCGTGAGGATGATATTTACCCAGCACTTCGCCGACCACGCGGGCCGATTTTTTGTAAGGCTTATTCCAGAGCAGCCCCAAGTCGTGCATGGCGTAGAGGATGCGGCGGTGTACCGGTTTTAAGCCGTCCCGCACATCAGGCAGCGCCCGGCCTACGATCACGCTCATGGCATAGTCGATATATGATTTTTTCATCTCATCTTCAATGTTGACCGGAATTTTCCTTGTGTCTTGCATCAAATCTCCCTTTTATGTTCTTCAAATGTAATTGATATAAGCGGATATTATGGAGGGCAGCGTCAAGCCGATTGAAATTTTTTCAAGGGAATTATCGCAATATTTTAGGTTTTCGTCAAGGGGTATCGCGATAAAACCACGATTTTCAAGGGAAGATGCCGGCATGATTAAAAAGATAATATTTTTACGGTTGCATCGCAATGAAAATTTACTTTATACTAGGCATGTAATGCCAAGTTGCGTTCAAAAATGTAGTTACCTGATTTATCAGGTTTGATGTTTCGGTGTGTCTCACGCCGAAACTAACAAGGGGCATCTTTATGGTTTCGGCGTGAAACACGCCGAAACATCCGAAACATCCGAAAGATGTAGTTACCTGATTTATCAGGTTCTTTCTGCCCAATGAATTGGGCAACTACATCTTACAAAAAGGACGAAAGAAAATGAATCTAACCGCCTATTGGGACAATCTGTATAAAACTAAGGGGCATATCTGGGGTAACCGCCATACGGAGGCAGCCGAAATCAGCGCTCAATTTTATAAAGATCAAGGGGTAAAGACTGTTTTGGAGATAGGCTGCGGCTACGGGCGGGATTTGATTTACCTGACGCAGCAAGGATTTATTTGCACCGGATTAGATTTATCGGCAGAAGCGATTGAAATGGCAAAGGCAACTGTCGATAATTTGGATATAAGGTTAATAAACGGTGATTTATCTCATCCTTCGTTATCGGGAACTAAATACGATGCGATTTTTATCTGTAATCTGTTTCATTTATTGAATGAAACGGAGCGGGGAAATTTAATCGCCCAAATCGTAAAATTTTTAAACCCGGACGGGGTATTGACGGGAATGACTCTTTCGGTTAACGACCCCCAGGATTACGGCAAGGGGGAGCCTTGCGGTTTACATGCCTTCCGCGCCAAAGACGGGAGAGTTATGTATTTTTTTACTAAAGAGATGGTCAAAGATTTGTTTCCCCCAAAGTTATTTTCACTTATCGGTTTATACGAAATCCCTTACCATGAGATTTTCGCCAGTGGAGAGGAACATCATCATATAATGTGGTTTATCAAAGCCTCTGCAATTTAGCCCTGCCCAGACGCGGGATTAGACTCCTGTGGCCGTAACAATAGTAGGGTGGGCTGTGCCCACCCTTTTAAAGCAGAGGTATCTTTAGATGGGAGTGTTCACATAAAGATAGATAAAGGAGGTTCTTGGGATTGATATTGTTTCCCCCTTTGGCAAAGGGGGATTAAGGGGGATTTACAAATTGTTATTTTCAACAAATAGTTACTAACTACTTAAGGTTAGATTTAATTTGAAAATCTCCCCCAACCCCTCTTTTCCAAAGAGGGGAGGTGTCCGGTATCTATCTAAAGGTGAACACTCTCCTTTAGATTTACTTGTCGGAAAGTATTTGCATTTGGTTATGGGATTTGAGCTGATAGCGCCTTTGCATATTCCTCAATATACATATTCCCGGCATTACTAAGCTGAGTTGATTCATCCCCGACATTGCCCAAATAGATAAAGAAAGGAATCAGACCCACTATTGTTGCTCCCGCTCCGGCGGCAATACAATTGCCAATCAGTCCGCCTTCCTTTCCCCTTTTTTCGAAAGTATAATCGATTATAATCTCACCTGATGGGGATATAAGTCGGTTATTGATTTGCATAAAAAGTTCCGCTTCGCTATGGAACAATCCACTTTGCCATTTGGCATCCACATTTTTCACATCTACAAGGAAAACAGGCTTCTCTTTATTGGCGGGCAACGAATTTTTTACAGACACCTCATAGCCTTTTTGTTCAAAAACATCCTTAACCGTTTCCTGGATAATATTACTAATATCAGTAGAATTTTCCAATGTTATACAGTTACCGGCAGGAGCGCACGCTTTGCTAAAAGATTTTCCACTGACACCGCTAACGTATAGTAAAATCTGTTTTTTCTCTTCCAACTTATTGGGGGAATTATTTGAGTAATAAGGTCTAATATTGGTTTTTGATATACAACCTGTAAAAAAAAACAAAACCATAATTGGAAAAACAAACAACTTTACCGATTTCCTTGACATCGCATCCTCTCCTCAAGTTGAATTTAAAATTCCACTCCAATCCCTGCTGTCCCGTAGAAACCGCCAAAATTCATTACTTTATCGTTTTCAATCCCCTTTAACATTTGCGCTTCATAACTATAACGACCTTCTATAAACAAAGAAATTTTTTGGGCAACCATAAATCTAATCCCTGCCAAACCATGGACGCCCCAACTAGCCCCGGTATCATTTTTTTCGAGCCATACGGCGCCCTGTTGTTGAACCTTTTTGTCAAGTTCATCCGTATCTATCTGATTCAAAGATATGTTCACCCCGCCTCCGATGTATGGTTTTATTGTTTCGTTGGATAAAACATGGTATTTGGCATTAAAAAAGAAAGGAATCGAGGTTACTTCTACTTCTCCGGTAATGTCCGGTCCGCCTAAAACATCAACGGTCATGTCCCGATTAAATTTTTTGTAACCAACCTCAAATCCATAGCTGATTCCATCCTTTTGTATATAATCATATCCTACCAAGAAAATATCCCCGTTACCTTGTGCCTTTTCGGTGGGGTTAAACACCCCGCCTTGTACATTTATTAATTTACTTTCGGCAAAAGCTAATGCCGTTATTAACTGTAAAATAAGTAAAACAAATAAAGGAATACGATAAAACCTTTTCATGTCTCCCCCCCTTTTTTTTAGTTAACTAATTTCATTTGCGGTTTCAATTCTTTTAGTAAACTTGTCGGCATGTCTTTTGTGAGCATAATCACTAAACCTTCTTTATGTTGTATTACGGAAGACATTTTTTGCGAAAGTTCGGCGCTGACTTCCTCCGGCAGTGTCCACATAGCCCCCGTGAGCGGGTCTACAATAAGCCAACCGATTAATCCGCCGAAGACCAAGTTTCCGCCGATATACCAACCGCTTAGTGTCGTATCTACTAAAATTTCCTTAGAATCGCGTCCCGGAATTTCCATTAATATTTTATATGTTTCTCCTGAAAAGTAACCTGCCCCCTTTTTTAAGGTAACAATTTGCGGTGTTTGCCCGTTAGCAATCTTATCTCCCTTTTTGTTATATACTGAGAATTTAGCGCCGTCTGGATTGGACTTAATGCTGATAGATTGGTCTCCTCCTTTAATAATAGTTGCACAACCAAATAAAGATACCGCCACCACCGTACAACAAATTTTCTTTTTCATTTCCCCTCCTGGTTTTAATTGTGTTACGAAGTGTATATCTTACCCCCCCCCCGCAAAAGTCAAGAGTTATTTTCCAGCCATTGTAGGTGAAAAATTTCAGGCCACGGTAAAGTCGAAGTCTGAAGGGTATAGAAATAAGTATGGTAAGAGGGAGGGG
>JACRJN010000045.1 GCA_016235675.1 Candidatus Schekmanbacteria bacterium
ATAAAACCCCACGTTCTGCGCTATTGGGAAGCGGAATTTGGCCTGATCAAACCCAAAAAGGATAAACAAGGGCAGCGTTTATATCGCCAAAAAGACATTGAAATCATCCTCCATATCAAGGAACTGCTTTACGACCAAAGATTCAGCATCCAGGGTGCCAAACAAAGGTTAAAAGAGGAAATGGCGCTCCAAACGGAAACCTCTTCGGATAACGGTAATTTAAAAACTATTGTCAACCGTCATAAAAAAGAAATTCAGGAGTTATTGGATATTCTAAAATCCTAACCCGGACAAGCCGGAAACAGAAAGATTTTACTCACACAAAGACACAGAGATAATTGATAATGATGGGGAAATGCTCTAATTAGAGTTTTTTTCTTCATTATCAATTATCAATTAAAGAAAGGTTTTCTTTGTGTCTCCGTGTCTTTGTGTGAAATTTTTACATTTTTGCAAAGATTTCACAATTAAGCGCCTAATCTTTAGCTACTTTTTGTCATCCCGACAATAAATATCTCCCTCCATGGTGTTCTACCTGAAAATAACGAAAAATTTGCCTTTTCAGGCGGTATGCTTTCTTGACAGCGGGCAAAGAAATATGTTATAAAGTTGGTTACCTTAAACACTTTGATAGGGTTTTATCCGATAGGAAATATTCAGATGGTAAAAAAGAAAAAAATAAAATTTATTGCCGGCGGAATAATCATCAGTCTGGCTATAGGCTACATGGTCTATGCCGGGGTGCGTGATTCAATGGTTTATTACATGACGCCGGTGGAAATACTGGCCAAAGGGACATCGGTTTATGGGCAGGGGATAAGAATTTCCGGCAAGATAAAAGACGGTTCCATCAATTGGAACGCCAGGGATTTGGAATTGAGTTTTATTTTAATGGACAGTCAAGAAACCATCCCGGTACATTACAAGGGAGTTGTTCCCGATACCTTTAAATACGGCGTCGAAGTAATTGTGGAAGGCAAATTGGTAGATCGCAATCTGTTTGAAGCTACTACCCTTTTATCTAAATGCCCTTCGAAATATGACGCAAAAGAAGGGTGATTTCTTGAAAAATATCCTTCCTTAGCCTACCCTCCGGCAATAATAATAAATAGTTAGCGAATGTCATCTTCCTGGTATTTAAATTCAGGGCTCATGGCGATAAACTGTGGGTAAATTTCTTTTCACCACGAAGCACACGAAGCACACGAAGAATTACAAATGCTGTTTTTTACGGTAATGCAGCCAAACGTAAAAAGTTTATAACTTGAAACAAGGGAACAAAACAAGATAACTATTTATTTTTTCCTTCGTGATCTTCGTGTGCTTCGTGGTGAAAAAAGTATTTTTTAAGAGGAGCAAAAATGGTATCAATAGGTGAATTTTCCATTCACCTGGCTTTTTTCCTGGCCGCCTACGGGGCGGTAGCGGCAATAGTCGGGGTGGTTTTAAAAGAGGAGCGTTTTGTAAAAAGCGCCGAATATACCGGATACGCCTTGTTGTTGCTTCTGACGGTGACATCCGCGGCCCTAATCCATGCCTTCGTCACCCGCAACTTTGAAATACAATACGTTTATCATTACTCCGATAAAGCCTTGGATATGTTTTATACCGTTTCCGCTTTTTGGGCCGGACAAGAAGGATCGATCCTGCTTTGGGCCTGGCTGCTGGCGCTGTTTACCGTAATTACCGTAGCCCAAAATCGCCATAAACATCAGGAAATGATGCCTTATATCATTTCAGTTCTTATGATAACTATGATATTTTTTCTTACCATCATGACCTTTGTCACTCCGCCGTTTGCCACCTTTCATTTCAAACCGGAGGACGGAGCGGGATTGAATCCGCTGCTGCAAAATCTGGGCATGATCTGGCATCCCCCTACCCTGTATTTAGGCTATGTGGGCTTTACCATACCTTTTGCCTTCGCCCTGGCCGCACTTATCAGCGGTCAATTGGACGATGCCTGGATTCGCAGCACCCGCCGCTGGACGCTGTTTGCCTGGCTGTTTTTAACCGCCGGAATCGTACTGGGCGGACAGTGGGCATATGTGGAATTGGGATGGGGCGGCTATTGGGCCTGGGACCCGGTGGAAAACGCCTCCTTTATGCCCTGGCTGACCGGCACCGCCTACCTGCATTCAGTAATGCTTCAGGAAAAGAAAGACATGCTCAAGATTTGGAACATGGTCTTGATCATCCTGACCTTTACCCTGTGTATTTTCGGCACCTTCATTACCCGCAGCGGAATAATCGGATCGGTGCATTCCTTCGGCGAATCATCCCTGGGGCCATTTTTCATCACCTATTTAGTCATCGCCTTGTCGGTCTCTTTCGGCCTGCTGATCCAGCGGCGCAAGGAATTGGAAAGCAGCAACGAATTGGATTCGCTGCTTTCCAGAGAAAGCACCTTTTTATACAACAACCTGATACTGGTCGCCATGTGCCTGGTGGTTTTCATCGGCACCTGCTGGCCGTTTATCTCGGAAGCGGCGCGGGGAACCAAAGCCACGGTCACCGCGGCTTATTTCGACAAGATTAACGTCCCGATTGGATTGGCCTTGCTGGCTTTGATGGGAATCTGTCCGTTGATTTCCTGGCGCCGGGCTTCGGTTTCTAACCTGAAACGGAATTTTATCATCCCCACGGCTATCTCATTGTTGGGATTGGCGGGCTTAATCGGATACGGACTGCGGGGATTCTATCCGCTCATGTCTTTAACCTTTTGTATCTTCGTGGCCGTAGCGATCACGATGGAATTTGTGCGGGGAACGACCGCCCGCCGCAAAATCACCAGGGAAAATTATCTTTTGGCCTTCTGGCGCCTGATTGGGAAAAACAAGCGTCGTTACGGCGGTTATGTCGTGCATATCGGAGTAGTTTTGACCTTTTTGGGCATCACCGGCTCATCGGCCTATAAAGTGGAAAAAGAGGTAACGGTCAGTCCGGGCGAGAGCTTCACCATCGGTGATTACACCTTAAAATATGAGAAATACTCCAGCTACCCCACGCAAAGCAAGATTGTCACCGCGGCAATTCTGCCGGTATTTAAAGACGGGAAAAAGATCGATATATTGACCCCGGAAAAGAATTTGCACTTCAAAAGTTCGGAGCAGCCGGTAACCGAGGTCTCCATCCACTGGAATTGGTGCGAGGATTTGTATATAATATTAGCCGGGTTTATGGGCGACGGCCTGGCCACTTTCAAGGTATACATTAACCCCATGGTAGTCTGGTTGTGGGTCGGTGGAATTGTCATGGCCATCGGGAGTGTGATTGCCATCTGGCCGGACAAGAAGAAGCGGCAGGGGTAAAATATGTATTCTTTATCTGACTGATAAAAGTAGGGTAGGCTGTGCCCACCTAATTTTGCAGTCTTTACCTGGAAAATAAACTTCTTGAATTCCGTAGTCCCAGCCCTTTAGGGCTGATCTTCCAAGGCTAAAGCCCTGGCACTACGAAGGGGGCGACCCCAAATGGCATGAATAAATCTGGTGGGCACAGCCCACCCTACAAAACTTAATTGGCTTAAGGAGATTGTTAATGACCAATATAAACGCAACCAAAGCCAGAAAAAATTTTTATTATCTTATAAATGACATATTGAATAAACATGAAATTATTCAAATACACCACTCCCAGGGAGATGTTGTTTTATTATCGAAAGAAGAGTTTGAAAGTTTACAAGAAACACTAGAATTGCTTTCCATTCCTGGTTTTAGAGAAAGCCTGGCTAAATCAGTTAAACAAATGGAAAAAGGCGAAACTTATACAATGGAAGAGGTATTTGGAAAACAAGCCGTTCTTCCAGGCAACGGAAATTGAAAATATTTTCCTGCCGTAGTGCCGGGGCTTTAGCCCCGGAATACAGCCCTAAAGGGCTGGGACTACGAGAATTAAATGGAGACGATTTGAACCATCAAACAATTAAACCATCCCGGCTTAAATCCATCAGCAAAACGCTATTGCTTTGCTGGATGTTAAGCCTTTTATATATAAGCACCTCTTTTGCCATCACCCCGGAGGAGGAAGAAAAGCTCCTGAGGGAAACCGGTCAGGAACTGGTCTGTACCTGCGGCTGCGGGAATATGATTCTGGACATCTGCACCTGCGGGAATGCCGCCAAATGGAAGCAGTTTTTACGCGGGCAGATTCGGGAAGGCAAGACCAAGGAGCAGATGCTCAAAATCATGTCCGACAAATACGGCGAGCAGGTTTTAGCCGCCCCGCCGAAAGTGGGCATCAACTGGATTTTATGGGTGGTTATCCCTTATCTGGTGCCGGTTTTGGGAGCGGTGGTATTGGCAGCGTTTTTACTCAAATGGGTGAAGCGCCGGAAAGACCAGCCGTCGGATACGCAAACAAGCGGAGAACAGATAAATCGTTCACAATACGATGAACAAATCGATAAAGAATTAAAGGATTTTGAAGAGTAAAAAATTTTTAGCCACGAATTACACGAAAAACACGAATTTAGGCATTTAAAGTTCCCTCTCCCTTTGGGAGAGGGTTAGGGTGAGGGTACCATAATTTGATTTTTTAAGCTTTTGTACCCTCATCCCGACCTTCTCCCAAAGGGAGAAGGAGCCATTAATCTTTTCGTATTATTCGTGTAATTCGTGGCCTATATTAAGGAATTCATCTTGGAATTAAAAAATATCCGCAATTTTTCCATCATCGCCCACATCGATCACGGCAAATCGACCCTGGCCGACCGGATTCTGGAATACACCGGAACCATCTCCCCCAGAAATATGCAGGAGCAGGTTCTGGACGGGATGGATTTGGAACGGGAGCGGGGAATCACCATCAAAGCCAAAGCGGTGCGCCTGGATTACCAAGCCGATGACGGGCAGGTCTATGAGATGAACCTGATCGACACCCCTGGCCATGTGGATTTTACCTACGAGGTATCCCGTGCTTTGGCGGCCTGCGAAGGGGTGCTGCTCTTAATCGACGCCACCCAGGGGGTGCAGGCGCAAACCTTAGCCAATTTTTATCTGGCTCTGGAAAATGACTTAACAATTATCCCCTTAATCAATAAAGTGGATTTATACAATGCCGAGGTGGATCGGGTCAAGCAGCAGCTAAATCAGGTACTTGATTTACCGGTGGATGATGTGATCCTCACCAGCGGCAAGACCGGGATCGGTACAAAAGATGTGTTGGAAGCGATAGTCAAGCGGATCCCCGCTCCCAAAGGCGCGGCGGAAGAACCGCTCAAAGCCCTGATTTTCGACTCCATATTCGATCCATATCAAGGGGTGGTGGTTTACCTGCGTATTCTGGAAGGAAAAGTCTTCAAGGGCCTGAAAATAAAGGCCATGGCAGCGGGCACCTGTTATGAAGTCAATGAGGTGGGTGTTTTCAAACCGGCCATGCAGCCTATCGATTGCCTCACTCCCGGAGAGGTGGGTTACGTAATCGGCGGAATCAAAAATATCAATGAAATACATGTCGGAGACACGATTACATCCGCACATAATCCTACCACTGTCCCCTTTGCCGGATATAAGCAGGTCAAGCCGATGGTTTTTTCCGGATTATACCCCATCAATCCGGGGGATTATGAAATATTACGCGAGGCGCTGGAAAAATTAAAATTGAACGACGCCTCCCTAAGCTATGAGCCGGAAAACTCAAGCGCCTTAGGCTTCGGCTTCCGCTGCGGCTTTTTGGGGATGCTGCATATGGAAATCGTCCAGGAACGTCTGGAGCGGGAATTTGACTTATCCATCTTAGCCACCGCTCCCACCGTTAATTATAAGGTGACGCTGATCAGCGGGGAAGTAATCAATGTTCAAACCCCGACCACTTTTCCGGATGTGCAGAAAATGGTTAAAATCGAAGAGCCGATGGTTTTGGCCAGCATCATCTTGCCCGCCGAATTTTTGGGCGGCCTGCTGGCCCTGATTCAGGAAAAGCGCGGGGTACAAAAAGAATTCCGTTACCTGGATCAGAATACCGTATTAACCAGCTATAATTTGCCGCTCAACGAGATGATCATAGATTTTTATGACCGCTTAAAATCGCTCTCCCGCGGTTATGCCTCCTTCGATTATGAGCCGATCGATTATCAGGAATCCAAAATCGTCAAGCTGGAGATTTTAATCAACGGCCAGCCGATCGATGCCCTCTCCTGTCTGGTGTTTGAGGAGAAGGCTTACTTTCATGGCCGGGATGTCGCCGCACGCCTGCGCAAGCTGATCCCCCGCCAGCTTTTCGAAGTCGCGATTCAGGCGACCATGGGCGGACGGATTATCGCCAGAGAAACGGTCAAAGCCTTGGGGAAAAATGTTACCGCCAAATGTTACGGGGGGGATATAACCCGTAAACGTAAATTGTGGGAAAAACAAAAAGAAGGGAAAAAGCGCATGAAACAGGTGGGGAAGGTCACGATTCCCCAGGATGCTTTCATGGCCATGGTAAAAAGAGATGCCTCCTGAAAACAAACCAAATGAAATTAAAAAGAAATCAATCGTCAGGGAATATGCAGAAGCCTTAATTGTCGCGGTGGTGCTGGCGCTGGTCATTCGTACCTTCATCGTTCAGGCTTTCAAAATCCCCTCCGGGTCTATGCTGGAAACCCTGCAAATCGGGGATCATATTCTGGTCAACAAGTTCATTTATTACTTTACCGATCCCAAAAGGGGCGATATAATCGTATTTAAATACCCCGAAAACCCCAGCCGGGACTTTATCAAGCGGGTTATCGGTCTGCCGGGTGAAACCCTCCAGGTAAAAGACCAGGTGGTGTATATAAACGGACAACCGCTGAGCGAAGCGTATACCTGTCATGAATTGGGAATAGACCCGGAACTGTTTATCCGGCCGCGGGATAATTTCGGCCCGGTTACCATTCCCCAAAATCAATACTTTATGATGGGCGATAATCGTGACAGCAGCATGGACAGCCGTTATTGGGGCGCCTTGAAAAACGACATGATCCGCGGCAAAGCCTTTGTTATTTATTGGTCGATCGCCCCGGTAATTTACCGCAGTGAACCCGCCTTAATGGAAAAGATCGGCGGTTATTTTGTCAAGCTGCCGTCGCGGATTAGATGGCAGCGGTTTGGGAAGCTTATTCATTAGTCTCTTAGGGAGGAATACCTATGGAAAGCGCGCCGGTTATCTTGAAGACGATCAACAATTTCCGTCAAGCGCCTGAGCGCTTCAACAGTTTATTGGAAAAAGGCACGATTAAAGACCTGAAAGCCGTTTGGAGCAAAGAGGGCTTGGTTTTAAACGATCCCGCCACCTGTATCGTGGAGATGGTTTATCACCTGCTAAGGTATGCCCGCCAGGAGAATTGCGGCAAATGTACGCCCTGCCGCGAAGGCACCCGCCGCATGTTTGAAGTTTTAGAGCGGATAAAACAGGGCAGCGGCAAAATCCAGGATTTGGTAAACTTACGGGCGATGGCAACCGCCGCGGCTTACGGCAGCGATTGCAGCTTCGGCGAAATCGTAGGCTTTACCGTTCTGGACTCTTTAAGTTTTACCCACCCCTATTACCAATTGGACCCGGAAATCAAGCGTGACCCATATTTGGGCAAATGGCTGAAGAATGCCGAATATATCGCCCATATCCGGGGGAAAAGCAACTGCCCGCAAGCTCAGCATTTTACCGCCCATTTTACCCCTTGCCAGTTGCGCTGCCCGTTGGGTACGGACATCGCTTATTTTTTAAGCGCGATTGCCATGAACAAAAACACCGAGGCCAAAGAGCACGTTTTGGATGTCAATTATTTGCCCCGTACCTTAGGCAAGGTCTGCGGCTTGTGCAAGCAGGACTGCACCCTGCATAAGGCCCAGACCGGCGCCATCGACATCAACGGTTTGAAGGATTTTGCCTGCTGCAAGGCCGTGCTCTACAAAGAGTTCGAAAACGTCCATCTGGATCGGGCCTCATATCTGTTCAACTTCCCCCTCCATCGCCTGAAAAAGACCGAGTATCAGCAAAAGATCGCGATCGTTGGCGGAGGCCCGGCTGGCATTGCCGCAACCATAATTCTTGGTCGGCTGGGATACCAGGTTACCCTGTTGGAGCGTGACGATCGTCTGGGTGGTTTGGCGCGCTACGCCATCCCGCGGGATCGTTTGCCTGATGAATTGCTGGATAACGACCTGAAAGAACTGTTTACCGATAAAAATGTAGAGGTCAGGTTTCATACCTCCCTGGGCAAGGATGTGCAGATTCAGGAGTTATTGGATAATTACGACGCCGTTTTGCTTACCGCGGGCGCCCAAAAACCGCTAGCGGCTGATTTACCGGGGGAAACCACCTGCCCGCAGGTGTTGAACTTTTTGCAGGTGATGAAGGATTACAACCTGAAGCGTTACCACCCCATCGGCAAACGCGCCGCTATCATCGGAGCCGGAAATTCCGCCATGGACGTGGCTACCGCAAGTTCGCGCGTCGGTTACGAAGCTACGGTCTACTACCGGCGCACCAGGGATAAGATGCGGGCTGATCCCCATGAGATAGAGATCGCTCTTCATGCCGGGGTTAATTTTGAGTTCGAGATGGTACCGCTGGAATTAGTCGTCGAAAACGGCAAGCTGAAGGGAATCATGTTCGATTTAAAAGGAGAAAAGGTTTTCCGCGAGGCGGATATACTTATTCCCGCCATCGGGCAGGTACCTAATTATGATCTGCTCTTCCCGGAAGGGTTTAGGCTGGAAACCGATAAATCAGGTTGTCTCGTCATCAATCCCAAAACCGGCAAAACCAGTCATCCCAGGATATTTGCCGCAGGCGACATCGTGATCGGTAAAACCGTTGCCAACAGCCTTCAGGAAGGTGCTGCCGCCGCACTCAACATCCATAAGGATTTAAATCCGCAGGATAGCTTGCCGGAAAATCCCTGGGTGCACAGCCAGGCCAACGGCCATCTGGGTCTGGTGCGCAAAATCGCCTCCGCCCTGTACGGAATCGGCGATCCCTATTCCGAGGAGTTACGCGAACGCTGGAACAACTCCATCAAAGCCAAGCTGCGCAAAACCGGACACAGCGAACTTCAAGCCGCTCACAACGAATCCAACGCCTGCCAGCGCTGCCGCTTTTTGATTACTATGGCGTATTGAAAACAGGCTATTGGCTTCGGGCTTTGGGCTTTTGGCTAAACACCCAGAGCCCAGAGCCTAAAGCCCAGAGCCTGATATGTCCCCATCCTATTTAAATCTATCCGAAAAAGAGTTTACAGAACGTCATAAAACCGCTTCTGCCCTCCTGGAAGAATGCGTCCTCTGCCCTTTCAAATGCCGCACCAATCGGCTTTCCGGGCAATCAGGACGCTGTCGCTGCGGGGTTTTGCCCAAGGTCGCAAGCTTTAACACCCATCACGGCGAAGAGCCGCCGATTTCGGGAAGCGGCGGATCGGGGACAATCTTTTTCACCAACTGCAACCTGCGCTGCTGCTTCTGCCAGAATTACCCCATCAGCCAATTAGGCAACGGCCAGGAATATTCCATTGCCGATTTTGCCAACATGCTGCTTGCCCTGCAAGCTCAGGGTTGTCACAATATCAATTTCGTCTCCCCTACCCCCTGGACGGCGCAAATTATCGAAGGGGTAAAACTGGCCGCACAACTTGGTTTGAAGATTCCCTTGGTTTATAACAGCAGCGGCTATGATTCTTTGGAGCAGTTACAATTATTGGATGGGATGGTCGATATTTACCTGCCAGATATGAAATATGCCAATGCCCAAATCGCCCTAAATCTTTCCGGCGCCGTCGATTATCCGGCGATAAACCGCATAGCCATTAAAGAAATGCAGCGCCAGGCAGGAAGATTATCAATGGATGATAACGGCATCGCCGTCAAAGGCTTGATCATCCGCCATCTGGTTTTACCCAACCATCTTGCCGGAAGCCGGGAGATATTAAAATTCATCGCGGAAGAAATCTCCCCCCATACCTTTATCAGCCTGATGGGTCAATATTTTCCCGCCTTTAAAGCATCGGAAAATCCGCACATCGCCCGCCGTATAAATCAGGAAGAGTATCAGGAAGCCATAGACTGCCTGTCTGAATTTGAGCTGGATAACGGCTGGGTGCAGGAAGAGTATTCCCCACTTTAATAAAAATACCCCTACACATATGTGGGGAGAATGCTTATGATTTCCACCCGTCGGCGAGTAAATAAATTTCCAGTTTGGAACGCTGGCTGGTCTGGGGCTTGACCGTTTTCACCTGGGCAAAACTTTTTCTCAATTCATCCAGGAAATTTTTGGTGTTTTCACCCTGAAATAATTTGGTGAGAAAACCCCCTCCCGGTTTGAGTGAATGCTTGGCAAAATTCCAGGAGATGTTGACCAATTGCTGGGAACGTTCCTGATCCAGCCATTTTATACCGCTGGTTGCAGGAGCCATATCGCAAAGCACCAGATCGTATACCGGACAGATTTTAGCAATTTCGGCGGGACGCATTTTCAACAGATCGCCCTGAAGAAACCGGACATTGGGCGCAATCATAGCCGGCAGCGGTTTAATATCGACACCCACCACTAATCCTTTTTCTCCCACCTTCTGTGCGCAATATTGCAGCCAGGAACCGGGAGCGCAGCCCAAATCCAGGATTTTATCCCCAGGCTTGATAAGACGGTATTTTTCGTCAATTTCCTGAAGTTTATAGACCGAGCGCGCCAGGTAATTTTCTTTTTTGGCTTTTTTGAAATAGTGATCTTGTACTTGATACATAAAGGATGAAGGATGAGGGCGGAAGGCTGAAAAAGAAAAAGCCGCTTTTATTACTTTTTTTCATCCTTCATAATTCAGCCTTCATCCTTACTCAAGCCTTTCCTAACGCTGTGAAAATAGCGTTTGTCACGCGATCATAATCAGCGGGTAATTCAATCGGAAGATTGGAATATCGGGAAGTGACCCCGTTCAGGCGGTTTTCATGATAGCCAAGCTGAAACTCAGCAAACTTCAGAGCATTGGCGGTGGAAATTACCACCACTCGTTCCCTGGGGCTGATCTTTTTCTTGGCCACTAACTTAAATAAGGCGGCTAAAGCCACGCCGGTATGGGGACAGCTCATCAGGCCGGTTCTATCGGCATGAGCGGCGGCGTTGGCTAATTCATTCTCGCTGGCTTGTTCCACCATCCCGTCAAAGCGCTTCAAAATACGAACGGCCTTTTCGATGCTCACCGGTTGGCCGATTTGGATGGCGGAAGCCAAGGTCTTTTTAGCCTGCACCGGATGATATTCTTTAAATCCCGTCAAATAGCTAAGATACAGGGGATTGGCCTGTTCGGCCTGAGCGCATACCAGCCGGGGCAGACGGTTGATCATCCCCAAATCATACATCAGCAAAAACCCCTTGCCGATGGCGCTGATATTGCCCAGATTGCCGCCCGGAACAACAATCACGTCCGGCACATCCCAATCGAATTGCTGCACCATCTCGATGCTGATGGTCTTTTGTCCCTCGATACGCAGGGAGTTCATGGAATTGGCCAGGTAGATATTGTTCTTCTGGCAGACGTCCTGGACAATCTGCATGCAACCGTCAAAGTCGGTATCCAGCGACAGGGTTAAAGCCCCGTTGGCTAACGGTTGGATCAATTGGGTATTGGAAACCTTGTGGCGCGGTAAAAAGACGATAGCGCGGATTCCCGCCATGGCGCAGTATGCCGCCAATGCCGCCGAGGTATCGCCGGTAGAAGCGCAGGCCACCGCCGGAATGTCTTTGCCCTCGGAAATCATCTGCTTGACCATGGAAACCAGGACAGTCATGCCTAAATCTTTAAATGACCCGGTATGGCTGTTGCCGCACTGCTTTACCCAGAGGTCGTTTACCCCGATTTCCCGGCCCAGGCGTTCCGCCCAAAACATGTTGCTGCCGCCCTCGTAGGTGGAAACAATATTTTCATTAGCCACCGCCGGACAGACCATTTCCTTTTTGCCCCAGATCGAACTGCCGTAAGGCCATTCCGATGAGCGATAGCGTGCGTAGAATAAATCCTTCCATCCTTGCGCCGAACGGGTTTTCAAAGCCTCAAGGTCATGCTGCACTTCCAATAAACTGCCGCACTTGGGACATTTATAGATAATCTCGTTTAGATTATATTGGCCGCTGCATCCGCCGATACATTTAAACCAAGCCTTAAATTGCATTAATATATGGTTCCTTTCATGGCAGGCTAGAAATTATGTCATTGCGAGCTTAAGCGAAGCAATCTAAAGTTCGTGCGTCTGAGATTGCTTCGGCGATAAGGCTGCCTCGTAATGACATTTGACAATCTAATCCTTCAACGAGACCTGGCGTAGCAATTCCAGTTCATCCAACATCTTGCCCGCGCCTAAAACCACGCAGGAGAGGGGGTCTTCGGCATAGAGAATGGGTAATTTGGTGCTTTCGCACAATAATTTGTCCAATCCGGCCAATAATGAACCGCCGCCGGCCAGGATAATTCCCTTGTCCACAATATCGGCGGCAAGTTCCGGCGGGGTTTGTTCCAGGGCGGTTTTTACACCATTGACGATGGCGCTTACCGGATCGGCCAGGCATTCCCGGATTTCTTCCCCGCTGATGGTGATGCTTTTCGGAATCCCGGCCACCAGGTCACGGCCTTTTATATCCATGGTCATGTCGTCCCGCACCGGATAGCAGGATCCGATTTTTATCTTGATGTCCTCGGCGGAGCGTTCGCCGATTAAAAGATTGTATTTCCGCTTGACATGGGCGGTGATTGCCTCGTCCATTTCATCGCCGCCTATACGTACCGATAAACTGTAGACGACGCCCGCCAGCGATATGACCGCTACTTCGGTGGTGCCGCCGCCGATGTCCACAATCATGTTGCCGGAAGGCTCCTGAATCGGCATATTGGCGCCGATAGCGGACGCCATCGGTTCTTCGACCAGATAGACCTCCCGCACACCGGCTTGCTGCGCCGATTCCTTGACGGCGCGTCTTTCCACCTGAGTAATGCCGGAGGGAACGCCGATGATGATGCGCGGCCGCACCATGGTTTTGCGGTTATGCACCTTGCGGATAAAATAGCGCAGCATAGCCTCGGCCACTTCAAAATTGGCAATGACCCCGTCCCTCAATGGGCGGATGGCGACGATATTGCCGGGGGTGCGTCCCAGCATCCTTTTAGCTTCATTACCTACCGCCAGAACGGTATTGGTGCCGCTTCTGATGGCCACAACCGACGGTTCGTTGAGTACGATTCCCTTGCCCTTGACATAAACTAAAGTGTTGGCGGTACCCAAATCCACCGCCATATCATTGGAAAACATGCCCATCACTGCATCGAAGATCATTTAATCACCCTGCCTATATAAAAAGCCTTTACGAGGCCGAAATATTTACGAACGTATTTTAACAGAGAAGCCATTTTATAGCAAGTGGCAAGGAAGAAAATTCAACATCATTTTTTACAAATTATTAATCGATGTTTGATACCAATTCGCTATCAAAGATTCATGTAGCGCGGGAGTTCATCTCCCGTAAGCAGGCGCTGCAAACGGGGGATAAACCCCCGTGCTACGAATTATTCTTCAATGTTTGATAGCGAATTGGTATGAGGATGTTTGGGTAGTAAAGCGGGTTATTTCTTGCGCCTGAAAGTAGTGGGGGGGGTTATTGTCGCTTTTGCAGAACCATCAACCATTCGTGGTGATAATGCGGCGGTTTGCCTGTTTGCTGTTCAGGAATGACGACCTCTTCCAGGTGCAGAAAGGTAAAAGCCCTGAATAATTTCTCTATTTCCTGACGGTCAAAGAAATGGCGCAAGCGCCCGCCTCCGGTGGGATAGGAATTTTTTTCCAAGGGTTCGCCACAGCCGTAACCTTCTTCATTGGTAGAGAATACCGCTTGAATCAATAATCCTCCCGGTTGCAGCAGGCGGAAAAAATCCGCGGCAAGCTTTTGCCGCTCCTGGGTTTTAATTAATTGCATGAAATTATAAATCAAAATAGCGGAAAAGCTGTTTTCGGAAAATGGGTGATTATTTATATGGGAACAAACGAATTGGACATTAGGCACATTTTCCCGTTTTTTCCAATCTTCCCCCAGACTCAAAGCCACGGTAGAAATATCCAGTCCGACCGCCTCAAATCCATGGGATGCCAGAAAAAAACAATCCCGGCCATAACCGCAGCCTACATCGAGAATTCGATGATGATTACCGCCATTTAAATATTTAAGCGCCGTGCGTCCGACTATACTCGGTTCTGTTCCCCATTCCAATCCGCGCACCCGATAGCGGTTTTCCCAAAATTCCATATCTGCTTTACGTCTTTCTTTTACCACGAAGGACACGAAGGATAATTAAATCAAGATACAAGATACGAATTTTGTCATTGCGAGCGGAGCGAAGCAATCTCGCTTCCATCTAGCGCTTCCGAGATTGCTTCGGCGATAAGGCTGCCTCGCAATGACAATTGAATGTACATGTTTTAATGAAACGATATACCAGGACTTTCCCCCTTCGTGCTCTTCGTGGTAAATCATAAGATTAATGCGCCAATAAAAGCCGCCCGGCTATTCCGCCGATATTGATAAATCCCAGGCAGACTAAAGTTACTATAGCGGCGGCGATTAGTATCCCGGCGGTTATCGCCCAAAAAGAACGCCAGAAACGAATCCCGAACAAAAAGGCGGCAACACACCCGCTCCAGGCTCCGGTCATCGGTAGCGGTACTCCCACAAAAATGGCCAAGCCGATAGCTTCGTATTTTTCCACGGCATCGCTGTGTTTGCGGGTACGGGTAAACAGCCAGTCGAAAAACCGTTTAAAAATGGGGAATCGTGTGCCTAACCATTTTTGCACCGGATCGAGAAATAATAATACCGGCACCACCGGAATTATATTCCCCAAAACCGCCAAACCAACGGCTTTCGCCAGAGGGAAATTCTTGGCCAAAGCCACCGGTATCGCCCCTCTTACTTCGGAAATAGGCATAGCGCCTAAAAGGATTACGATTAATTCATCGGGCAGCGATTTTAGTATATGCAATATTTGTTCGAGCATTCATTATGTCCTTTCCGGGTAACTACATTGCGACACAGAAAAATTGGCATATAAAATATCATGTTTTCAGGGATTAAGCAAATATTTAATAGTGTTTTGTTATCAACACAATGGAGGTTAACAAGATTATATTTTCGCTGATTTCATTAATTGCGCCGAAGGTGTCCCCGGTCATTCCGCCGATTTTGTTCTTAATGTAATTTATTAAGCCCAATGCGGTAACCATCGACACAATCAGTAATATTAACCCATTTATATTTAGGAGAATAAGAGAAAGTAAGACCGGCAACAAGCTGGATTTTATTAACTCTTTCGAATTAATAAAGCGATGGAAGGTCTCGCCCAGGCCGATATATTGATCATCGGCGATACCTTTAACCGGCCTGCGGGCATAATCGGATAATGCCGCCGCCCAGACCATATTCCAGCGGGACAGCATCGGGGTTAGCAGTAATATACTGTTTTTACAAGTTGCAGGCAGGCTATAGATTCCGGCAATTTTCAAAATGAGTGAAAAGAAGATTGCCAGCGCTCCCATGGCACCGATACGGCTGTCTTTCATCACCGTCAGGATTCTTTCCTGGCGCGCTTCTCCGGGAGGCAAGGCGCATCCGGCATAAAATCCGTCCACCATATCCGCCAGCCCGTCTAAGTGCATCGCTCCAGTTGCGGCAGTCAGCATCATAACCAATAGAATGCTGGCAGGCAAAGCCGGCAGCAGCAATGTAACTATCTGATTCACCAGAACTAAATATCCCCCCAAAAGTAATCCCGCCAAGGGAAAATATACCATCGACCGCCCGATTTCCTCAGGCGTCGGATTGGGGGTTATCTTTAGCGGCAGGCGGGTTAGGAATTGTAGGGCTATGGTTAGGCGGCGCATGGTTACTGTTGGCCACGAATTACACGAAAAACACGAATTGTTGTTTTTTTTCATGATAGTAGCCGTAGTGCCAGGGCTTTAGCCCTGGAAATACAGCCCTAAAGGGCTGGGACTACGGGACTACGGAACTTCGTGCTCTTTCGTGTAATTCGTGGCTAACTTCATCCCTCCAACTGCCGCAGGCTGTTTTGCACCCGGCGCAGGCAGTGTTCCCGGTTCAGCAACAGCAAAAGGTGCTGTAACTCCGGCCCTTTGAGGCTGCCGCTTAGGGCGATGCGGATCGGCATGTAAAGTTTTTTGCCCTTCATCCCGGTGGCTTGTTGTAGGCTTTTGATTATTTCCTGAAAGCTTTGTTCGCTGTAACGCTCCGGCCCTTCAGTTATCTTAATATACAGTTCCTGAATGACCTTCAATCCATCTTTAGCGGCAGGCGCAGCCTCTGGGTCTAAGATAAAATCGTCGCAGAAAAAGGGGCGGGCATATTGCACAACCTGATCTACCTGGGTTAAATTGGGTTGCACCGCTTCGATCACGTTATGCAGCCAGCACCAACTCTCACCGTGCGGGGTTTCTTTGATATAGCCTGCTGATTTCAGATAAGGCAGGCACAATTCGGTTAAAATATTAATATCTTCTTCCCGGATGTAATGCGCGTTGATCCAGGAGAGCTTGGGCAGATCGAATACCGCCGCGCCTTTAGCCAGATGGGAGAGGTTGAAAGCCTCGATTAGTTCTTCCATGCTGAGCAATTCCCGCTCTTCTCCCGGAGACCAGCCCAACAAAGCCAGATAGTTGACCAGCGCTTTAGCCAGAAATCCCTGCTGCCTGAATTGCCGCACAGAAGTAGCCCCGTGACGTTTGCTTAACATGGTACGATCGGAACCCAGGATCATTGGCATATGCACAAAGGCAGGCAGGCAATAGCCTAGCGCCTCATACAACATTTGCTGGCGGGGAGTATTGGATAGGTGATCCTCGCCGCGGATCACGTGGGTGACCTGCATCAGGGCGTCGTCGATTACCACCGCCAGATTGTAAGCCGCGGTTTTATTGGAACGCAGGATGATGAAATCGCCCAAAAGCTCCTGCTCGATATTGATTATGCCGTGCACCAAATCATTTACCTGCATGATCCCCGTGTCCGCCGGACGAAAGCGGATACTGGGCTTGCGCCCCTCCTGTTCATAGGCTAGGCGCTCCTTCTCGCTCAATTGAGAGCAAGTGCCGACATAGCGCGGCGGCTTGCCCTGGGCTAGTAAATCCTTGCGCTGCCGCTCCAATTCCTCATTTGTGCAATAACAATAGTAAGCGTGACCGCTCTGTACCAGTTTTTCCGCCGCCTCAACATATAATTGATTACGTTCGGATTGACGATACGGCCCGAATTCTCCGCCGATTTGCGGCCCCTCATCCCAGTTCAATCCCAGCCAGTGCAAGTCCTCAAAGATTGCCTGCTCGTATTCAGGGCGTGACCGTTCCCGGTCGGTGTCCTCGATTCTCAGGATAAATTGCCCGCGGTATTTGCGGGCGCAAAGCCAGTTGAACAGTGCGGTACGGGCGTTTCCGATGTGAAGGTATCCGGTGGGACTGGGGGCAAAGCGTACCCGAATGTTTTTATTCTGCATAAAGCAACACCGTGGCATATGCGGCGATACCCTCGCCGCGGCCTGTAAACCCCAAACCCTCGGTAGTCGTGGCTTTCACGTTGACCGGGGCTTGAATGATCTGAGCTAGATTGGTCTCCATCTGATGCCGGTAAGGCGCCAATTTGGGATGTTGTGCCACAATAACCGTATCCACATTGGAAACTTTCAATTTGGATTGCTTGATTATATGCATAACCTGATCCAAAAGCAACAGGCTATTCACGTCTTTATATTTTTGATCGCTGTCCGGAAAATGTTGGCCGATGTCGCCCTGCCCTGCCGCTCCTAACAGGGCATCCATCACCGCATGGGTCAACACATCGGCATCGGAATGCCCCGCCAATCCCAAGTGGTAGTCGATAGCCACCCCGCCCAGGATTAACTTGCGTTCCGGCACCAGACAATGCACATCATAACCGAAGCCGATTTTGAACATTATGAATTATTTTCCTAATTCTAAGTATTAAGCCGCACGTTTTTTCTGATTTCTTTTATGAATAATCCCTAAAATCCCGTCAATTGAAAGGTCTTCATCTAAAGAAGGCCAATGTATCCCGTATCCTGAGGGAGTTATCGCATAATTATTTCTATCTGCCGCAGAAGCATTGAGTAATCTGAGTGAAATTTTATCTAAAGAAAAGAATTTATTCTCTCCATCGATGGTTAGCGCCAAGGTATTTCCTTCAAAATGGATATTGGTTATTTCGTGATACTTATTCATTTAACCGCCTCCGTTGAAACTCCTTCCATTGCTGTTCAATATACTCGAAATGTTCAAATATTATCTTCTTTATTTCCCTTTTGTCTGACGAGTTCAAATTATAACTATAAGCTTCATCTAAATCAAAGGTCTCTACATCCAGCCAGTATTTACATTCCTTATCAGCCTTTTTACAATGGATATGGATCGGCTCATTCCCTTCATTCATATAGAAAAAAAGACGCCATCCCATAATACTCAATATAGTCGGCAAGATTAAACACTCCGTGATAATATGCTGGTACAGCACTTGTCCATTAAAAAAATCACCCTTTAGCCCTGGCGAAGCATTCTTTGAGCAGGGTAAGCTTCTCGTCGCCCCTTTTTTCTTCCGCCGCAGATACGACAGGCGACGACGGTTGCTGCAATTGGGCAAGGCGGGCGGCTAATTGGGGGGTGTAGTGCTGTTTGAGCATGGTTTGATAGACTTGCGCTAATTTATCTTTAATGATTTGTTCATCAGGTTTCATCGTCAGCGCTTGTTCCATAAACTTAGCCGCTTTTTCCAGTTGATGGATAGACTGAAAGATTTCCCCCAGACAAAGAATCCAGTCCGCCGATTCCAGCTTGGGCACCTGTTTGCTGTATTCCTCGCAGCGAGCGATTAGAACATCGATTTTGGCATCCTGCGCCAGTTCATGATAGGTTTCGGCAAGCAGAGGGTAAACCGGACGTCTGCCGGGGTCTTCCTGTAACATCCTCTCATACAGAATTCTTGACTCATCGCCGTCTTTAAAGCGGTGGTAATAATTGATAAAGTGAGTAGTTTTCAAGGTACGGATAACTGCATAATAGACGATTAAACAAATTATAAATACAGTTACCACCATCAAGGGAGTAAACCAATTGGTCAGGGCGACTAACGGATTGGCTAAATTATTACCCGGAACAATATCCGTCTGAGGTATTTTCTCCAGATTAACCTTGGCTGTTTTGTTATCGGGAGCCAGACGCAAAACCTCTTGATAAGAACGGCGGGCTTGCGCCCAATCACCAAGATTATAGGCTTGCTGGGCTTTTTCCAGCAGATAATCTATCTGCCGGGAAGCGATTTTGTCGCGCACATCGTTTAACAGTAAATGCGCTTTCTCATTTTGAGGGTCTATGTCGATTAAATTAATCAGGGTTTCTTCCGCTTCCTTCCACTTTCCTTGGTTGACATAATTTAAGGCTTCCTCATGATAATAACCGACCCGCGCTTGTTTGGTTAATTGTTTTATTTCCTCATTTTCGGGGTCTTTCATCATCAATTTGGTAAAGGCGGACATTGCATATAACCATTCCTTATTGTTTAAATGCCTTACTCCCCGTTCATATAAACTTGCTCGGCGAATTTCCTGTTTTTCCAGATTAATTGCACCGGTCGTCGAATTCTGTAAATTGCTGATCTTTTCCGTCTCTTCTTTGCTGATGGCCAATTTACCGGCAGCTTCCAAATTTTCCAGGGTTTTTACGGTATCCCCTTCTTTTTTATACTTTGCCGCAAGATTGTAATATTTTTCAAATTCCTGATGTTTTTGGAATTCGTTCAGCTTTTGTTTTAATTTAACATTATCCGGTTCGGTCTCCAATGCCTTTTGCAGAAGATCCAGCGCCTGCGGATAATTATTATGATTGGCGGCACTAACGGCCTCGCTGTACATTTTGTCAATCTTTTTATTGCTGCTTTCTTCTTCCACAGGCAGCTTCCAGATATTTTTCAAATTATATTCCGCCTGCACATAATCCGGCTGAATTTCCACCGCGTTGCGGAAGCATTCCGCCGCCTTCTCGTACTCCCCCAGGCTTTTATAGGCCATACCCATGCCGTTGTAAGCCTTGGCGAACTTGGGATCGAAATCCACGGCAGCTTGAAAATGTTCGATAGCTTTTTTATACTCCTTCATTTCCCGATAAATAACGCCCAGATTATTATGGGCGAATTCCGGGGTTTCATAACCGGGAACATCCAAGGCCATTTCATAATGAGTGATCGCTTCTTTGAATAACCCCTTCTTTTTGTACAAAACGCCTAAATTGTTATGGGTTTTGGCATCTTCCGGATCGATTGACAAGGCGCGGTTATAATATTCAATTTTCCGATCTATATCCGGCTCGGTAATGGCTTTTTCCAGCCACTGCCTGGCATTTTCGGCATATGATTCGACAGGCAAAATTAAAAATAATAAACCTAAAACCAGATTAAATTTGCCGGCTGACTTTTTCAATTCCTTCACTCCTGCCCGATCTGTTAAATTAAAAATTAAAAAAGCAAAATTAAAGCGGGCTCCGGGCTTTGGGCTTTAGGCTCCGGGCTGAATTTCTTGAATTTAGCCTGAAGCCTAAAGCCTGTAGCCCGTAGCCTGCTATGAATTTTGAATTGCAATTTTGCATTTTAATTTTTTAATTTTTAATTTGCTGATAGAAATCGCAGGTTATACACGTTTAAAGTATAAGATATTCGCCGTCCCTTGAAATATTCCCGTTTACATAAAATCCTGGTTCACTTAAGCCCCTTCTCCCTCTGGGAGAAGGTTGGGATGAGGGCACAAAAGCTTAAAAAGATTAACTTATGGTACCCTCACCCTAGCCCTCTCCCAGAAGGAGAAGGGGATAAGTCCCTTAAGTGAAAAAATCCCTCAATAGTAGTTATTTGCGTTAGGAGTTTTTTATGGCATTTTATCCCCAGGATGGCATATCCGCCATAAGCAATAACGGCCATGATAATTTATTTATTTTTAAAATCAATGAGTTGAGCAATTTGTATTTTGGTACAAATATTGCTGAAGCTGCCGGTAGAATCGTTTTTGGGGAACGCTGCCAAACAATTAATACCAAGTCGTAGTCGTAGTGCCAGGGCTTTAGCCCTGGGAATTCAGCCCTAAAGGGATGGGGCTACGAAATTTAAGACTGTAGCGCAAACCTTTAGGTCTGCCTCCCCACCTGGTTAGACATGGATGTCAGGTTCGAAGAAAGCAGGGCTAAAGCCCTGCGCTACGGTTAAGTTAGCGCTTATGCGTTTTTGGGAGAGCGCTGCCAAACAATTAATTCCCCCGCCAACAGAAGGACTAAATGAAGCAAACCTGATTGCCGCCCATTTAAAATCAATGCCTGTTAAGGCTGCAAAGATGTCAGGCGACAAATAATATAGTAAACACGCTGATTTTGAATAATCTTACTGATTTGACCGTCCTTCAAACCGTCCAGTTCATGCCCAAGTAATTTAGTAAATTCCTCAGGCTGGACAAACAGATTTTCCGCTTTGGCCGGATAAGCGCTGACTACCTTCGACAGTTCCTTGCGGGACATATTCCCCTGCAAGGCATAGAAAATATCCTGCATGATAGCGTACTTGGAACTGCTGATCAGGATAATCTCCACTTTGCCGGCCAAAAGGTTATCGACAACATATAAATTGGATTTGGCCTCTTCGTGGTTGGGATTTTCCTTTAAGGCGGCCTCCAGATAGCGGTAAGATTCTTTCAAATAGTCCTGATTTTTGCTGGTCTGCCATTTTTCATAATAGGCTTGTCCCAGGCAATAATTGGCCTGAACCGGCTTGCTGTCCAATACCTGCCTGAAATGCTCTATCGCCTTGTCCCAATCCTTCTGGCCTTTATAGGCGATGCCCAAAAAATAATGGGTCTCTTTATCCTCCGGTTTTAGCTCCAGTAATCTGGAATAGGCGCTGACCGCTTCCCCGTAACTTTGAGCGGCGTTGGCGGCTAATCCCAAATAATAATAAGCCTGCCAGAAACCGCGATCTAAGGCGACGGTTTTGAGGAATGCTTCCTTAGCCTTATCCATACTGCCTTCCGTCATGTAAACCGTGCCTAAATTATAATGGTTTTGGGGATTTTCCGGATCGATTTCCACTAAAATCTGATGCCGGGTTACCGGGTCTTCCATCCGTTTTTGCAAATCGGCATCATTAACATCCTTCCCCAGATAATTTTTAACGGCCTGGTAATAAGCCTCGTCCGCTTCCTGGTTTTTTCCCTGCGCCCGGTAAGCTAATCCCAGATTATAATACGCCTTGGCAAATTGGGGATTTTGGGCTAGCGCCTTCTGATAGGATTTGATCGCCGCATTCAATTCATCCTGAGCCTGATAAACCTGGCCTAAATAATAATGGGCTTCAGCATAATTATCCCGGATTTTGACGGCGTCGGAAAAGGCGGTTTCCGCTTTCGCCCATGCCTTCTGGGACCAATAGATTTTACCCAACTGAAAACCGGCCTCGGCCTGATTGGGGTTGAGTTGCAAGGCTTTTTCAAAACAGGCCGTCGCTTCTTTATTGTTTTTATTGATCAAATGCACCTTGCCCATTTCCAGATAGGCGGCATCGTTATTCTTATCCTGCTGCAAAATTTTCTGATAGGCTTCCAGCGCCTCCTTGCACATACCGCGGCTCTTATAGCCTGCGGCTATTTCCGCTAACGCGTCTTTATAATTGGGCTGAAGCTGTAGCGCCCGCTCAAAAGCTGAATTGGCGTCGTTATATTGCCCCAGCTTTTGATAAGTTTTCCCCAGGCCGTAATACGCCTCGGCATAGTTATAGCGCAATTTAACCGCCTTGTGATAGGCTTCCTGAGCCTTATCCAGTTCACCCGCTTTAAAAAAGCATTCACCTAAGTTAAAATAAGCCTGGTAAAAATTGGGGCGGCTTTCTATCGCCTTCTGAAACATTTTTACCGCTTCATCGGTTTTGCCCATACTCAGATAGGTATTGCCCAGGCCCAGATAAGCCTCGGCGTTTTTGGGGTCGGTTTGCAGGGCGTTATCGAATAAATAAAGCGCCCGCTCCGGATTTTCCATGGCCAGATAAGCATCGGCCAGTCCCCGCTGGGCCTCCGAATATTTAGGGTCGATAGCAATGGCGCTCTCAAAACTGGCGACGGCTGGTTCCGGTTTTTTTTGGGTTAAATAAACCTCGCCCAATTCGTAATGCGCCGCCTTAAATTTAGGATTGGCTTCCAGCGCCATTTTGAAATTTTCTATGGCCAGTTCGTATTGCCCGCGGCTTACCATGATCTTGCCGATTTCATAAAAAGCCTCGGTGTGTTTGGGGTTTTGCTCAACGGCCTTTCCCATGGCGTTGAGGGCTTTTTCCATCTGGCCTTCGGCAATCAATCCCAGCCCCAGTTGATAATTCTTCTCGGACTGATTGGCCTTGAAGCGTTCGGACACACGATAATCCCGCCCTAACATCTCCTGGCGCGGCTTATAATAATAGCCGGGGGTGGCAATATTGGGATTGCTGCGGGAAGGCAGCATTACCCCGCGCCAACTTAATTTCTCCTCAGTATCCAGCATTCTTTGCAGTTCATTACGGCCTTGTTTGGGATGGCATCTGACGCAGAATTTGGCCTTGTCCTGACCGCCGTCGGTCGACCAGCGCAGGTATTTATAATTGGGGTTGTCGGGATGCTGGTTATGGCAGCCCAGACAGGTCAGTTTATTTTCTTCCCCCCGGAATCCGCGGGCTTCCGGGGGCAGCACCACTTTTTCCGGGTTGGGGATGATGCCGACGGGATGCGCCATATGGGTGGATGTATGGCAACTGGTGCAGATGGATTCGATTCGCTCAAAGGGCTTGCCGGTAAAGGGGTTGATCCGGTCGGTCTCCACTTCCACATAGGACTTGAAGGTGCCCTGGGAGGGGATTTCATGGCAAAGGCGGCAGTAGGTGTGTTTTTGTTTGGTCTGTTCCGGGAACCGGCTTTTAAGCATGGTCATGGTATCGGGAAAAGGGCCGATACCCTTCAACAAACTGGAGCCGCCGGTTTTACATCCCGCCAAAAGAAGAATCAAAATAGCTAAATACCGCTTGCGCATTATTTTCTCGCCTTTATATCACAGCCGAATATGACAACCGGGAGATAAAACATTTATGCGATCGACACTTAATTATAGTTAACAAGTTTAGGAAATGCAAGCGGTAATTGATAATAATACGAGGTAAACATGAGGGGAAATTGGGAGAGGACTATTCCCGCTCTTTCCTTGAGCGGTATAGGCGCTAATTTAAACGTAGTGCAGACCTTCAGGTCTGCCCCTCATGCACGATTAGTGTTGACGTCGTGTTGAAAAGAGTATTAAATAAGATATGTCGAGGCAAGGTTTTAGTCCTGCCTCCCTAAGCAGACCTGAAGGTCTGCGCTACGAATATGAAATGTGTTATCGAAGGATGTCGCCCCGTGGCTTTAGCCACGCATTTTCAGAATGTAGTCCCGTGGCTTTAGCCACGCATCTTCAGCTTAGGCTGAGACTAAATGAAAGGAATGTGTCATGCAGGAAAACATTAACACCTTGAAGGCGGCTATTAAAGAACGCGCGGTCTTTTATTTGCACATGTACCGCACTCTGCAACAGGAATTGGGGGCAGAGCGGGCAAAGGATTTAATGTGGAAGGCGATTTATCGGTGGGGGCGGGAGAAAGCCGCTAAATGTCCGGAAACAGCCCGGACAAATCCGGAAATTATGGCTGAGGAGTTTGTAAAAAGCGGCGCCAAGGCTTTAATGGCTTTCGGCAATGAAATAGTGGAAAGTACGAAGGATGGCGCGACCTTGCGCTTAAATAGCTGCCCGCTGGTGGAAGCCTGGCGCGAGGCGGGATTGAATGCGGCCCAAATCGCCCAAATGTGCGATATGGCCTATGCCCTGGATTTCGGCAAGTACGAGGGGTTGGGTTATGAATTGGAATTTCCCTGCCGCATAGCCGACGGGGAAAGTTATTGTCAGCTTAACCTGAAACTGAAGAAATGATTACGAAAACGTAATTTCAGCATATATTGAAGCGCCTTTAAAATGCTTTGGTAACGCGCTAAAAATCCAAAATTCCAATTTGAGGCCCCATGCAGGCGATCGGCAAAAATAACCGGTATGGTAGCTATTTTAAAATCATGAGCGCGGGCAACGTATAGTAAATAGAGGTCAAGAGAAAAATCCTTGGGGGGATTTGTCAGCTTTTCCAACAATGTTTTGGGAAAAACCTTGGGCTGGGCATTGATGTCGGTTAGCAGTTTACCCAAGATAAGCGTCGCCAGGATTTGCATCCCCAGGGTCAGGGGTAACTGATTAAAAGGGCGATTTATCCGCTTTCCCTTGACTAATGTCCGGGCTGGATTGGCTGAGGTTTTTAATTTTTCGCAGGCCGCAAAAACATCTTTAGGGGAACATTGCAAATCCGCATGACTCCAGGCCAGAAATTCACCCGTCGCGGCATAAAGTCCCGACATGATACCAAATCCATAGCCCTGATTTTTTTCCACCACTACCATGCGAGCAAAGGCATATTGCGGCTGTTGTAAAATCCGGGTCAAAACCTCCCTGGAATTATCCGTGGAGCCGTTTTCCACACAAATCAATTCAAACGGATAAGCAGGCGCGGCTTTTCTAAATTCCTCAATAAATAAAGGGATATTTTTCGCTTCGTTATAACAGGGTAAAATAATTGAAAGTTCCGGCCGGGTGTTTTCCATATATTTTTTACCATTATTATTTTCGCACCAGCAACTTAAATTCCAAATTCATCGCGGGGAAAATAAAGGCGAACAGTTTATCATAATACCCCATAAATCTATTCGCCAGCCAGGAAATCCCATCCAGCTTATGCAGCTTCCAAAAGATTATCTTGACCTCTTTTTTTTGGAATCTGGCGCCGGTATAAAAATTATTTTCGGGGAATTCGTCGAAAAAGCAATTAAAACTCTCGGTATTGAAGGCACGTTTATGCGTGGGATCGCCATAAGCCAGGGTACTGCTGAAGTGAGGCACTCTGATATAGATTTCGGCATTATTCTTAGCTATCCGGTTAATCTCTTCCAGACTTTTAATCACATTATCCAGGTGTTCCAAAATATCCAGGCAATAGATTTGATCGAAAACATTATCGGCAAAGGGATAGGGGAAACGATTCAAATCACAGATTACATCCGCCATGGCGCGTGGATTGATGTCTACCGCGATAGCTCCTTCTATTGTATTGATTCCGCAGCCTAAATTAAGAATTTTCATAAGATATTAAACATCACTTTCAGAAAAGGCTCTTTAGCCGGAAAACTGCCGCCCGTTTTACTTGCATACAATCTGGGGAAGATAGACTCCCCCTCTTCCAGGCTAATATTGTGGCTGATTAATTCTGCCGCATCCGTCCGGGTGATAAAATCCAGGGCTGTATGCCAGTCGTCGTCATGATGGTGGTTGAAGCTGGAATTCCAGCAGCCGTAAAGCTTAATCTCCCGCCGCAAAACAGAGCTGACGGCCTTTTTGGGCAAAGTTAAATCGCCGGTGATATTGCCTACCCACAAAACATGGCCGTGACTCCTGACAATTTCCAGGGATTGGGCAAAAGTTTGCACCGCTCCGCAGGCTTCAATCGCATGATTGGCGCCGCCCTTTGTTTCCGAGCGCAAAACATTTAACCAATCAGGATCAAGGCTGGTGTTGATTACTTTGACCCCGTATTTTTGGGCGATGTTCAGTTTAGACTGATTGCGGTCGATGATAAAAATATTTTTCTTGTCGATAGTAGATGAAAGGTACTTGGCCATAACCAACCCGATAATCCCCGCTCCAAAGATCACCACACTGTCATCATTTTCAAACGGGACTTTTTTAAGGGCGTGAAAGACTACCGATAATGGTTCCAGCAACGCCGCCTGCTCTAATTTCACCTCATCCGCCAGGGGGAATAAGTTCCATGCCTTTACCGCAATATATTGGGCAAAAGCCCCGTCCCGCCTTGAGCCGTAATAATCATAATCCAGACACTGGGCGTAATATCCGCTCTTACAATATGCGCACTTTTTACAAGGTATCAGCGGAAAGACCGCCACCTTATCCCCTGGTTTAAAGTTGACGACATCCGCGCCTGCTTCTTCCACAATACCGGCAAATTCATGCCCCATAATCAGTGGATAAAAGTAAGCCCCGTTGGCACAAGCCCGATAAATGTCTGAATTACATATGCCTGAGTGTTTAACCGCGATCAGGCACTCATCCGCAGCAAGTTTAGGCTCCGAAACTTCTTTATATTTCAAATGGTTGTTCGATGTTAAAACCAATGCCCGCATTTAACTATGCCCCGTGATAATGTACCCTGTGAATAGAGGGAACGGAATTGCTGGAATAGGGATGTTCTTCCAGATGGTCGAAATAATCCTGCCAGTATTGCACGGCCTGCAACTCAAAGGAATTACCGAAGGAAATGAATTTTCCCACTTCAAAGCTAACCACATTATAGCCTTCTTCAATCAATTGGTTAATACTGGTTCCTACATAAAATTCGTTATTGACCCGGATATTTTTCTCAATCATCTGCTTTGCCCCGCGCACAAAAAGCTCTGAAGTCCGATAAGTAAACGACCCCACCACAGCCGGATCAAGCTGCGGGGTATCGCTGATGGTGCGTTTTTCCACCACTTCCAGCACCCGATCGCCGTCTGTTACGCAGTAGGCAAAGGCATTGGGGTTAGCCTTTTTGATCGCCCCGATTTTAAAAGTCCAGATAATTACATCGACATTTTTATCCGCCGACAATCGGGCATACTTTTCTTTATCATAAACGGTTTGATAATCGCAGGAGGCGATAAACAACCCTTCCCGGGGATCGAGTTGGCTTTCCGCCAATAAACAGGTGCAGGCTTGCCCCTGTGTTACTTCATCCAGCAGGATAACCTGGCTATTCTCCACCAAGCTATCCACAATATTCTTTAGTTGATACTGATTAAAATCCTTGCGGCAGATGAAAATATATTTGTCCGCCGGGGGGAAGGATTTTAGCGCGGTGATAAACATGGGGTTACCCATTATCGGGATAAACGGCTTAGGTACCCGGTATGCTTCCTGAAAAAAACGGTTGCCCCTGCCGGCCATGGGAATAAGGCAGATCATTTGATTAGCTCCATTTCACGAATTTGGCCGGCATTGTTGGCAAAATAATCCGACCAGAAAAGGTACTCCTGTAAATCCTCAGGCGTGCCCCAGCAGATAAACTTTTCCACCTCAAACAAGCAGACACGTTTGCCATCCCGCACCATCGGATTAAAAAGTAAACTGCTGTAATATTCGCAAGTTACCGTATCTTTCGTTTGTAACAATTCACGGGCATAATGAGCGAAATTTTTCCAAGCGTCGAAATAATAGGTACCGGTCGAAGCGAATTCCTCTTTTCGGTTATCGGTAAAAGAGCGTTTTTCTCTCAGTTCAACCATCTCCATGTTTTCGTTGGCTTTAACATAGGCATAATAAGTATCCCCGAATGAAGCCGGATGAAAACCGCGGAAAACCGGAAGGGCGCCTTCGTATAATTCCGCTTTCCGCAAAAATTGCCGGTAATCCCACTGTACGGTAAAGTCGCAATAATTGATGATAACCGGCTCATCCGGATTTACATACGGTTCAGCCTGCATTGCGGAATATGTCGGCCCGTATTCGTGCGGTTCTATTCCGGCTATATGGTATTTCAAGACAATCGATTCCAGTATTTTCAGATAGTCTTGATTGGTCAGATGCTCCTTATTGCAGACGAAGATAAATTCGTCAGACGGTGAAAACATCTGACAGACCCTCTTTATCATCGGTTCGCCGTCTATTAAAATGAAAGGCTTGGGTGTAGCGTATCCCGCCTGTTTAAAGCGCCGGGAATGCCCCGCCATGGGGATGATTATTTTCATATTTGCCTCCCGTCTAGTACATCGTTTCGTAAATATTTCGGTTTATTATGTCATTGCGAGGCGAAGCCGAAGCAATCTCGAACGCTTGGTACGTCTAAGATTGCTTCGCTTTGCTCGCAATGACCATCCAAATTCATAATCCTAATTATTTATAAAATTGTGTACTAGGTAGCGCAGGCTTCCAGCCTGCGACACAGGCTGGAAGCCTGTGCTACCACTTATATTGTCACATAAGGCCGCCAATATTCCACGGAGGTTTTAATATCCTCAATGACCCGGCTCTCAAAAGGTTCCCGTTCCCTGAAGCTTAGCTCCAGCAAAAGAGTAACCTCTTCCACCCCCGATTCCTCCAGCGTTTTCAATAACCTTTCCGGAGTGATTTTCCCCAGCTTATTCTTTTCCGGGATAAACGGCCAATGCCCGCCTTTGTCCTGTAAAGTCTGTTTAAGGTGAATTAGCGGGGATTCGACGCCGAATTCACGTATCCAGGCATAGGGATCGCTATCCTCCGGGTTGGGAGAAGATACGTCGCCGTGATCCAAATCCAGGCATAATTTCATCGGAATGGCAATTCCGTCATTCACCAGCTTTTGCACCCGTTTAGCTTCTGAGATAGTCTCGCCGATTTCCCGCGGGATAGACATCGGCTCCCATAAAAGATATTTCAGGCCAATTTTCGCCGCATGATTGGCAACTTCTTTCCAGCCTGCCACATTTTGGGCAAACCGTGCCTGCCTGGTTTGTATATCCTTATAATCGGCAACAGTCAGAATGCCGAAATGACTGCCCATCCCCTCGGCTCCCAAAGCCCTGGAGATGTCTGCAAATTTGCAAAACCAATTCACCCAGTATTCCCGCAAGCAGGGATTGGGATGTGCCAGGTGATTGACCCTGGTAAAGGCGCTGGTAAAGGTATACTTGATTTCTATCCCATATTCTTGGGAAAGCTTTTGAATAGCTGCTATCTCTGGCTGTACAATCTCATCCGGCAGCGCCGGATTTAGAAGATCGGCGGTAAATTGGACGATTTTCAGGCCGAAAGTTTCCGCTACCAAGGGAATCCATTCCTGGGGGGTGGTAAACCTGTTGAGCGCAAAGCCGGTATTGATGCCTAGTCTGGTGATCATCGAATACTCCCAATATATCATGTAGGGTGGGCTGTGCCCACCATTTAAACTAGTCTCAATTTAAATTATGCCGATCGTAAATAATGTAACGGCGACCAAAATTGGTGGGCACAGCCCACCCTACAAAACTAACCCTTCGGTAATATAATTACGTAATCTGCTGATAGAATCTTTTAAGGGCGTATCTTTTATAAACAATCCCGATGACCCGGCGACTAAAATATCGCCGCCGTAGGCCACCATATACGGAATATTTTCCCGGTTGACATTGCCGTCGACGCAGATTTCAAAAGAAAATTTATTTTTGCTGCGCCACTCATTTAAAGTTTCCAGCTTTTTTAAGGTTTTGGGCACCAGTTTCTGCCCCTTGTAACCAGGGTTTACCGTCATGATTGTCACCGTGTCCACCTCTTCGATCACGTACTCTATCGCATTGATGGGGGTGGCCGGGTTAAGTATCAGGCCGGGCTTAAACCCCATTTGTTTGATGCGCATAATATCCCGGTGCAGATTCCGGCAGGCTTCGTAATGAATGGATAAGAGAGCGTCCTTTTCCGGGGTAAAATTATTCAATATGCGGGACGGTTCCTCCACCATCAAATGATAATCCGCCGGGATGCTGGTATTCTGCCTGATCACATTTATGATGTTTGTCCCCAGGCAGTAATCGGGCGCAAAAAATCCGTCCATTATGTCGTAATGGATGTAATCGACCTTTTCTTCTTCCAGTATGCGTATATCTTCTTCCAGGCGCATCCAGTTGGCACACATGATCGAAGCGGATATTTTGATTTTTTTATCCATATGACGGCAAAACCCATTTAGGGTTA
>JACRJN010000040.1 GCA_016235675.1 Candidatus Schekmanbacteria bacterium
CAGCGTTTGCGATTATGATACCGCCGCTCCGGCGATAACCTGTCCTTCCGACCTGGCTTTAAAATGCACCGGAGGCTGTACGCCGTTACCGGACGGAACCGTATTTGCAGCAACGGCAATTGATGCGGTTGACGGTGAACTGGAAGTTGCCAGCAATGCCCCGGCCTGTTTCAACTTAGGGGTAACCGAGGTTACTTTCAGCGCAACGGATCAAGCCGGTAAAAAAGCCGACTGCAAGGCAAAAGTGACGGTGACCGACACCGCTGCTCCGGTTATCTCTTGTCCGGAAAAAGTCACCCTGGAATGTGCCGGTCAAGACGGGACGCCGTCCGCTAAACTGCCTGAAAACTTCCAGGCTGCCGCTGCCGACGGATGCGACAGCGCGGTAACGATCACTAATAACATTCCGGCAAACTTTAATAAGGGCGAGAATACCGTTGCCTTCACCGCCACTGATGACAGCGGCAATGTAAGTACCTGCACCGCGCCGGTTTCTGTGAAGGATACGACGGTGCCCAATATCTCCTGCCCGGCGAATATAACGCTCGAATGCGAGGGGACAACCGGCATAGCCAAGACCTCCGCATCACTTGCCGGATTCACCGCCACAGCCACCGATGTCTGCGACAACAGCCTGGTGCTTAGCCACAATATGCCTGAATATTTCGCCACCGGAACCACAACCGCAGTTACCTTTAGCGCGGTTGACGATGCCGGATTAAGCGCCTCCTGCACTGCTACGGTGACGGTGAAGGACACGATCGCTCCGGTGATTGCCTGCCCCGGCAGAACCATTATCAACAAATCCAGCGAGCTTGACCGGACTAAATTCAACGCGGTATGCAGCGATCTTTGTTCGAAAACCACCGGCAGCAACAATTTGCCGGCTGATCTTGACGATCTGCGTAAAGGGGAGAATCCGATTACCTTTACCTGCAAAGATGAATACGGCAACAGTTCAAGCTGTACCGCCGTTCTGGAAATTCAAACCGGAAATGATCCGATTATTTACTGCCCCAGCGATCTTACTATTTGCGAAGGGGACAGTATTCCCGATAGTCATAAGGCTACAGCTTATGATCACAAAGGTAATCCGCTTCCGGTTACCAGAAGCATATCGGCCAATCCGCCGTTGGGCGTCCATACAGTAACCTGGACTGCTACCGATTCCAAAGGCCGAAAAGCTTCCTGTACCTCCAAGGTAACGGTAATAACCTGCGCGGTCAGAATCACCTGTCCGAATAATTTAACGGTGGTACAAACTATCGATGCCGGAATCCCCTTCAGCAGTATTGCCGGAAATTTCAGGGCCACCGCCGTCGATTATAAGAATGCTGCACTTTCGGTAACGCATGATGCGCCGACAACCTTGCCGGTGGGGACGACAACCGTCATCTTTACCGCGGCGGACTCCGGCGGAAGAAAAGCCTCATGTTCGGCGACTGTGACGGTAACCAGCAAACCGATTCCTCAACCGGAACCGGTGACGCTTACCATTACTTGTCCGGGGGATAGAAACGTCGAATGCGGAACGATCGCCATAAGCGGGTTTACCGCTGCCAGCAATATCGCAGGCGTGACCATTACCGATGACAGACCGGCTGTATTCAGCGGCTGCAATACCACTACGGTCGTCACCTTCACGGCTCAGGATAATTCAGGGAATACCGCTGGCTGCTCATCCGCAGTCTCGGTTACCGATAGCGTTGCGCCGAAAATTACTTGTCCCGGCAACATGCTGTTGACGACCGCCAGTGAGTTTAAGGCGGAAAATTTCCAGGCCGCAGCTACCGATTCCTGTGGGACTGTTCTAATTGTGGATAATTTGCCGCCGAATAATAATTTCAGCATAGGCATCAATTACATAACCTTTACCGCCACGGATCAGTGCGGAAACAGCGCCGCTTGTACGGCTGCCGTGACCCTGGAGCCGGGCAACGCCCCCACGATTATCTGCCCGGCCGATTTAACTATCGAACAAACTACAGATGCGGGTATTTATTTCAGCAGTATCGCCGCAAGCTTCCAAGCTACTGCGTATGATCACAAGGGTAATGCCCTGACGGTTACCAATAATGCGCCAAGTATACTTCCGCCAGGTTCCACGGTAGTTACCTTTACCGCTACCGATTCCAAGCTGTCGAAGAAGAGTTCTTCCTGCATGGCTACGGTGACCGTTACCAAACACGTGGAAGAGCCGAAAACTGAAGTGACCAGCGAGGATAAAGAAACCGAGGAAAACGCGGGCGATACAAATAGCTTATCGGACACATCCGCCGATACCTCCGGGAATTCCGGCAGCAGCGATAATAATACGTCCGGGACAACCGGCGACAATGACTCCGGCGCAAGCGGGAATATCGTAAGCGGCGATAACGGTGGAAGCGGTACCAACAACACTTCCGGATCTGCTGGTAATACCGGGACAAACGGGGATACCACCGGAGCCGCCGGAAATAACGAATCTGTGGGGACAACCGGCGGCAGCGATGATAATAGCGGAAGCGCTACCAATAACGCTACCGGGTCTGTCGGCGATAATGCCTCCGGCGCAAGCGGAAATACCACAAGCGGCGACAACAGTGGAAGCGCTACCGATAACACTACCGGTTCTACCGGCGACAAGACCGGGACAACTGGGGACACCACCGGAGCTGCCGGAAATAACGAATCTGCGGGGAATAACGACTCAGGTAATGCGATAACGGCAACAGTTTTAACCGTCTCCGTAGTTTCAGGGGACGGCGGGCAGCCGGACTTGAGCGCGAATGAAAACCCCGCCGGTGCATCAGGCAGCGCGGATACGACACCAGCGGCAGGCAATGAGCCGGGTAAACCGGAAGCACCGGCACCGATGGTGGTTATCGTATCTCCCATCGATGGGGCGATTGTGCGAACTAACCAGATTACGGTAATTTACCTGGTCAATGGCCTGAATAAGTCCGTAACCAAAGATTTAACCGAAGGCAAGAACGTCATTACCGTCAGTGAAACCAACGAGGCGGGAGTCAGTGGTTCGGATTCCATTGTGGTAACTTATGACCCGAACACAGTCCTGCTTTCCATCCTCTCCCCCGCCAACGGCACCGTGGTTACTTCTTCCCCGGTCAGGATTACCTATTTGCTGGAGGGGATGACGAAATCGGTCAACAGGGCGTTGGTGGAAGGGGAAAATACCATCACTGTTACAGATACCGATTCCACAGGCCAGGCACAAAGCGCGGCAGTTAATATAATTTTAGACAGCACGGCGCCCAAAGTGGTTATCACCTCTCCCGGTAACGGGGTTGTGTTAGCGGTTTCTCCGATTACCGTAAATTATCTGGTAGATGGAAACGCTAGGGCTAAATCCCAGACGCTGACCGAAGGGCTGAATATCATTGTTGTCGAAGAGAGCGACTCTTTGGGACGTGTCGGTTCGGACAGCGTGGCGGTCACATTGAAAAGCACGGCGCCCAAAGTGGTGATTACCTCCCCGGAAAATGAGGCGGTGGTAGCCGCTACCCCGATTACCGTAACTTATACTGTGGATGGCGTGGTTAAAACCCTGCTCAGGGAATTAGGCGCGGGGGAAAACACTGTCGAAGTGGTGGAAACCGATGTTTTCGGGCGCAAAGGGAAAGCCCAAATTGAGGTCACCCTAAACAGTAAAGCCCCGAATGTCAGGATTACCTCTCCGAAAAACGCCGCGGTCGTGGAAGCTTCACCGGTTAATGTGACGTATACTGTGGATAACAAAAAAGCGAAAACCGTGAGCAAAGATTTAGGTGAAGGGATTAATGTCATTACCATCAAGGAAGAGAGTAATTCAGGCAAATCATCTATTACCGGTTCGGATTCGATCACCGTTACTTTAGACAAAACCCCTCCGGCAGTGAATATCATTTCTCCCAAAGATGGAAGCCTGGTATCCCAGTCGCCGCTAGTGGTGGTTTATACCCTGGACGGGATAATCAAAACCAGCGTTAAAGAATTGGAAGAAGGCGTAAATAATTTGGTTATCGAGGAAAAGGACGCCCTGGGACGCAGCGGTTCGGCCTCGGTCAAAGTGATTTTCGATGCCCATATACCCTTAGTAAATATTACCTCGCCCGCCAACAATAGCGTGCTGACCACTACTCCGGTGTTGGTCAGTTATAATGTCGAGGGAAAAGCCAAAAGTGTGACCTGGGATTTACAGGCCGGGCAAAACATCATCACGGTTCAGGAGGCGGCAGGAAACGGGCTGGTCGGTATGGCCTCCATCTCCGTTATTTATAAACCGTCGGCGGAAAGCGCCCTTCTGCTCTGTCCGCAGGATGTGACGCTAGAGCAGCAATCACCGCAAGGCACACGAATCACCTTGCAAGCCGTGTCCGCCGATTCCAATAATCCGCTAACCGATATTGGCAGTGACGCCCCGGAGGTCTTTCCCTCCGGCACAACCATCGTTACCTTCAGCGGCAAGAACCCGCAAGGGGAGATAGTCAATTGTTCAAGCAAGGTAACGGTAATAGATACTACGCCGCCGATAATAGATTTATTGCTCAGCCCCAGGAAGGAGGAGTACAACAATACCGAGATTTTATCCATCGGATACGTAATCACCGACAAAGGCGATTCCAATCCCATGGTGAAACTGGAACTGAACAATGGCCATCAAACCGTCGATATTACCGCCCCATCGCCGATAATGCTGAATTTAGCCCATTATGTGGGGGACAATACTTTAATTATTACCACCATAGATAGTTATGGGAATAAAGCTAACAGTACGGCAAGCTTCAAGGTAGTAGAAAAAGTGAACGCTCAATAAGCGGTAATAAACCCAATACCGTTCACTTAAGACGTAGCGCAGGGCTTCTATCCCTGCTTATGGGCTGGCTTTGGCGGGAACGAAGGAGCAGACCTGAAGGTCTGCACTACGTTAAGTGAACAGTATTGGTAATAAACCTGTTATGTCATAAAAAAAGGGTAAGTCAATTGACTTGCCCTTTTTTAGTTATAATGAGAAATTAATTTTCTTGTTGGGTCTTATACTGATTTGTATTTAAATTTGAATTTATGTAGTGCAGACCTTTAGGTCTGCTACGGGCATACGGTCAAATGTCACGTCTGGGCAGGGCTAAAGCCCTGCGCTGCGTTTAATACCAATACGCTATCAAACATTAAACCTTCTATTTTACTTCATGGAAAATGTAAATTTATAACTCCTGATCTAAGCCCCCAGCTAAGCTGGGGAGAATAGGAAAAGCTATGCTGAAGTATTTGCAATAAAAAAGCTCCTTTCGA
>JACRJN010000046.1 GCA_016235675.1 Candidatus Schekmanbacteria bacterium
AAAATGCGTGGCTAAAGCCACGGGACTACATTTATTATGTTGAACTTGGCAGGTTTGAGATAAAAACTTTCCCCTTGCCTGTTTCGGCTTGGAACAAGCCGAAACATCAAATTTTATCAATATTGCGTAACATGAGTTAGTATAAGTAAACTACGCCCGGCATTGTTGCTTGCTAAACTTCCCGGAGATTATGACGATTGGTTGATTTGTATGATTTCTTCACAGCTTAATCAATGTGTTGAGGGACTTGACGAGATCATTGGGAAAGACTCTCCCGATTTTATTCAATCAGGCTTAAAAACGGATAGCGTCGTTCGTATTTCTCGTATTGCTGTAGCTGCAAGTAATATTTTACTGGGAAGCATAGGGGATATTTCTCCTGAATTATTAATACGGATTAAAAACAAATTGGCAGACTGGATTAAAACCACCGCTTGAAAATTATTAATTACTTTTGGACAAAGCACATAGAGCCAACTAAAACATGTAGCGCAGACCTTTAGGTCTGCTCCTCACCCACGATTGGCAGAATATGGCGTTCGAAAAAAGGCCGGGCTAAAGCCCTGCGCTACAGTTAATTGCACATAGATCGACAGGAGCAAAACTAAAAGTGGATTCAGACAAGCAATTTCACAGCTTAATCAAGCTGGTCAGCAACGTGATGGAGGCATATACTGCGGCTTTATTCTGGCTGGACAGCGATACCAATGAATTGACGATTCGCAATGTTTACACCATGAGCAAAACCTTATGTCGCGACATCAGAATTGAGGCGGGCACCGGGATCATCGGCTGGGTGCTGCGCAACGGCAAGGCGATCAACGCCTCCCCGTTTAAGCGCGATCCCAAGACGCTGCAATTATATACGGAAGAGGAAAACATCAAATCCTTTCTGGCCGTCCCGGTAATGGTGGGCAAGCAGGCCATGGGCGTGCTTTGCGTCGACAGCAAGAAGGGCTTTTATTTTACCACCCAGATGGAAAAAATTCTGCACGGCTTTGCCGATTATTTCAGCCAGCTTATTCAATCGGATGCAGAGTTGAAAATAATTAAGGAACAGGCCAACAGCTATGTTCATCTATATAACCTTTACCGGGAATTGCAGGGTTTCCATAATGATAATATCTTTGACTTTCTGCTCAACATCTCCCGGCAATTATTCAAATTCGATAACTGCATCCTCTCCATTTTGGACGAAAGCCAGCAAAAGCTAAAGGTCAAAATGGTTAGCAGTGATGGGGAAATCGTGATCGCGGAACAAAACTTCCCCTCCCAGGATGGGATTACCGGGCTGATTTTGCGCACCAAAAAGCCCTTGCTTTTGACCGACCTGCAATCCCGCTCCACCCCCTTCTTTATCTTTGAGCAAAACGAACCGATCAAAGACATCGGCTCATTCATGGGAGTGCCCCTTTTGGTTGAAGACATTGTTATCGGCTTCCTCGGTTTTACCAGCAAAGGCCCGAAGACTTTCGGAGAGCGTGACTTACAGGTGGCCTCTGTCCTGAGCTTCCAGGCATCCTCCAATATATCGTTAGCCAAGGCACATGAGCGCACCCGGCAGATGGAGAAAATCGACGGCCTGACCGGTCTGGTCACCCACAGCTTTTTCCATTTCTACCTGGAGCAGGCATTCAAAGAAGCGGATAAGCATAATCCCTTTTCCCTCCTGCTTCTGGATATGGATGTCTTCCATCAGTTAAACCAAAAATACGGTTATCAGATCGGCGACGAGCTGCTGAAAAAGGTTTCCCAAATCCTGCTTCAAATGGTACGGGACGAGGATGTCGTCGCCCGTTTTGCCGGTGAGGAGTTCTGTATTCTGTTGCGGAACAATCGCCGATCTCAAGCCCTCCTGATTGCCGAACGCATCCGGCATACCATCCAGCAGACGGTATTTTTAATCAAGGGGATAGAAATTAAACTCACGGTCAGCATCGGGCTGGCCTCGTATCTGGAAGATGCACTGTCTAAAGACGAATTATTGCATTGCGCCAAATCCGCGCTGGACACTGCGCAAAATAAGCGCAACACCGTTTGTAACTTCAGCGAGCGCTGATTTTTAACCACGAAGAACACGAAGGGCACGAAGAAATTCTTATAGGTTTGCGGTTGTAACGTCATTGCGAGGCCGCCTTATTACCGAAGCAATCTCAGACGCTGCAAGGGAGATTGCTTCGCTCCGCTCGCAATGACAGGGTAGAAAATGCTTTACTATATTATGTAATCCTCTTTCTTCGTGATCTTCGTGTGCTTCGTGGTAAAAAAGATTTACTTAATGTTTGTAACTTCGGAGGGGTCCCCCCGCCTGAGGATAAAAGGAGAAATTGGAATGTTTTTTGATTGGCTGACGGGATTGTTTTCCCAGGACATCGCCATTGATTTAGGAACGGCCAACACCCTGGTCTATGTGAAAGACCGGGGGATTGTGGTCAACGAACCGTCGGTGGTGGTGATTAACAAAGAAACGGACGAGATTGTAGCTATCGGTGTCGAGGCCAAAAAGATGTATGGTAAAGTGCCCAAGGGAATGGAAGCCATCCGTCCCATGAAAGATGGGGTTATCAGCGATTTTGAGGTTACCCGCCTGATGATCCGCCACTTTATCGAACAAGCCTTTGAGCGCAAGAGCTTTATCCGCCCCAGGATGATGATTTGCGTACCTTCCGGGATTACTTCGGTAGAGAAGAAAGCGGTTATTGAATCCGGCGAACAATCCGGAGCGCGCAACCCGGTAAAGCTGATCGAAGAACCTATGGCTGCGGCCATCGGCGCAGGATTGCCCATCGCTGAGGCGGTCGGCAACATGGTGGTGGACATCGGCGGCGGCACTACCGATGTGGCGGTGATCTCCATGTCCGGAGTGGTATGTAGCAAATCGATCCGGGTAGCCGGAGACGAATTGGACGAGAGCATCATTCATCATCTGCGCCATAAATATTGCCTGGCTATCGGGCCGAATGCCGCAGAACTAATCAAGATCAAAATCGGTTCGGCCTATCCGGTAAGCAACACCGAGGAAACCATGAACGTTACCGGTATCGACCTGGCCAGCGGCACCCCGCGCCAATTGACATTAACCGACGGCGAAGTGCGGGAAGCCTTATCCGATCCGGTACAGAATATCGTCGAAGCCATCCGCGACACCATCGAGAAAACCCCGCCGGAACTGGTTTCGGACATCGTCGAACGCGGCATCACCATGACCGGAGGCGGAGCAATGTTGCGCGGCCTGGCCACGTTGGTCACCAAATCCGTCAAAATTCCGGCCAGAGTCTCCCCCGATCCCCTGCTCTGCGTAGTCCTGGGCACCGCCAAGACCTTGGGAGACGCCCAGTTGCAGAAGAAGGTTGTGATTAATTAGGCCGTTTTTATAGATCGATGTTTCGGCCTGTCCCCAGGCCGAAACCCTAAAGGGCTACATTTGTATACGGAGTGTTTTCAACCATCTGTTGTCATTTAAGATTTCAGCATAAAACATGCCGAAGCATCTGAATATTAGGAGATGGGGAAATTTGCAGAGGAGATTCTTTTTATGGAACTTAAAGCAATATATGAGGCATTGAAAAAATCAAAAAGTTCGTTTGAGCATTTGGAAGCAATCCATTCCCCCGGTGTTTATGCTGTTTTTCTAAAATCTCAAACAACTTTTCCTTTTAAAAATATCGATGGTTTGATATATATAGGGAGTACAAGCAATTTAGCCCAACGGCAGTTTAATACTCATTTTGAGACCGGTTCTTCAGGTTTTTCAACATTGAGAAGATCAATTGGGGCAATTCTCAAGAAGGAATTTAATTTAAGCGCAATTCCAAGAAGTAATGGCTCATCAGAGACAAATTATAAGAACTATAAATTTACGGAAATAGGGGAAGAGAAGATAACAACTTGGATGACAAAAAATCTTGAGGTAGGGGTTTATGCCACAGACCTGGATGTGGAAAAGAATTTGATAGCTTGTTTTAAACCCGTCCTTTGCTTAAAAGATTGGAATAATCCCGATAGAGAACAAATCAAAAAATTAAGAGAAATTTGTGCAGATGAGGCAAAGAACATTTGATTTAAATGCTATAAAAGCGAAGTTTTTCCTGCCCCCAGGCCGTCCCCTAAAGGGCGATTAAGATGAAATGGAAGAATATCTCCCAGCCCAATGCGGGTTATTTTATAACCACTGCCATACGTAATCATTTTCCCTTGTTGACTCATTCGGAGGTAAGGGAGATCATTTATTGTTCCCTGACTTTTCTTAAAGACAAGTATCAATGCAAGATAAACGGTTATTGTATAATGCCAGAGCATATTCATTTGCTGATTCAGTCTGAAGGGGATATAGATATATCCAAATTCATGGAAGATTTTAAACGATTTACAGCTAAACAAATCATCAATCATTTTAAGGAAACTCAAGACCATTATTGGCTTGGCATCCTTAAGTCAAGAGCCTACAGCGGAAAGATTTTTTCTGTATGGCAAGAAACTTTTCGGTCAGAATTGGTATGCAGTGACAACTTCTTATTGGAAAAACTCAATTATATACATAACAACCCATTGCGACGGGGTTTGGTTAAAGATATATTGGATTGGCCTCATTCCAGCGCACCGTTTTATTATGCAGGCAAACCGGGAAGAATTTCGGTAAGCTTGCCGCCGTTAACGATTTAAGTTGTTATGCTTTAAAAAAGCACGTTATCCCTTCGTGGTTTCGGCCTGGGGACAGGCCGAAACATCAAAACATCAAAACATCAACATCAATCAAATCAAACATCAAATTTTCGTGTTTTTCGTGTATTTCGTGGTTGAAAGAATTTATGCCCGATAAAGTCTCAATCAGCGCCTGCCCGGATTATCAGCAAGATAACGTTGACCAATCAGTTAAGCAAATCTTTGACCACTTCGGCGGGATCAGGAAATTTGTCTCACCCGGTCAACGGGTTTTGCTCAAGCCTAACATGATTTGCCCCGATCCGCCGGAGAAATTATCCACCACCCATCCGGCGGTGGTTGCGGCGGTTACTAAATTAGTCAGGGAGGCGGGGGGCATCCCTTTCATCGGGGATATTCCCGTTATCGGCAGCGCCCGCCGGGTAGCCAAGGCATCGGGGATTCTGGCCGCCTGTCAGCACTTGGGCGCTGAAATCGTAGAATTAGGCACATATTGCCCGTCCAACAACCATCAAGACCCCCACTATGGGCAATTAGGCAGCGCCCGGCAAGTCTTCCAGGCCGATGTAATCATCAACCTTCCCAAACTCAAAGCCCATGAGCAGATACTGCTTACCTTGGGGGTAAAAAATATGTTCGGCGGGGTCAGCCTGCCGCGCCGGGTTTGGCGGCATATTCAGGCCGGAGACGGCGCTCTGGAATTCTCCCGTATGGTTCTATCTACCTATTTAATGGTTCCGCCTGCGTTTACCTTAATAGACGGAATAATCGCCATGGAAACCAAAGGGCCGCGGGGGGGAACAGCCAAACCGTTGGGAATACTGGCAGGCGGTTGTAATGCGGTGGCAGTGGATCGGGTGATTGTGGAAGCGCTGTCATTGCCCTGGCGGGAATTACCAGTTTTGGCAATCGCTCAGGAAATGGGCGTAAGCGGGTGGGATTTCGAGCAAATCGAGCTTTGCGGGACGCCATTGGAACAAGTACAGGTGTCGGACTTCAAATTTCCCCGGTTAGTGCCGGTGCAATTTGCTATCTGGCGCTCTCTGAAGATTGTCGCCCGCCAGACCTGGAAAAAACTCGCTGCCAGTAAGAGTAATTCGGCCCCCAGACAACCTTCCCCAGAATAACCGGAGACTTTGCGCCGGTAGCGCCGGGCAGATTTCCCGGTCGTCCGCACATCGTCTCATAAGCCAGCAGGGCAAATCCCATGGCCTCCAGAGCGTCCCCGTTGATTCCGTAATCCTCCACCGGCTGCAAATGAAGATCCAGCGCACTTTGCAGATGAAACATCAGCGTCAGGTTAAGGCGCCCTCCGCCGCAAACCAATATCCGCCTGACCTTAGCCTTGGGAAAGATGAAATCCTGATAAGCTTTGATGATACTGCGGGCGGTAAAAGCGGTAACGGTTTGCAAAACATCCGCAGGCGACAGGATAAAATCCTGGGAGCGACGGATTATATGCTGCATCAGCTCCGGCCCGAATTCCTCCCGACCGCAGGTTTTAGGGGGCGGTAAAGCGAAAAAGGGATGCTGCAACAATTCCTCCAATAGCGGCGTGCACAGACAACCGCGGGAAGCCCAGGCACCGTTACGGTCATAGGTGTCTTTACCCTGGCTGTAATAAGCGATCAAGCCGTCCAGCAGCATATTACCCGGCCCGGTATCGAAGGCGATCACATCAGAGGATTTGCCTTTGCCTGGGATAAAGGTCAGATTGCCGATGCCGCCGATGTTCTGCACGATTGTGTCATCGTTTCCCTTAAAGAGATGATAATGCAAAAGCGGCAAAAGCGGTGCGCCCTGTCCTCCTGCGGCTATATCCGCCGGGCGGAAATCGGCGACGGTGGTAATCCCCGTGCGCTGGGCGATAACAGAAGGCTCCCCGATTTGCAGGGTAGCGCTTATGGTGTATCCATATAGTTCGACTGGATTAGGCAGATGCTGAATGGTCTGGCCGTGGGAACCGATCAGGGCGACGTCTTCCCGCTTCAGCCCGGCCTTAGCGATTACATGCTCTGCCGCCTGAGCGAAAAGCTCCCCTATCAGCACATTCCACCGGCAAATCTCAGCGGTACTGCCGTCGTTTGCCGCAGAGATCGCCAGGATATGCTCACGTATCCCTTGAGGATAAGGAACTGTGGCAAACTCCAGCAGACGCATTTGGTGGCACAGGCATCTTGCCTGTGAATCCATCTCTATCAGCGCGGCATCGATTCCATCGACCGAGGTGCCGGACATCAGACCGATTATTAAATGTGACATGTAAATTTCCTATACCTTCTCCGGCTTTTGAATATTGAATTTTTCCAGCCGATAGACCAAAACATGGCGGGGAATTTGCAGGTATTGAGCGGCTTTGCTTTGATTCCATTCATATTTATTCAAGGCTTGGACTATAACTTCCCGCTCAAGCTCTTCCAACGGCAGCTTATCGTCGGGTAAATCGAAGGGTAGGTTAAAATGAGTCGATTTATCGGATTTTACCTGCCAGGGCAAATCCGAAAGCTGCAATGTATCGGTCTGGCTTAACAGTGTCATCCGCTTGCAGACATTTTCCAGTTCCCGGACATTTCCCTTCCAGATATTTTGCGTCAATTCTTCCATTACACCGGGCGCCAGTTTAATCTCCCGTTCCGGGGATTGAATTTTCAGGAAATGTTTGACCAGAAGGGGGATGTCCTCCGGTCTTTCGCGCAACGGCGGGATTTCCAGGGGGATGACATTAATGCGATAATACAAATCCTCACGAAACTGACCCTGACTGATCATCTCCTCCAGGTTGCGGTTAGTGGCGGCGATAATGCGTACCTCGATCCGGCGCGGTTTTTCCGCCCCCAGCGGCTCGATTTCCCCTTCCTGCAACACCCGAAGCAGCTTTTTCTGAAGCTCCGGCGGCAACTCCCCGATCTCATCCAAAAACGCGGTACCCCCGTCGGCTGATTCGAACTTGCCCCTTTTATCCCGCTGCGCCCCGCTGAAAGCCCCCTTGACGAAACCAAAAAGCTCCGATTCCAGCAAATCCCTGGGGATGGCCGCACAATTGATGGGGATAAACGGCTGATCAGCGCGATCACTGGCAAAATGGATAAAACGGGCTAAAAGCTCCTTGCCGGTGCCGCTTTCACCGTTAATCAATACCGCGGCGGAACTTCTTGCCACTTTTTCCCCGATTTCCAGAATTTTTTGCATCTTGGGGGAAAGGGTGATAATCTGACGCCGCTGGATTGTCGCTCCCAATTCATTTTTCAGACGGCGATTTTCTTCGTAAAGGCTATAACGCTCCAGCGCCTTTTGTACGGTGAGCAGAAATTCATCTTTATTGAAGGGCTTGGTAATATAATCTAAAGCCCCTGATTTCATGGCGGTTACCGCTTTTTCGATAGAGCCGAAAGCGGTGATCATGACCACATTTATTTGAGCGGAGAGGGTTTTTAACCGATGCAGGAATTCCAGCCCGTCCATCCCGGGTAATTTAATGTCGGAGATTACCAGGGCATAATCCGCTTGCGGAAAAAGACGCAAGCCTTCTTCGGCAGCGTACGCCGGCTGCACTTCATAACCGGCCTCTTTCAGATTATACTCCATCACCTGAGACAGACTCTCGTCATCATCCACCAGCAGGATTTTGTACCTAGGCATTATATCCCCATTCGGCGCATGACTCTAACAGGTCCTCGTCAATAAACAATTCCTCATCGAATATGACTTCATCCTCCGCAGCATCATCCATCCCCGGTTCAAGATATAAATCTATCGCCTCCTCGATGTCATCCAAAGCCTCTTCGATGGTAGCGCCTTGGCCGACGCATTCGGGCAGTTCCGGGACATAGGCAAAATATCCGCCTTCATCGCTTTGTTCTAAAATTATTTCAAAATTCATTTAATACTTCCTCATTTGGTTTAATTTTGGCTCAATATGGATTCCAGGGACGTAGATTGTAGGGACGAGGTTTCCTCGCCCTTGGTACAATTGGTAGAAACGGTACCAGGAGGGCGGGGAGACCCCGCCCCTACGCCCTTCGGAACACCAAGAGACATATGAAAGTAGCGTTGGGGTTTATCCCCAACAGCAGACGCAGACGTAATGCCAGGGCTTTAGCCCTGGGAATTCAGCCCTAAAGGGCTTTAGACTACGAAAAATTTAAGCGGCAGACCTAAGAGATTTGCCGCGGCATTTTTATTCCCGTGTTTTAACATCTACCGGTGAGAGACTGCTCTCCTTTTTAATCTTGCCGGGTGTTACTTCTTTTACTTGAGGTTCTTGTGCCTTAAATAAATCGGGATTGAGTTGTGTATAAATAACAGGACGCAATATCTCATAAAAACGTTCGGCTAAAATCCGGGAACCGTGGCCGTCTTGGCTCAAATGACTGGTATCGCGGTAAACATCATCCGCGTAATCGGCAAAGGTATCGGTTATGTCCGCGATGGTTACATCTTTTTCTTTCAGGATGGCTGATTTATTTAGATGCTGTATGAAAACCGGATAAGCCTTTTTGACATAATCGGCGACAACGAAATCTTTATATAAAACTTCCTGTTCCCGATTAGTCAATTTTTGTTTATGGCTGATAATCGGCTGTAAAGTAACAAACATTTTGGCCTGAGGCTGATAAGCACAAAGCAAGGAGGCTATTTTTTCCATGTTCGCGGTATAATTGAGCGCCAAATTATTTGTCGCTTCGCTGTCGTTTAAAAATTTTTGGCGACCCCGGTCTATTTCTTTTTTAATCAAATAATTATAATAATAGTTTAAAAGCACGCTATGATTGGCAGATTTGCCGATAAAATAATACCAGGGGGAGGAAAACAGCTTGTTTTTGTGATTATAATTATAAGGATAACCGACTTGCGACCAAAAATTTATCGGAAAAGCGATGTCGTTATATCCGTCAAACATTATTATGATGTCGGGCGACATTTCCGCTATCCGGCTGAAAATAAACCAAACTAATTCCTGATTGGAAACATATGATTCGACGCCCGCGCTGATACATTCAAATTTCATGGACGGGAAAGCGGCATTTAGCTTTTGCTCTAAAAGAGCGTAATATCTGCGCTCTGGTGGAATATCATAACCGCCGGATTTGGCGACCGAACCGCCTAAAAAGAAAATACGGTAAGTATTCTCCCCCTTTTCGATGGGGATTTCTTTTGCCGATTGAAAACCCAATTCATTGATGGTTTTCGCCTTTTGAGCGAAATCAACTTGCTGTTCCTCATTGCCGAAGCTCAAATAAGGCAGACCGGGTTTTAGGTCATAAGCGGCAAAAAACGCGCTTAAATGACTGGGGCAATAATGCCGCGTCAAAAACTCCAGAGCGGCAAAGAAAATGAGCAGCCCGACCACAAAAATAATGCTTTTCCCCAAAATCTTGCGTATAGTACTTTTGGGAGCGGGTTTATTAAGGCTATAGGACACCATAGGGGAATAATCCTTTCGATAGTTTGGGCTTGAAACTCTTTCGGATTTTAATTTTAATGGAAATTTTTCAAACTGTCTAGCGTAATTAATGAATAATTAAGAATTAATTATAGCGGTAAGCGATAAAAATAAGCGAAGAATGCGATAACTGCCCCTCGATTTTACTTTGACAGGGTTAAAGTAACTTTGATTTTGCGCTGGAGCGTCCCGTTTTTTGTCCTTTCTTTTATTCTTATTTTATCAAAAATTGCTAATCAACAATTCAGTAATCTTTGGCCGCTTGTTGCGGGTGCACTGATAAATAGTGCTTACCTCGGCGATGTGAAAATCTTTGTATAGCTCCCGGGTTTCGGGGGTATCGTTGATGGACATGATGAATTTGCCGCTGATCCCTGCCAGAATACCCCTTATTTTTTCAAAATCTTCACGCTGGAAAATGTTTTTGCCGTAATAATTCTCACAGCCAAAGTATGGAGGATCAAGGTAAAAGAATGTATTCGTCCTGTCAAAGCGAGGGATCAGCTTTTCGTATGGTAGGTTTTCGATGTAGACTCTGGAAAGGCGCAGATGTGCGGAGGATAGTTCTTCTTCAATTCTGAGCAGATTAAAATTGGATGGCCTGCTGGTGGCAATCGAAAAGACAGGACTTGGTATCTTGCTGCCGAAGCTATTTCGGAGCAAATAATAAAAGCGGGCGGCGCGTTGGATGTCGGTAAGGGTTTCCGGTTTTTCATCGAGGAGGCGTTTAAATTCATCGCGGGCCACCAGTGCCCATTTAAAATAACGGACAAACTCTTCCAGATGGTGTTTTACCACCCGGTACAAAGTTACCAAATCGGTGTTGATGTCATTAATTATTTCGACATCAGATTCCTCTTTTTTGAAGAGCATCCAGGCTGCCCCGGCAAATACTTCACAGTAGCAATCATGCTCCGGCATCCTGGGAATGATTTTGTTGGCCAACAGTGATTTCCCGCCCATGTAAGACAAAAAGCTGTTCATGTTACACGCCTTTTTGTATTGTTGCTGTCTGTATCACTTACGCAGGCAAAAAAATAGCGTTAGAATAACGCTTGTAGTGTCCCGCGTAAGGAAGCAGCAACGTATGTTGTGGCCTGGGTGCAACCAAGTCGGGTGGGATGGTGCGACTTCCCGCCTTGCTTCCTTTTTTCTTCCTCACAAGCAAGACGCCTGTGCTACTACATCCTTCCTTTCTACAATTCTAAAAGCTTAAATTCAATCCGCGGAGCCTTTTCACTGATAGGCTCTGGGGTTAAAAGGTCAATACTGATCACTTCGTGTTTTACGCTTGTCATCGAAAATGGCGCGCAGGTGATGCTGACTACGTCACCGCA
>JACRJN010000047.1 GCA_016235675.1 Candidatus Schekmanbacteria bacterium
AAGAGCTTCCCGCTGCTGTGCAACAAGAAATATAAAGGACTAAATCATGAGTAATCAAGAATTGGCCACTAAACAAGATTTACATGAAGTAAAAACTGAATTGCAGCAGGAAATACAAACTGCTAAAACTGAACTGCGCCAGGAAATGCAGGAAATGAAAACTGAGTTGCGGCAGGACATGAAAGAATTTAAGGAAGAAATCATACACCAATTTAAAATAATCGCCGAGAGCCTGCGAGACGACATCAAGATTATCGCCGAAGGCCATCAAATGCTTTATGAAAGAACTGACCGCTTAATATATGAACTTAAATCCGAGCTGACGGCACACAGAAATAGCACCGAATTGCACAGCGTAAGGGAGAAGAAAAAAAGTAATCGGGCTGGTCGTTGAATATAAAAAAAGTGGAGAGTGTTCACCTAAAGATAGATATTTATATATTTAAAAACGTAGTCCCGTGGCTTCAGCCACGTATTTTCAGCCCCTTAGGGCTGCAAAAAAAGGTATGTTCGTATGGAACGCGCCGAAAATATTGAGAGTCATAATTGCAGGGCTAACGCCCTGAAGTTCAGCCCTGAAGGGCTGGGACTACGAACGAAAAAACAATTTCTATCTATATGTCAACACTCTCAAAAAGTGGGCTAAATTATATTCTTCTTCCAGCCGAGGAGTTAAATCATCCCGGATATGTATTCCCCTAAATCATTACCATTGCCGCCATCCCCGTATACCCTCATTTATCAAATCATGCCTTTAGGAAATTTTACCGCCCCGCAAATTTTCGAAGCATTAAAAACATTCAGTCATCCCTTCCTTTTGGAAAGCGTCAAAGGCAGTCTGCAAACCGCCCGCTATTCGTTTATCGGATCTGACCCGTTTCTGGTTTTCAAAAGCCGCGGTTACCAGATAGAAATCACCCAAGGGGAAAGCATCCAACGTATCAGCAATCATCCTTTGCAGGAACTTAAAAGATTAATGAACCGCTATCGGCTGCCGCAGCCTCCTGGATTTCCTCCCTTTATCGGCGGGGCGGCGGGTTATTTTTCCTACGACGTCTGCCGTTTTTTCGAACATCTGCCTTGCACAACCGACGACGATCTTAATCTGCCGGAAATTTATTTATCTTTTTACGATTCAGCGGCCATAATCGATCAGCATGAAAACAGCCTCTGGCTGCTTTCTACCGGATTACGCCTGAATTCGCCCGATAAAGCTTATCAATCTGCCAGAGAATGGGTGGAAAAAACCGCCGCCGCTCTAACCAACCCCCTGCCGCAGTATAAACCGCCTATCCCCACCTTATCCACATCCAATCAAATAAGCAGTAACTTTACTCAGGCCGGATTTGAGAAAATTGTGGCAAATGCCCAGGAATACATCCGTGCGGGCGATATTTTTCAGGTTAACCTTTCCCAGCGCTTGCAGAGTCCGATTAGCGGGGATTATTGGGAGTTGTATAAATCTCTCCGGCGGATCAATCCCTCTCCCTTTGCCTGTTATCTGGAAGACGAAGATTTTACCATTGTCAGTTGTTCGCCGGAGCGTCTGGTCAGATTGCAGGATCGGCAGGTGGATACCCGCCCGATTGCCGGAACCAGGCCGAGAGGACGCGATCGGCAGGAGGACGCGGATCTTTCCGCCGAACTTATATTAAGTGAAAAGGAACGCGCCGAACATATTATGCTTGTGGATTTAGAACGTAACGATCTGGGACGGATTTGCGAATACGGCAGCGTGCGGGTCAATGAATTGATGGTCATCGAAGACTATTCCCACGTCTTTCATATTGTTTCCAATGTACAAGGCAGGTTGTTGGCGGGAAAAGATTGTTTCCATGTCTTGCGGGCGACATTCCCCGGCGGAACCATTACCGGCACCCCCAAAATCCGCTCCATGGAAATCATCGACGAACTGGAACCCACCCGACGCGGTATTTACACCGGCTCAATCGGCTACTTGAGCTTTGGCGGCAACCTGGATTTGAACATCGTCATCCGCACCTTTCTAATCAAAAACAATACCGCCTACATCCAAGTCGGCTGCGGAATCGTCGCCGATTCCATTCCGGAAAAGGAATATTGGGAAACTCTCCACAAGGCTGAAGCCCTGCTGCAAACCCTCCAAGTTCATTCCATGGCAAACTGCGCCAGCATCTGACTGATGGCTTGAGCCCCGGCCTGTAATTGCGCCAGTTCATCAGCGTCTAATCTCAGTTGGATAATTTCTTCAATTCCCTGGGAGCCGATACGCACCGGTACTCCCAAGTATATATCCCGCAAGCCGTACTCTCCCTGGAGACAGACCGCAGCGGGCATGATGCGCTTTTCATCCAACAGGATGCCTTTGAGCATCTCGGCTACCGATGTACCCGGCGCAAGAAAGGCGCTGCCGGTTTTCAGGTGGGCGACGATTTCCGCACCGCCATTGACGGTACGTTCGACAATGCGCTGAATCTTATCCGGGGAAAGCAACTCGGTCAAAGGTACACCGGCTACTGTGGAAAAGCGGGGCAAGGGAAGCATTTGCTCGCCATGTACGCCGATGACGCAAGCCTGGACATCTTTAACCGACACCCCTAATTCCTGGGCGATGAAGGATTGCATCCGGGCGCCGTCCAGCACCCCTCCCATGCCAATTACCCTTTGTGCGGGAAAGCCGCTGGCTTTTTGGGCGATAGCGCAAATGGCGTCCAACGGATTGGTTACCATTAACAATATCGCCTCCGGTGAGCGGGTAATTATTTCGGCCATAACGCTTTTCACAATCCGGGCATTGGTCGCCAACAAATCAGCCCGGCTCATCCCCGGCTGACGGGGAATCCCGGCGGTGATCACCACCACATCCGAACCGGTGGTAAGATCATAATCATTGCCGCCGGTTATCGCGCAATCGCTTTGCATTAAGGCCGCCGCCTGCTGCAAATCCAGGGTTTTACCCTTGGCCAGGCCATCCATTAAATCGATCAGGACAACATCCGCCAATTTAGCGGCAAGTGTCTGTAAGGCGGCGATGGTGCCGACCTGTCCCGCTCCGATAATACTAACCTTCTTCCTCATCTATCCCTCTTGTTTGTACGTTGCTAAAAAATTGGTAGCGTTCTCAACAGGAGACCCAAAGCGTCATTGCGAGGCAGCCTTATCGCCGAAGCAATCTCATACGCACGCATGGAGATTGCTTCGCTCCGCTCGCAATGACAGATTTCAGCCGGAACAAATTTATTGCTCAGGTCTCTGTATTTCTACGCTACCAAAAAATTGACTGATTCTACCCTTCAAATAGCCTAAGTCAAACACTTTCCTCAGCTTGCGCCAATCCCACCACAGGAAGGGAAAAAGCAGCAGCGCCGGCAGGGATAACAAGCTTTTGCTGACTATCCCTTGCTCTTTTTGAATGTAGCCGGGGTAAATCCTGCCGTCGCGATAAACCCCTTCCAAAGAAACCCAAGTCCCTTTTTTAAAATGCTGATCGGTAACCAGGGTAAAGTCTTTGAATTGTTCATGGATAATCATTGGATTTTCATTAATCACTTCCGCGCTGTGTATCCCGACCGTCTTCCCTTCGAAGGCGGACGGATTTTTATAAAATTGACTGAAACCGACGTTATGTTCCTCAAATAACGTATGGGTAAAATAAGGAACGATTAAAATCATGCTCAATAAAAGAAATGCCCACAGGGTTTTTTTAGCTGCCGGTTGCAGGATTATATCCTGCTGTTTCCCTTCCCAAACGGCGTAAAGCAAGATGAAGAGGGAAAATATCCAGCCGAGATAAAGCCATGGCCCGTATAAATGCACTAACCCGATTTGAAAGGGGGTATAGGAAAAGGGAAATAGCATAGGGGTACCGAATCCGGCTACCTTCTTTTCCAGCATGTCCATGAAAAAATGCAGCATACTGCCCCCGAAAAGCAATCCGCAACTGATTTTGGGCTGGCTGGTAAAGAGGGCGATCAATATACAGACGAAAAATATCATCAGGGGGGTATGGAATGATTCCATAGAATAATGCGAAAAAACATCGGCATGAAAAAGATCGTTTAACACAGCCTCAATACGGGCAAAAATATCGGGCAAGATAGCCCCCAGCAGGAAAAAACGCAGGTTTTCTTTCCACCAAGGCCGTCCCAGTATATAAGCACCGCCGACATGGATAGTCCAGTCAGGCATTTTATGTCCCTCCGAATTAACAATGAAGAGTTATAGAATACCGGGATTCAGAAAGTAAAGCTCTAGCTTTTGATTGATCCGCTCTTTTATATCCAAAGCTAATTTAAGCGCCCGATAGCCTTCTTCAGCGGATACCAGCGGGCGGGTGCGATTGATTACGCATTGGGCAAAAGACTCCAATTCCTCCCGGAGCGGCTCTTGCGGGGCAACATCAAGTTGCGCCTTTTCCAGGGAAAAATTGCGCCAGGCGGCATCCTGGTTATTCTCCGGCACTAAATTATAGGTGGATACCTGCTGGTTCATATAATCCAGGGAAATATACTTAGCGGGCTGAAATACCCGCATTTTGCGCATGCCTTCCGCGGAGACCCTGCTACAGGTAATGTTGGCCACGCAGCCGTTTTCAAATTCCAGCCGGGTGCTGGCTATATCCACCTGCCGGGATAGAACAGGCACGCCTGAGGCATGAATATGCCTGATCGGGCTGGGGACAATATCCAGAATAATATCCAAATCATGAATCATTAAATCCAACACCACATCGACATCCAAACCACGGGAACCGAAGGGGCCGAGACGATGTACCTCGATATAAAGCGGATTGGTTATCTGCTGTCTGAAAACCTTGACCGCCGGGTTAAAGCGTTCCGAATGCCCTACCTGTAAGGTCAGCTTACGCGAAGCTGCCAGATCGCGTAATTCTTCAGCTTCGGTTAAATGTTGGGTGAAGGGTTTTTCCACCAACACATCGATGCCCCAGTTCAGAAAATCTTTGACTACTTCATAATGTGAAACCGTCGGGACAACCACGCTGACGGCATCGACTTTACCTAGAAGGCTGTTGTAATCGGTATAAGCCTGAGTGTTATACCGGCGGGCGATTACCTCCGCCCGGCTGCGGTCGATGTCGACTACGCCCACCAGAGCAGTATCAGGAAGCGCCGAATAGACCCTTGCATGATGCTGACCTAAATGACCGACACCAATTACAGCCACTCTTGTTTTATTTTCCATGTTGGTTCCTCGTGTTAAAAAGGCTTGAGGGAACACCTGTTATCGGATGTTATCCGGTTTTCCTCAAGCCTCAAGCCTCAAGTCTCAAGTCTGATTTCTTACTTCGCCTCCACATCCGACCAGCAGCGTAAAGCCAGACCGATAGAAACAGCCATACCGGCCAAAAAAGTCAGCAGCTTCTCTACCGGGAAATCACGTTTATTTACATTGATGGTGCGCAACGGATTGAGAAAAAATACCGGCTTATTCAAGCTTTCCCGCAGGTAATAGGCCAGCCCCGTCAGTAGGCTTCCCCCGCCGCTTAAAAAAATCTTTTCCGCCTCAAGCCCTCCGAAAGCCGCTTCAGACGAGGCCATAAAGCTTTTGATCTCCTGGCTTAACCTGGCGGAAACCTTTTGCAAAGTCTCCTGCAACTCTTCCTGTAACTCTTCCTGCAATTCCTTGGGAAGGGTCTCCAAAGAATGCTTGATGCTTTCCGCCTTATTATAATCGATTCCCAGTTTATTCTGAATCGCTTTGGTATAGTCGTCTCCGCCGAGGGGCAAAGAATGCGTCAATACCGTGCTGCCGGCCAGTAAAATATTGATTAGCGTGCTGCGGGCGCCGATGTCTACCAGGCAAACGTAATAGGATTTTTCCCGTGCATAATTGATAGTATAAAGATTTTCTAAAGCCAGAGCCGGAACATCCAGGATTACCGGCTGTAATCCGGCGCGTCGCATCAACCTGACTGAGGTTTCGATTTCCGCTTTAGGAGCGGCAACCAGCAATAATTGATGATAGGTGGAATCTTTTTCATCCGGCAAAAGCTGATAATCAATCTGATATTCAGAGAGGTCGAAAGGCAGGTATTGCTCCGCTTCCCATTGGATGGCCTCGCGCAAGAGCTTGGGAGCCACCTTAGGGATTTGCATCCTTTTTACCACACTGGACACCGCGGAAATGGTGGTGGCTACTTGTTTGGTTTTAACGGTATTGCGGGATAAAAGCCTCTCGATAGTCATCAGAGCGGCATTTTCTTTATCTTCCTGACTGTCTGTGACCGGTAAAATTTCCCGGTCTAAAATCTCCAGGCGCAGTTTCCCTTGTTTTACCCCGATTTGGGTAATTTTTACGGCAAAATTGCCGACTTCCAGGCCGATAAGTTCGCGAACAACCCCCATGAGCTAGATTCTCCACTTGAGTTTAACCCCAATACCGTTCACTTACCGTAGCGCAGACCTTCAGGTCTGCTCCTTCGTTCCCGCCAAAGCCACCCCACATAAGCAGGGATAGAAGCCCTGCGCTACGTCTTAAGGGACTTGGAACGTATTAAAATACCGTATACTGAATTGTCATTGCGAGGCAGTCTTATCGCCGAAGCAATCTCAGACGCATGGGCAGAGATTGCTTCGCTCACCTAAAGGTCGCTCGCAATGACATAAACGGTATAATTG
>JACRJN010000048.1 GCA_016235675.1 Candidatus Schekmanbacteria bacterium
AATAATATAGCACGTTTAATGTCATTGCGAGGCAGCCTTACCGCCGAAGCAATCTCAGACGCTACAATAAAATCGAGATTGCTTCGCTTCGCTCGCAATGACAGGTTCTGTACATCATTATTTATGGAACACTCTACTAGTACACGATTTTACAAATAACTAAGATTATTTTGTGGGCGTCATTGTGAGCTTAAGCGAAGCAATCTAAAGTTCGTGCGTCTGAGATTGCTTCGGCGATAAGGCTGCCTCGCAATGACAGCATAAACTCAATTCGTTATCTAAAACAATGGTGGGCACAGCCCACCCTACAAAATTATGCGCCTGTAGCTCAGATATGGACAGAGCAAGGGATTCCTAATCCCTGTGCCGGAGGTTCGAGTCCTCTCAGGCGCACCAAATAAAATCAAGGGGTTAGCGTTAATTCGCTAACCCCTTTTTTTACACTTTATACCAAGGTGCGTTCAAAAATGTAGTTACCTGATTTATCAGGTTTGGTCTTTCGGCTTGTCCTCAAGCCCAAAGCTTTTCAGAGGAACGTTACCTCCTATGTTTCGGCTTGAGGACAAGCCGAAAGACCCATTGAATGTAGTTACCTGATCCCCGTTTTTACGAGGACAGGTTTATCAGGTTCTTTCCGCCCAATGAATTGGGCAACTACATTTGTATCATTTTGAATACAACTTGCTATCGCCTATAACTCTTCTTTCAAATTTACGATCTTGGTGGTAGTGCGGTTGGGTTTGACGATCACTTTTGAGGTGCGGTCATAGCCTAAGGAGGGGTTAACCAGACGGATTTGGTGCACGCCGGCCAAAAGTTTGATTCCGGCTAACGGGGTTGCGCCCTTCTTCTCCCCGTTGATGTAGACATCCGCCCAGGGCAGGGCATTGATATTTAAATCCCCTTCAAATTTGATAATCTGGTTGCTGATTTGGTCGGCGCTGATTTTGACCGTTTGCTCTTCTTCAATCCCTACCGTGGCGTTAACGAATTTTAACTTATGGGAGCCTGCGGGCATTTTCAATCCGGCCAGCGGGGTTACGCCTAACTTCTTCTCCCCCCAATAAATCTCGCTCCAGGGGATGGTGTTGATGGTCAGCGTGCCGTAAAGCTGTTCCAGCACAACCTCTTTGAGTTTCAGGGTTTGTTCTTCCTGGACGGTTATGGTTTTGCGCCAGGAAGCATAACCGTCCTTGTGCAGACTGATATTATATTCACGTCCCGGGCTTAAATTTTCCAACAGCACCGGAGTAATCTTACCCTCCTGTAAATCACCATTAAGATAAATCTGTGCGCCGGCAGGCGATGAATTTACTTGCACCCGCCCATAAAGGAGCGACAAACGAATTTTACCCAATGACAGGTTATCGTTTTCCTTCAGGGTAAGATCCTTTTCCCAATGGGCAAAACCGGCCTTGCGCAGGCCAAGAGCATAAGATTTTCCCGGTATCAACTTATCTAAAGCCACAGGCGTAATCGCGCCCGCTACCAGTTCTCCGTTCAAATAAACCTGCACCCCAGGAGGATCGGAATCGACCGTTATTTGGGCATACGCCGGCAGCAATTGCAGATCGGATAAGGTTTTTTCCTCACCGGCCTTCAAACTGATTTTTTGCTGCCAGACGCCGTAACCGCTTTTATATAACTTAACGGTATAAATTTTTCCGGGAACCAATTGTTCGATCAGCGCCGGAGTGAATTTATCCTCCAGCGGTTTATCATTAAGGTAGATTTGCGCCTGATCCGGTCGGGAGGAAATGCGCAGGCGGGCGTACCTTACCCCCATTTCCGGTCGAATCGCATGTCCCTGCCCCGGCGCTAGTTGAAAATCGGTCTGCCAATCGTCATAGCCTTCCTTGCTCAACCTGATATTATGCTGCCCCGGACTTAAATCCGGGATATAAATTTCTTGCTCCCGATCGGTTAACTGAGAAATCTTTTTCCCGTCGATATAAACAGCCGCCCCGGAAATGTTGGCCAGTATCTTCAGACTGCCGGGTAAGGGATTGGCGGGTTCTGAAACGTCCGCCGCGTTTTCCGCGCGGTTTTTATCCCCTTCAGCTTGGGCGGGAATGGCTTTTTCAGTATTTTTAACCGGGTGGGGCGTTTCCGGCTGCGGTGTTTTACCGGTCAGGGCGAAAATCAGAATGCCTAACAATAAGATTCCCCCGGCGATAACCGCGGTCATTCGCTTTTTCGGCCATTTGGTATAAACGGAGGATTCCGCACCCGGTTTAGCGTGTTGAAAGCGTTCCATGGTCACGGCGACGGTTTTATCCGCCGTTTTGCCTTTGTATTCTTCAAGCAGGCGCTTCATTTCCTGGGATTCGGCCGCGATTTGGAAGGAAAAAAGCTGATTGATGAAGGCGCTGAGGGTGGAGGAGGCGTCGGTATCCTCGCCTAATTGCAGCACCCGGTCTAAAGCCTGCTGCATCTCCGCACCGGTTTGGTAACGCTCCTCCGGTTTTACCGCTAAAGCCTTCAAAACCGCCTTTTCCAGTTCCGGCGGGATATTCTTATTTATTTGGCTGGGAGGCAGGATTTGCGCTTTGCGTACCTTTTCCAGGACGCTGAATTCCGAATCCCCGGTAAAGAGCCGGGTGGCCGTCAAAAGCTCATAGAGAACCACGCCCAGGGCAAAGAGATCGGAACGCCGGTCTAAAGCTTTACCGGTGGCCTGTTCCGGGGACATATAAGCTAATTTACCCTTCAGAACCCCCACCTTGGTTTCCTGGGAATGGAGGGCGGCCTTGGCTATGCCGAAATCGACCAGCTTTACCTCCCCCTCATAGGAGACTAAGATATTTTGCGGGCTGACATCCCGGTGCACCAGATTGAGCAGTTGATTATTCAAATCCCGCTTGCGGTGGGCATAATCTAAGGCTTTACAGGCCGCCCGAACAATTAAACCGGCATGTTTAATGGTGATGGGGGTATTTTTCCCCTGGCATTCTTTTACGATTTCCCGCAGATTTTTCCCGGCCAGATATTCCATGGCGATATAGAAAGAATCATCGATCTTGCCGAAATCGTAGATATGGATGATATTGGGATGGGTAAGTTGGGCGGCCAGTTTAGCCTCGTCGATAAACATGGAAACAAATTCCTGGTTATCGGTAAGATGAGGCAAAATCCGCTTGATGGCGATTACTTTTTCGAAGCCTTCCACACCGCTTTGAATCGCTAAAAAAATCTCGGCCATCCCCCCGGTATTAATTTTTTTCAGGAGGGTATATTTGCCGAGTGAAACCGGAGCAGACAATTAATATTCCTTTGGTTGCAAGTGATGTTTCACGGTTTTTTGATGTTTCGGCTCAAGGACAAGCCGACGCCCGGTCTTGTATCTTGATTTATGAAATATAATACAAAATATAACTTCACTACTAATTAATGTCAAGCAAATATCTGAAAATAAAATCTATGCTTCTACGCAACTGCACGATAAAACAAACGGGAGCGTAGAAAAAATGTATTTCGGGAGTTCCCCCCGAAACATCTGCCGAAGCATAAAAACATCCTCAAATAATTATTTTTTTCGTGCCCTTTCGTGGCTATCTTCTCTTCTAATTTTTTAGAGCAAATCGCAATTTACTAACACATCAAACCAAAAACTTATCTTGACAAATTACTATTATATTTATACTATTTTTGCAGAATTAAATATTTTGGCAGCGTTCTCAATAAGAGACCCAAAGCGTCATTGCGAGGCAGCCTTATCGCCGAAGCAATCTCAAACGCATGGGTAGAGATTGCTTCGCTCCGCTCGCAATGACACTTCGGGGTCTCCCTATTGCTACGCGACCAATATTTTAAGGGATTTTATGGGATTAATTAGCAATATTAAAAATTCTTTACGTTATGCAAACTTAAAGGAAATGTCTGATTTCTCCGATCCGAGATATTACTATACCTTTTTAAGCAACAAAAATCTAATAAACAGTTTGACAAGTATAGGCCGCATAATGGAAGGGGTTGATAAAATAGATTTTAAATCCGATCAGGGTGATAGAATCTTATTTTTCAGCCTGAAAGGCTGGGTGCAGCATACAATCTGGGAGGCATTGATAGCCCACGGCCTGATCCTGCGCGGATGTCAATGTAAATTTATTATCTGCGACGGGTCTTTGCCAATCTGTGATTTTAAAAATTATCACTACTACAAAAGTATAAAAACCTGGTGCAGCACCTGTTATCATTCCCAGAAAATATTGTTGGAAAAATTCAAGCTCCCTTATGACTCAATAAGTCAATATATCTCCAAAAATGAACGCAGGCAAATTGCCGCACTTTTAAAACAATCTACCAATCTTGATGATATAATACTTAACGGGCATAATTTGGCCTCGATTGTGGAGCCGTCCTTGTTGAGGTTCCTGCTTAAAGGATCGCTTGACAATTCCAAAGAAGACCAATCTTTTAAACGTAATTTTATAGAAAGTGCGGCGATTTTAGATAAAGTCCATCAAAACGCCTTAGATTTAATAAACCCGGATGTGGTTTTCTGTGTAAACGGTCTCTTTTTCGGGGAAAGGCTGGCTTTGCTCCAAGCAAGACAAAGAGGCAAAAGGGTAGTCACTTATGAACGCTCACCCAACCGGAAAAATGCGGTCATTCTTAGCCATAATAAACCGGTGGTAGAGATAGATTTGACTGCGTTGTGGGAACAAGTTGTCACCTGGCCTCTGACGCCAAAGCAGGAAGCGGAAATTGATCGGTTTATCAACTCCAGGATTGCCGGAAATACCGGCTGTGTTTCCTATATGAACGCTCCCCGTAATAATGTAGCGGAGCTTTATAATATATTAACCTTGAGTCCGGAGAAGAAAACCGCCGTGCTTTTCACGAATGTCTTATGGGACACGGCTATTTATAAAAAAGACCTGCATTTTAAGGATATGCGGGAATGGGTTTGCAAGACCATCGATTATTTTGTCAAAAATCCGCAGTTTCAGTTGATTATTCGGATTCATCCGGCGGAAATCAAAGTAAAATCCTCTGAAACCAGGGAAAAGGTTGGAGATATTTTAAAACAAAAATATCCCCGTTTGCCGAAAAATATCTGTATAATTTATCCCGATCAGGATATTAATTCGTATCTTTTGTTGGAGGCAGGCAATCTGGTACTGGTGTACACCACCACCTTGGGACTTGAAGCCGCCACCAGAGGAATTCCGGTCATTGTCTCCGCCAATACCCATTATCGGGGCAAAGGCTTTACCTTTGACATTTCTTCTAATGAAGAATACTATCCTATGTTGAGTAACCTGTTGCAGCGTGAAGGGAAAATTTCCGATGAATGGGTTAATTTGGCCAGGAAATATTTATACTTTTTCTTTTATCGGTACAGCATTATTTATGATGCTGTAGATGAGCCTTATTTGGGTCTTACCGGTCAATTTAAAATAAAGAACATTCATGACCTTGCGCCGGGACGGGATAAAAACTTCGATCTTATTTGCGACGGCATAATTTCCGGCAAAGAATTTTTCCTGTTTGACTAATTCTCAGATAGTTGGTATTAGATTCAAATCCGGTGGTTACCGGGTGTTACGTTAGTTATTGTTTTTCTGTAGACAGCTATAGTCTTTTGCACATTTTGTTGGATGCTGTACTTTTCAGCCAATACCCTACCTGCCGAAACCGCGGTTTTCAGCCGTTCAACTTCCTGCCAATGTTTTATCCTGTCCGCTATTTGTCGAATATCTACAGGATTGTCGATGATACTGCCGGTTTGGGCGGTTAAAATTTCCGAGGCGCCGTTAATGGCGGAGGTTATCACGGGCAGCCCGCAGGCCAGTGCTTCCAGGCAGGTGTTGGCGAATGGTTCGTAGATGCTGGGAAGAATGTAGACGTCCGCCGCTCCGTAATATTGACCGACTTCTTTTTGCGGCCCCGGAAAAATCACCTGCCGCCGCCATTCTTTATCTTTGATTTTATCCTGATACTTTTTGATTTTATCCTTACCCGCAACCAGCAAAAACCAGGATTTATTACCCTCCGTCCAAAGTGTATCCAAGGCTTCCAGTAAATATTTCATTCCCTTGCGCCTGAAGCCCGACCCCACCCACAACATGACAAATGTCTGGTCGTCAATTCCCAACTGCCGCCTGATCTTTTGGCGATACTCAGTGCGCAATCGCGGGTGGAACCGCTGCAAGTCGACGCCGTTATAGATGACCTCTATTTTTTCGGCGGGGTAGTAATAGAGATTGATGATCTCCTGTTTACCCCTGGCGGAATTGGCGATGATATATTTGGTATCGGGATAGTGATATAAGCGCTTCTCCAGCCAGAGAAGCGCAAGGTGCAAAGGGTTGATACAATCAAACATGGTTAGCCGCCATGGATTTATTCGGCGACGCTGTTTGAGCCATTCCTTATGGCAGCCGTCACCGGCGCGGTAAATATCCTGTCCAATCGTTCGCTCCAGGCTGTGCACTAAATCGAAACGTTCCTTTGCTAAGGCTTTTTTCACAAAATAGGCAAAGCTCAACGCTTTAATAAAGGAAAACCCCTTGATCATTTTCACCTGATGAAAAATGACTCCCTTTTGTTCCTGCCAAACGTTGGCGAATAAATGCACCTCATGCCCTTCTTGCAGAAGACCGTCGATAAGTTGCTGCAAGTAGCGCTCAGCCCCGCCGTGGGAGGAATATTTTTGACGGATTAAAGCGATTTTCAAAGGTTTCCGGTTCCTGTTATTTACACGAATTCTTGATTTTCGTAGTCTAAAGCCCTTTAGGGCTGATCTTCCAGGGCTAAAGCCCTGGCACTACGACTACTTGGAATTTTCAAATATACGGTTTCTGGATCGTGATAATCACCCCCACCCCGTCCCTCCCCCATCAAGGGGGAGGGAGATAAATTCCCTCCCCCCTTGTGGGGGAGGGTTAGGGTGGGGGGTATATTAATATTTTCTAAGTCCCTTACTTCCTCCTCTTCAAACGTTCCTGCCAGGTGGCCAGCTTATTGAGGGCTTCCAGCGGGGTCATTTGGGTGATATTCAGGTCTTTTATTTCCTTGAGCAGGGGTTCTTCCACCAGGATGGGCATAAAGAGTGATAGCTGTTTGGGGGCGTTTACTTGCGGGGTCACGGTGTGGCTGATGGCGGGGACGCCTTGGGCGTCCAGTTCCTTGGATTCCAGGTTGGCCAGGATTTCCTTGGCTCTGGCGATCACTTGGGCAGGCAGTCCGGCTAATTTGGCGACTTGGATACCATAGCTACGATCACATCCGCCTGGAATGATTTTGTAAAGAAAAATAATTTCCTCGTTCCATTCCCGTACCGCGATGTTACAATTTTTGACGCCTGGATGATCGATGGCTAAATCGGTCAGTTCGTGGTAATGCGTGGCAAATAAGGTTTTGGCGCCCAGGGTATTTCGGTCGTGGATATATTCAGCCACCGCCCAGGCGATGCTCAAGCCGTCGAAGGTGCTGGTGCCCCTGCCGATTTCATCCAGGATGATCAGGCTGCGCTTGGTGGCGTTATTCAGGATATTGGCGGTCTCGTTCATCTCCACCATAAAGGTGCTCTCGCCGCGCAACAGATTATCCGCCGCTCCCACCCGGCTGAAAATTTGATCGACCACTCCGACAGAGACACTGTCGGCGGGCACGAAACTGCCGATCTGCGCCATCAGGGTAATCAGCGCCACCTGGCGCAAATACGTCGATTTACCGGCCATGTTGGGGCCGGTGATAATCAGTAACCGATTGTCATCATTGTCTAATTGGGTATCGTTGGGGACAAAACGTTTGTCGGATAAAACATTTTCCACCACCGGATGCCGTCCGCCGCTAATCTTTAATTCCGTCCCGGTATGTAATTCCGGCTTGCAATAATTGTTCTTAGCGGCGACTTCGGATAAAGAAGCCAAGGCATCCAGACGCGCCAGAGCCTGAGCGGTTTTTTGCAAAGCGGGGATGTAGGCGGCAACCTGAATCCGCAATTGCTGGAAAAGCTCCTCTTCCAGGGCGCAGATTTTATCCTCTGCACCCAAGACCTTTTCCTCATATTCCTTCAAGGCCGGGGTGATGAAGCGCTCGGCGTTGGATAGCGTTTGCTTGCGGATATAATCAGCCGGCGCAGCAGCTAAATTAGCGTTGGTAATCTCGATATAATAGCCGAAGACCTTGTTATAGCGCACCTTAAGCGAATTGATGCCAGTACGGCGGCGCTCAGTTTCTTCCAAACGGGCGATCCAATCCTTGCCCTGGCCGGATAGATGGCGCAGTTCATCCAATTGGGTGTTATAGCCGGTGCGGATAAACCCGCCCTCTTTAAGGGACAGCGGCGGCTCATCGATGATGGCTTGGGCTATCAGTTCCACCAGTTCCGGCAAAGGGGTGCACTCGCCGTCCAATTCCCGGATCAGCCAGCTTTTACAATCGATCAGGGTTTGCTTGAGCCGGGGGATTTGCTCCAATGATACCTTCAGGGCGACCAGATCACGCGCCGATGCCTTGCCCATGGCCACCCGGCCAATCAAGCGCTCCAAATCATAAACCCGCTGCAAATGCTGACGCAAATCCTGGCGCAGCGCGGCGGATAGCAATTCCTCAAGCGCAGCTTGGCGGTTTTGCAACTGGTGAATGTCCAATAAAGGGTGAAGCAGCCAGGATTTCAAACAGCGCCCGCCCATGGCGGTAACGGTCTGATCCAGCAGGGACAAAAGCGAGCCGCGGCGTTGATTATCCTGAATATTCTGGATAATCTCCAGATTGCGCACCGTTGCCGCGGCGATGACCAGGTAATCGTTCAGATGATAGGTACGCAGGCTGTTGATGTGCGCCAGATCGCTTTTTTGCGTCTCGTGTACGTAGTACAGTACCGCTCCGGCGGCCTGAATGGACAAGGACAGGTATTCGCAGCCAAACCCTTTGAGGGAGGTGGTTTTTAAGCGCTCCAAAAGCAGGCGATAGGCTTGCTCCGGCTCAAATATCCAGTCATCCAAATAGACCAGATTTTGCGCGGGCAGGTTGAAATTTTCCGGGGAGAAGACATTTTGCGCCCAGCTTTTACGGGTGGACGGCAGGAGAATTTCTCCCGGTGACAGGCGGGCAATCTCATTTTCCAGGGATTTATGGGAAGCGTTATCAACGGCAAATTGGGTTACCCGAAACTCCCCGGTGGACAAATCCAGGGCGGCCAGGCCGATTTGCTGATCATACTGCTGCAAGCCCACCAGATAGTTATTGCTCTTCTCCTCCAGCAGATTGTCTTCCCAGACCGTACCGGGGGTAACCACCCGCACCACCTCGCGCTTGACGATGCCCTTGGCGACTTTCGGGTCTTCCACCTGATCGCAGATAATTACCTTGTGTCCCTGCTTAACCAGGCGGGCGATGTAGCCGGAAGCGGAATGATGCGGCACTCCGCACAAGGGCAGGGCCTGCTCTTTATTCTTGTTGCGGGATGTCAGGGTGATCCCCAAAAGGCGGGAAGCGACTTCAGCATCCTTGCCAAACATTTCATAAAAATCGCCCAGGCGGAAAAAAAGCAACCCGTCCGGGTATTGTCGCTTGATCGCCTGATACTGGCACATCATCGGGGTGAGGTCTTCGGACATGAGAATACCCAATAAAACTTGCTAGAAATTATGCATTATAAATAGAAGGGATTTTTGACTAAACATTGTTCTTAAAGGAGAAACGCCGCCTTATATTACTAAGACGACTACCCCAGGGTAAAAGTTTTTCATGCATAAGCCTTCCTACAATTATGGCAGGAGAGATTGACAATTCTTCCGCAAAACTTTTAATAAATTGAGAGTCTTTAATTTGTTTACTCATTAAATTTCTGTAATCTTTTGGAGGGATGAGAAAATCTCTGGCAAAAGAATTTGCTTCTTCTTCTAATTGATTGCAGTCATCTTTGTCTTCTATAAAGACCTCACGTTTTCCATGCTTTAATATATGTCCTGCTTCATGAAAAAATGTAAACCACAAAATATCTTCATAACTTCCCCGTAAACTTAGCAAAAGCATTGCCTTGTCAGGAGTCAGCCACCTGGTAACACCGTAAACAGACATTTTTTTTAATGGCGGTAAAAATATAACTGCAACACCAGCTGCCGCGCATAACTTTGTTGCTTCCTTTTGGAATGTTGCTGGTTCTTTTTTAGTTAATTTGCGAATAATTTTCAGATTTTCAAGAAATTTTGCTGAGGTATAACTTTCACATTTAATTTTATTTGCTATCAATTCACCCTGTCTAATCCATGCGGCACAAGGCTTGGGATCGGTATTCGTACTTGTAGAAATTCTATAAACAGCTTTTGGAGATAACCAATATTCTTCCCATTGTGCGGGATTGGAAACAGCAAAAAAACTTAACAACTCTTTTAATTGTTCAAGAGAATTATCTTTCAAGTCACGAACCCACCCTTTTCGTATCATTTCACGAACAGGCATGGCTTCTAACCAGTTTATATTTTTTAACAATGTGGATTCTTCTTCTTGTCTTGCAATATTTTCACGATAACGACATTCACGTGAGTTCCAAAAACTAGCTGGAACGCCAAATACTTTTTCTAACTCCATGGCAGTGCCCGGAGTAATAGGCGCATTATGTTTGATAATTTCTCCGATTGTTTTTTCAGTCTTCCCGATACGTAATGCAAGTTCTTTCTTGCTCATGCCGAGCGTTTCGAGAAGTTCTTGCAAGGTTTCTCCTGGGGGCGTGACATAATCAGGATAATATTCATTTTTTATTTCAGTCATGGTAGTCTTCCGCTAAAGAAAGTATTTTAATGGCAGTGATTTTATTCCAATCCAATCCCCCATCAGATTTTTGCGGGATGGGATTATTTGCGGATTCAAAAATCAGTCTATACCCCTTATCTAATTTAACAGCAAATTGTCCTTTTCTATTTCCCTTGAGTTCGTGACAATTAGCTTGAGGGAAATTACGTATCATTGCTAAATTAGAAATATCTCGTAATAGATCGAGTCGTGAACGTATTAATTTAATTCTATTTGGATTGCCTTGATACTTTTTTTCCAGTTTTTGCTGACTGTTAGCAAGCTCCCTGTCTTTATCACTATTAAAAAGTATATCCATAGTTGTATCCAAAGTCAATTTTTGATTAACCTGTTGGGTTAGCCAAAAATACAACAATTTGTATCGTTTGTAAAGGAATTTCTATCGGACAAGACTAGAGATTAGCTTTTAGCAGGCTGTTCGCCGGAGAGATAGTCGATGAAGGTGTCCCATTCCCGGCAACGCAGGCATTTCCAGGGGAGTTCTAAATCTTCGTAGCCGCAGTGACTGCAATGGAGGGGAATGTCTTCGGTCTTTAATTCCTGGAAAAGGTTGGTATACTGGCTGATAACGTCCGCACCCTTGGTTTCCAAAAGGATTTGGAGCAGGTATTGGCGCACCTCAGGGACTTTGGAATTATGCTTCAATGCCTCTTGCAACTCGCCGATAGCCTGATCGCTGCGGCCTGATTTATGGTAGTATTTGGCCAGGGCAATCCGGGTGCGTATATCGCCCGGTTTGTCTTTCAGCATCCGGCGGTACAAATGACCGATTTTATCATATTGCCCTTGCTGCAAATAGGCATTTTCCAGCCGCCGGTAGGCCAGAAAAGCAAAGCGCAAACCGTTGTCGACAATCTCCTCCCAGATAGCGATCGCCTTATCCAGCTTGCCCTCGTCAAAATAAATATCGCCCATCAGCAAATAGGCCGGAGTGCAGCCTTTATTCAACATCATAGCGGTTTTCAAACGCTTGAAAGCCTGGCGCGGATCACCCGCTTCGTAAAATTGCTGCCCCATTTGTACCTGAATGTGTGCCAGCATCCGTTGGTCTTTGGAGTTTTCCAGGCGCATAATTTTATGTTGGATGCTGTACGCCCGCTCCCAGTTATTTTCCTCCTCGTGCAGTTTTTCCAGTTGCTTATAAGCGATTAAACTATTGGGGTCAAGTCCGATAACCTTCTTGTAGGTTTCAATCGCCCGATCGATGAAACCGGCTTTATGATAGTCCAGCCCCAAATCGACTAAGGCTTGCACATGGGTTTTGGGATCGAGTGTGGGACGCAGCAAGATACTTTGATGGATGCGAATCGCCCGCTCCACGTCTCCCTTCTCCCGGAAAAGATTGCCCAGGCTAAGGTAGATCTCTACCGTATCGGAGTTTAATTGCACGGCCTTGGTGAATTCGGCGATGGCTTTATCGGGCATGTTGGCGATAATATAATTCAACCCCTTGATATAGGCCCGGTTCTCCTGAGACAAGGCTGCATTGGAGGCGGGTTTGTGGCGTTTTTTTAAAATCCAGGCCAAAATAAACCCTGAGCCAAAGGTAAATACCGGGAGAACAATTAATATATCCTGAATGGGAAAGTCCATATTTTTATTTTCATATCATTTTCCAGTTGATAAGACACCCTGTCATCCCCGAATGCCTTTATCGGGGATATGGTTTCAAGCCATCAGAACCAGATTCCCGATAAAATCATTCGGGAATGACAACCAGAAAATGTTTTTAAAGAGGTTTAGAAATGATTTCCATTTCTTTGTTACTTTTTAACGAATCGCTTTCACGCAAGGGCAAATTACGTAATGAACACAACTCCTCTTCCATCTGCTGAATCTTTTGATTTTTTTCCCTCAAAATACTTTTCAGGCGCAGATGCCCGACAAATAACGATACGGCGGAAATTAGCGCCCCGATTATGACCGAAATCAGCATATAGACAATTATGGGCATGGGAATGGTTTGGCGGTCGAAAAACACCAGCGAATACTTTTGCTCCACCATCCAGGGATTGGCGACGATCAGGATTATAACGAGAATGCTCAACAATAAACTGATAATTAATTTAACTGTTTGCATGGGCTTTATCCCTTTGCGGCAAAAAAAGGTTTCAGGAGATTATAAGTCTCCTCTAAGTGCTGAGAAATCACCCTGGTTTCGGTCATGATCGGCATGAAATTGACATCGCCCGACCAGCGAGGAACGATATGCCAATGTAAATGCTGTGCGATACCCGCTCCCGCTATCCGGCCCAGGTTTATCCCCATATTCAATCCTTGCGGGTGCAGGGCTTCTTTCAAGCGGCGGCAGGCCATAACTTGCATTTTGGTCAGGGTTATCAATTCGTTTTCGTCCAATTCTTCCAAATCAGCGACATGTCTGCGGGGCACAACCAACAAATGACCGCTGTTATAAGGGTAAATATTCATAATAACCATACCGTGATCGTTTAATTCCAGGATATAATAATGATGAGTTTTATCGGTTAATTTTTGACAAAAGGCACATTCAGTGATTTTGTCGGATAAGATATACTCCATCCGCCAGGGCGCCCACAATCTTTCCATAATTAAGGATTTTTCCTTTTAAGTTATTGCTAAAACAAATTAAAATCAAGAGATTCTGTTCAATAGTACAATAGGCTTTTAGTATTGTCAAGAAGTTCCCCAATTTAAATTTTGTCGATTTTTCAAGATGTGTTAAGATAAGAATGTTGGTAGCGTTCTCAATAAGAGACCCCAAAACGTCATTGCGAGCGAAGCGAAGCAATCTCCATGCGTGCGTATGAGATTGCTTCGGCGGGAAGGCTGCCTCGCAAAGACTAATGAGCAAAGACTAATGAGTAGCATTGGGGTTTATCCCCAACATGCAGATGCAGGATACCAACCCTACCTCGTCAGCGGGGGATAAACCCCCGCGCTACTAATGAGAAAAAAATTTGCCGGAAATAAAAGTTTGCATTTTAATCCCCCATGCCCCGACACACACCGGATCAAGTATCCAGGCGCTGCATTTAGCCAAGGCATTGAAGCGCTTGGGTATTCAAGTAATTATGGTTTTCGGGCTTACCTTGCATAGTCGGGATTTTTCCCCCTGCCGGGATTTATCCTTTGAGGAAAAATTGAACGCGGCGGGGATTGCTTACTATAAAAAACCAGAAAACATCCTTACTAAACGGGACAGCTATTTCTTCAGCTTTAAATTGTTTTGGCGGCTGCGGCGTGACTATCAAATCGTGTACAGCAACGGAATGCCGCTGCTGGTTGCCTGGCTCGTGCCTTTTTTCAAATTAATGGGGAAAAAAGTAGTCATTAAAATGACCGGTTTAGGCTTTAACGATCCGGAAAGCCTGCGCAAGGTGGATAAGCACCATCGGGTAAGCCTCAAACTGCTCACTTTAACCGACCGGTTTATCGGCACATCCGGGGCTTTGTGCGACGCTTATCGGAACAGTAAACTTTTTTCCCCAAATAAATTAGTGCAAATCCCCAACGGAGTCGATACCGCTTTATTTAGTCCGATAAGCGGCCCGGAAGCAAAACAAGCCCTGAGAAAAAAACTGGGGCTGCCGGTTCAGGATAAAATAATTACCTATGTGGGGGGAATCAGGCGCGCCAAGGGTATCGACCTGTTGATAAATAACTGGGAGCAACTCCTTGAACAACTTCCCGATGCCGCCTTGCTGTTAATCGGCCCCTTTTGTCCGGTTTGTTCAGGCGAAATCAGTGATCCGGAGTTTCTCGATTTGCTGAAAAGAACAATCGGGCTGCGGGTTGGCCGCTCTTGTGCCTCTTCAGAGTTGCTTCTCCTCAGCGATACAGCGCAAAGGGTGCATTTTGTCGGCGTCCAGGATAATATCCGGCAATACTTGCAAGCCTCGGATGTTTTTCTCTTTTTATCCCGGCAAGAGGGAATGCCCAATGCGGTGTTGGAAGCCATGGCCGCCGGTTTACCCTGTGTCAGTCTGGACATTAAGGAAATAAGCGGGGATATTTTAGCCAATCCCGATGTGGGTATCACCTTGCCCGAAGCCAAAGCGGATGAATGGGTAAAAATTGTGCTTGACTTGTTGAATAATGAGGAAAAACGGTTTAAAATAGGGCAAGCCGCCCGGCAAGCGGTAGAGCGTAAGTTTACCCTTATGAGTGTTGCCGAAAAGCACTATAAGCTGTATCAGGAATTGTTAGAAAATAAATAAACCACGGGGGTACGGAAATGGATGTCATTGCGAGGCAGTCTTATCGCCGAAGCAATCTCAGACGCACGGGATTAGAGATTGCTTCACTCATTCGTCGTTCGCAATGACATATTTATGTTTTGTATCGATTTTTGGTAGCACAGGCCTCCAGCCTGTGATTCACAGGTTGGAAGCCTGTGCTACCGGAAAGACCATAAACCACAGGAAGGAATGTTTAATTGGATACCCAACAAGCTAAAAGTATTATCGAGGCTTTAATCTTTGCCGCCGAAACCCCGTTAACCCTGGATACCTTACAAAAAATCCTCCATCCCTATCCTTACCTTGAGATTAAGGAGTCGTTGGAGGAATTGCAGAATGATTATGAGCGGTCAGGGCGCGGGTTAAAGCTGGTCAGGATTGCGGGAGGCTATCAGTTTACCACACAACCCCATTTAGTGGATTGGATCAAAAAACTTTTTAAAGAGAAAGAAAGCCGCTCGCTTTCTGCCCCCGCCCTGGAAACTTTAGCGATTATCGCCTACAAGCAGCCCATTACTAAAGCGGAAATCAGCACAATCCGCGGGGTGGATGTAAGCGGAATTGTGACATCTCTTCTGGAAAAATCCCTGATTCAGATTGTAGGCCGTAGCGAAAATCCCGGACGGCCATTAATCTACGGCACCAGTAAGGATTTTCTGCTGCATTTCGGGCTGGATGATTTAAGCGGCTTGCCGAAAATGGAGGAAATTATGGAGAGTAAAGACGGGGAAAACAAAACCGCTATTTAATCTGAGTTAATTAGAATCGGAGCGAAAACCGATCTTTTTAGTGTTTTCTTCCGGTAATTCCAGCAATTGCTTTATTGCCTCAAAAACCAGTTTAAACTGTTCATCATGCTGATTATACTTTCTTTCCAACTCATCAATTTTATTTTTAAGGTCAGCATGGGTCGCCAGCATTTCTCTTAATTTGGTAAATGCCCGCATGATTTGAATATTGACTTTAATAGCTCTTTCACTGTTAAGCACACTTGAGAGCATTGCAACACCGTAATCTGTAAAAACATATGGTAAATATCTTCTGCCGCCCCAACTTGAGGTCACAAATTGTGACCTCAAGTTGTTAAATTCTTCTTGTGATAATTGAAACATAAAATCATCGGGAAATCGGGATATATTTCTTTTGACGGCTTGAATAAAAACTTTTGTAGGTACTCCGTATAATCCCGCCAAATCTTTATCCAGCATCACCTTCTTTCCCCGGATGAGCAATATTTTACCGGTTATAGTTTCGTACGGGACGGGTGAAATTTCTGTTGTAGTCATATCGACTACGCCCTCAGTTATAGCGTGTTGCTTTTAATATAAACAGTATACACCTTCTTTTCGGATTACTCAGTTATCCGCTGACCGTTCCGGGGAATGCGGCTTCCGAACAACTCCCTGGAAAGCGTTACCGCCAAAAGTTACCCTGTCTGCATACTGCTGCTGCATTTGCTGTATTGCATCACCGGGAAGCATAGTACGCAAAAATGCGCCATGGGTTGTTCCCTCCCACCAATCCAGGAAATCACAGAAGGTGTTGAATTCAAAATCCAAGTCCGGCCAATCTGTATGCTCTACAATTAGATTGTTTTGTTTGAAAAAACCAATCCATTCATTTTGAGTAAGGCAGCAGAATTTGTTGACGAGCTTTCTGCCGGGTTCTCCAGTCAAAATGGTTACATCACGCAAGAAAGGCATTAATTCGCCCACCAACTCCATTACACAGCGTCCGCCGGGATGCAGACAGCGAATTATTTCCTCAAAACACGAATTTTTATCTGGAATCCAATGAATAACATAATTGGAGAAAATCAGATCGATAGATTGATCGGCAATTTGCGTTAAGTTCTCAGCCTTTGCCTCAAAGAAGGTAAGATTTCTGATGTCCGGCGGCATTGTTGCCTGGGCTATTTTAAGACGTTCCACATCGGGGTCAATGGCGATTACTTTTCCCATTGGTGCAACCCGGCGGGCAAGCTCAAACGTTAATTGGCCGGTACCGCAACCCAAATCAAGTACATTTTCTCCACCCTGCAAGCTTGCCAAATCAAGCAAACGCATTCCCCGAACATATTGCCAGTCGCTCGTTCTGCGGTATGTAGCCGCCTGCATAGCCTGATTATTCATACTCCCCCTTCAATATTTATACTTTGTGGGTTTTGAGATAAGGGATACTTCCACTGGATTTTAATGGCGCGCCCGAAAGGATTCGAACCTTCGGCCTCAGCATCCGGAGTGCTGCGCTCTATCCAAACTGAGCTACGGGCGCATTTTTATAGCATAGCAGAGAAAAATCTTTTGGTAAATGATATTTTTTACAAATAGAATATAATGTCATTGCGAGCTTAAGCTCGCAATGACAAGGTTTTATGAATTTACATAACTCAGCCAATGGGCATATTTTTCGTCCTGCCCGCCTACGATTTTTAAATAACGATCGCGTAACCCCGCGGTAATCTTCCCTAAATGACCATCGCCGATTAGAGTATCGTCAATCTGACCTACTCCGGTAATCTCCGCGGCCGTCCCGGTAAAGAAAACCTCATCGGCTTTTTTCAACTTATCCAAAGTGATTTGTGTTTCTTCTACCTGCATTCCCATGTCGCGGGCCAAAGTCTTGACGCTGTCGCGGGTAATGCCTAATAAAATACTGCCGGGCGGCACGGTAAACAGCTTGCCGTTTTTAATCCAGAAGATATTTTCTCCAGGCCCTTCCGCAACATTTCCTTGATAATCCAAAAGCAACGCCTCATCGTATCCCGCTCTTTTGACCTCTAAGCTTGCCAGGATCGAATTAATATAATACCCGCAGATTTTGGCGTCACTGATGACCGATTTGGGGTGAATACGGATATATTTAGAGGTTTTAACCTGCACCGCGTCTTTGCCCAAATACTTCCCCCAAGGCCAAATAGCGACACAGACATCAACCGGTATCCCGCTGGGGTTTAAACCCATCCTGCCGTAGCTGTAATAAGCTATCGGGCGGATATAGCCGGATTTGATTTTATTGATTCTGATTAGATCTGTGACCGCCTTATTGATGCCTTCCGCAGAATAAGGTAGTTCCATCTCCAACACCCCCGCCGAATAAAAAAGGCGTTTAGTGTGTTCTTCCAGACGGAAAACCGCAGGCCCTTTGGGGGTAGCGTAAAAGCGAACGCCCTCAAAAACCCCGGAGCTATAATGCAGGGCATGGGTCAGCACATGAATTTTGGCGTCATCCCAATCGATTATTTTACCGTTCAGCCAGATTTTTTCAGTAGTTTCCATTTGTTCTTTCTCGCTTTATTTAATTTATAGGTACGCAGATTGACAAGGTCAAATATTATAACATAACCTAATAATGATTGAAAGATTTTAATAGAGACAAAATAGTTAAAATATTAAGTGACAAATATGAGTACTAGTTGGTATAATTAGATCATAGGTTATATGCTGTACAGCCGCACCTTGATTTTAACCATTGCATTTCAAATTATGGATTCTGCCTAAAATGCCGACGTTTAAACAAAAAATTCTTGTTGTAAACAAAGACGAATCTTTCCTAAAAACAGTCAAAAGTTTTTTAGAAAAACATCCTTTTATTTCAGTTGTTCCCCTCAAAAGTGCTGAAAATTGTATCGGGATTATAAACCATGACGAAATTGATTTAGTGATTTTGGATTATTTCCTGCCTGATCAAAACGGTTTGGAGTTATTGAAAACCATCAAAAAGCGCTTCCAGGAATTACCGGTAATAGTAATATTGGATCAGCCTGATGAACAAGTCACTGTTAATGCTTTCGAATCGGGGGCATTTAATTGCCTGACACGTTTGGAGGGAGAAGGGTGGCTGCAAATTCTTTTTTTATTGGTCTCTCGCTGCCTGAACAATCAATTTACCTTACGCAAACAAAGACAGTTGGAACAGCGCTGCCAAGAGAATTTAATCAGTGTTATCAGCAGCCTGGCCGCCTTAATCGAGTTGAAAGACCCCTATACCGGCGGACATTCCCGTATCGTCAGGAATTTGTCCCTGGCAATAGGGAAAAAACTTCCTCTTTCCGACGCCGAACTGGAACAAATTGAAATCGCGGCTTTTCTACACGATATAGGCAAAATCGGCATCTCCGGCAAAATCTTAAATAAACCCGGCAGTTTGACCAAGCCCGAATATAGAAATATCCAAAAACATGTGGAATTAGGATTTTTAACCCTGACGCATATTAATAAATTACAAGAAGTAAGTAAAATTGTCCGCCATCATCATGAGGCATACAATGGACTGGGTTATCCGGATGGGTTGAAGGGGGAGAAAATACCGCTCGGCTCCCGGATAATTCATATCGTCGATGCTTACAGCGCCATGTCCTCCAACCGGCCTTATCGACCCTGTCTGCCGGAAGCTAATGTTATCGCCGAACTTGACCGCAACAAAGGCCGCGATTTCGACCCGTCTTTAATAGATATTTTTCTGCAGTTACTCTGCGGCAATCATAAAAAAGAGCAAAAAGATCACTTGTTGCTGGGGATTTGTTTGGCCGGGGCGAATCATCAAAATTATTGATTTTGGTATTAGGGACTTGGAACGTATTAAAATACCGTATACTGAATTGTCATTGCGAGGCAGTCTTATCGCCGAAGCAATCTCAGACGCATGGGCAGAGATTGCTTCGCTCACCTAAAGGTCGCTCGCAATGACATAAACGGTATAATTG
>JACRJN010000052.1 GCA_016235675.1 Candidatus Schekmanbacteria bacterium
AAAAAGGTGTGTTCGTATGAAACGCGCCGAAAGTATTGAGAGTCATAATTGCAGGGCTAACGCCCTGAAGTTCAGCCCTGAAGGGCTGGGACTACGAACTACGAACGAAAAAACAATTTCTATCTATATGTCAACACTCTCCACTATACCCCCTAAAGGAGGTGATTAACATGACATCAGGTGCTTATGCAATTATTATCGGATTAGTTATTATGGCCCTTGGTTTTTACATTTTCGCATACCGTGAAGACCATCCTAAAAAACACAAATAAGATAACATCAATGTATCAGCAAGAACTTATATTCTAAATAATTATCCAATACCACACTAATATTATTATCTTCCAGCCTTTTAATCTCCACCTGTAAAGCCTGTTCGCCGCCATCGACAAAATCGCTCAGTTCTATAACCTGCCAGAATGATTTATTGTCCGGTTCCAACGGTTGATTGTGGCAGCTTATCGCCACCTCATCTGCCGAGGCAATTATTTGCAATCTATTTGTTTCATCGACTATATCCAGCGGTATCTGGATGATAAAATCCAATTTTTGCTTGCCGATGGTTTGCCGTATCTGAGTAATTTGGTTTACAATATTTTGAGTATTTGCTAAATCCGATTCGCTTATCACCAAATATATACCGCTGATTAATTGCGCATGTTGCGTGATCTTGTGAAGCGCATCCACACTTTCTAAATCTAAATAAATCAAAGAGCGGATTTTTTGAGCGGCCAGATTTTCCATTAAATCCACCGCGGCCAGGCTTTTTACCGGCAGCAGGACTTGATTGATTCCCTTGCTTTGGCAAAAATAGATCAAAAATTCCCGCTCCCCGTTATCATCCCAGAGGAGATTTTCGTTGACCAACAAAGACCGTGATTTCCTTTTTTGTTCTTTTCTGCATGGGGATTTTTCCGGCAGGTCTTTACATCCGATAAAATTAAGAATTTGATAATAGGTTAAAAACTGCTCCTCCCGCAATCTGAGTAATTGCGCTTTGGCCTCGCACAAATCCCATTGGGCCTGGATGAATTGACGCAAGTCATTTTCATTCAGCGGGGAATAATGCCGGCGCATCTGGTAAAGTCTGATTCGGGCTGCGGCTTCCGCTTCTTCCTTTTCCGCTAATTCGTGCTCTAAGGCTATGGATTGGAATTGGTTAACCAGCGCTTGCAGTTGGTTCTTCAACTGGTTTTGAGCGGCTCTCAATTCGATTTCATAGGCGTATTGTTTGCTGGATGCTTGCTGCTCCCGCAAAGAATTAACCGCCAAATAACCGAGGGGAAAGGAGAGATTCAGCCCCAGATAGCTCCATTGATTGTTTTTCGCATTCTGTACGTTTTCAAAATTATATCCGGCGGTAAATTGAAAATTGAAACTCTCCCAAATCGTCCCTTCGGTGCGCATCTTTTCCGCCAATCTGCGGGAATTCCAGATGGTGAAAAGCGGTTGATTTTGCAGCGCCGAATTTTGCAAAACCGCTAAATCCGGCAAAGGGGGCCGGGAAAATTCCTGATCCCGTATCAGAGAGAAATCTTTTTCAGGTATATTTACTAAAACGGCTAATTCAGACTGATTTTTATTATAAATCTGGTCATATTTAGCTGCTAACCTGCGCATTTGCAGTTGTTTCTTTTCGGCAAACAGCAGGTCGGTTAATAAAATCTGCCGCTGCGCATAAAGCAGCCGCATCTGTTTTATCGTTTCGGCGGTCTGTAAATCGCCCTGATGGTATATTTCCGCCGTTTGCCCGGCAAAAATGGCTTGCTGGTATTTCAGGCGTAGGCTTAAGAGCACATCGTTTTTAAGGGTTTGTAATTCCGCCGCTTTTTCCTGAGCTTGTGCTTCTTTTTCCAATATGGCATAGCGCCGCCCCAGCCAGTTTTTGAGAATCGGGTAGGACAGGGTTATAGTGTTGCGCAGGATATAATCGTCATCGGATCGAACTTTGGTTTCCCGGTCATAGCCGTTGGGATAAAGAGTGCTTCCCATTCCAAATTTAACATCAAACAATCCGGCCTCTTCCTTTTCATTAAACACTGCTTGCAGGCGCTGATAAGCCGCTTTTACCGATAGATTTTCCTCCCGGAGCAAATCTTCCAACTGGGATAGATTATAAGCCTTTTGCGCAAAAGCCAAAGCAGGTAACAGCGTTATAAAAATAATGATTAAAATTGTAGGGTGGGCTGTACCCGCCATTTTTGTGGGGTTATACCAATTTGCTATTGATTGCGAATTGATATTAGATGGTTTGGCGGGCGCTGCCCACCCTGCATTCACCATCGAGGAGACTTCTCCAGCACCCAGGCGGGAACTTGCGGGTCGGTATAAGAGCGGCGAAAAAGCAATTCTTCGCTATAAGCCCAAAGACGGATAAAACGAAAAAAGCAAAAATTAAAAAGATTATAGAGCGGCAAATAGGGCAATAAAAATATATTTTCCCTTTTATAATCCAGAAATAACCAAATCAACAAAAAGCGCCCGAAGGAAAATAATTGGCTGAATATATAGCCGGTTAATAAGATGATAAATACAGCTTGTCGGTAATAGACAAAAAGCCACGGCAGGTAGAACAAAAAAGCATAGGTGGGCAATATATTTAAGAACAACACCTCCAATGCCCCCCAAAAATTGCTGAAGCTAAAATCAGCCCTCCAGAGACAGAAGAAATCCCGATGCTTGCGCAGGCGATTGCGCACCAGCGTTCTGCCCCAGCGGCGCTGCTGGCGGATAAAAGCGGCCAAAGTCGCGGGAACCCTTGTCCAGCAAACAGCTTTATGACAAAAGGCGATTTTTAGCCCCAACTTGCGGATTTTTTGCGTCAGATCCCCATCCTCACCCGGCCCGACATCCCATCCGCCTACACGCTCCAATACCCGGCGCGGATATATCCCGAAGGCCCCCGAAACTATAGTCAGAATATTCAGGCGGGCATTGAGCGCACGCCCCCAGGAGATACTGAGCAAATAATTGATCGCCTGCAAGCCGGTAAGCAGATTTTCCTGCGCATTCGCCACCCGGATATTGCCCGAAACCGCGCCCACCCCAGGATCGGCAAATCCCAGCAAAGCCTGGGTGACGGCGTTGAGATCGAACAGGGTATCGGCGTCCGCCGTCATAATATATTCGCCCTGTGCGTAGCCCAATCCCATATTGAGGGCGGAGGATTTCCCGCCGCGGTTGTTATTACGCAAGTAGCGAATCCGGCCCGCTTCTGCTAAAGGCTGACAAACCGAGGGGGTCGCGTCATTAGAACCATCGTCCACGACAATTATTTCCTTATGGGGATAGTTTTGCTTGATTAAGGATTGCAGGGTGGTCAGTATGGTATCCGCTTCATTGTAAGCCGGGACGATGATGGACACCAAGGGGGGATTGGCCAATATCCGGCGGGAGAAAATTTGCTCATTATATTTGGTGTCAGGTTTTAAACCGGGCAGAAAGCTCAGGGCGGCAAATGTATATTTAGGCAGTTCGAGGAAGAAAAAGTACCAATAAACACTTATCAGTTGGCTCCAACTCAGCGCCGCCAGGAAGCTTAAGCTTGCGAGGAAATAATTATAGAGGATACGCATTTTCCCCTCATACGGTTTCGCTATCAATTATTAAAGGATAGCTGAATTATCCTATTATACTCGTAGTCCCAGCCCTTTAGGGCTGAATTTCCAGGGCTAAAGCCCTGGCACTACGGCTACGGCAGGGTCATATTTTTATGCTTCGCGGTGTCCTGATAATATGTACGTTACCATGTCTCCTGTTGAGAACGCTACCAATATATTTAAGCATTTGCATACAAACGTACCGCTAATCTCAGCCCTTTGGGCTGAAAATGCGTGGCTTAAGCCACGGGACTACGATAGAAGCATATAAAATCACCTCGCAATGACAATCAATTAATTCCCCTGCCCGCCAATCTCCCGCAGCAGCAGTTCCCAATTCTGATTGGGATTGAGCGGAATAAAGGTTGGCGATAACGTTATGCCCGGCCAATCCTTGGCGACATTTTTCTGCATCCGGCAGACCGCCTCTTTCATCTTATTGACATTCGCCCCCAAAGAGAGAATCAGCAGGCTTTCCCCGCCCCGCCAGGTGACCAAATCATTGACCCGCAGATTTTTGCGGATCGCCCCCATCAAATCCCCCCAAAAGCGGTATTTAAACAGTTCATCATTTTCAGCCACCGGGTAATTGGTAATTTCCAATTTGATCAGACTCAAGGGCCGCGGATAGCGTTTTGCCAGGCTGATTTCGATCTCCAACAGCCTTTTGAAAAGATCATAGTCCAATACCCCGGCCTGCCGGTAAAGCAATTCTTTGAGCTTGGCGCTGGATAATTGCCCGGATAAAGCCGCCTGCACGCCTAAGGGGCTTAATTGATATTGCTGGATGGTTTGGGGTTGAATTTTATCGATAGAATCGGTTGCCGCGCAATTTAAACAACGACAATCGACCAACGGCTCGGTAAAGGGCTTGCGGCAGGCGGGGCAATAATAGCCGGATGAAGGTTTTTCGTAATCCACACCTAAATGTAATAATTCCTGGCGACATTTGGGGCAAACCAGCCCGCCGAATTGGGCAAAATCAGGCCGGGGGGCGATATGGCCGCACATATAATGATGGACATTTTCCACCCAGTAAATCTGACTCTTGCGACAAATCGGGCAAACCTCGCGGAAGTTTAATTGATAATGCCCGCATTTGGGGCAAAGATGGATTTTATCGAAAAATGTTTCCTCCAACAAACCCATTTTGGCCAATAATTCTAGTTGCGGAATCTCTTTACCTGCATCTTCCCGGAAAATACCGCCCGCCAATGGATAGGAATAGCCATATTTTGCCGCGATATTCCATTGCGGAATCAGCGCCAGATTATCCCGGCTGTACATATAGCGCAACAGATTCAGCCAGCGTTCTTCACGCCCTTCGACTATTGCCGGAACCAGCTTAAATGCTTGGGTGTTTTGAATCAGGCGGATCAGTCTGTCCTGGATTGGGTTAATTTGATGATTATCCGGCGGAAAGGGCAAAAAAACATCGACTAACGGATTTATTTCCTGGTGTGATTGATCGGCACAGGCAACCAGGGGAACTAAAGCGGTTTGGGAACAACTGCGGATTTGATTGGTAATCTGTATCAGGAAATCCAATTCCGGAGCAATCAATAATACCCAACTGCTATCGGCGATGGCTTGATCGTGGACGCAATGATAACAGGGCGCGCTTGCGCCAAAAGGCAGGAAGCACTGCCCGGAAAATTTGGCATGGACGCTTTCCGGAGCGATCACGAGGGCTTTTTCGATTGGGGGATTGCAGACAGCAATACTCAAGGCATTCACCTTGGATCGCCCGTCCCCCCAGATTGGCAAACAATCCTTTTGAAAAAGTTCATATAATACACAGGCTAATGATACACAAAAGTGTGATTGAAGTCAACTAATATCTGATCACCTTGCGTTCCACTCCCAAGACCGGGCGGATTCCGATTACGCTGAAGAATAAATCCAGGCTGTGCACTTTTTCCACCGATCTGACTTCCTTGAGCCTGCCCGGTAAAAGCCATCCAACAGACAGGCGCAATGCCGAGGAAATGATAAATAAGCTGAGAATTTTGTAGCCGGAAAATCCGGGCAGTTTGTCCAGCAAAAAGCCTCCAGCCAAGGAACCCAGACACAGGGCAATCCCATTGAAAACATTGAAGTAGGCTATGCAGCGGATGCGCTTTTCCGGCATCACGGCATCGTAAATAAAGTTGCTGCAACAAAGATTGAACCCAGACCAAAGGAATCCGGCAAATACCTGAGACAGGATCAAAAATAGCGGATGGTGGTTGATAATCCAGAACCAGGGGATAAAGCCGATCAATGACGCGGTCAGCCGGATGACTTTCAGGTTGCCCACTTTATCGGCATGTCTTCCCCAGCGGCTCATCAGCAGGGTGACCGATAACGGAGCGGTGACGATAACCAGGGTATAGGTCAGATAGCTGAAACCCAATTCCCGCAGCATGAATACGGAAAAGAAGGGGGAGGCCATATTGACCGAAAAATTCAAACAGGCCACGAATAAAACAAATTTGGCGAAATTGCTTTCCCGGACACGGGAGATGAAATCATATAAAGTAAAATGATGCTCCTCTTTATAATGCAGCGGGGGATCGTGCATTTTGTGTAAAAAATATAAGGAGATAAGCCGGAAAATAAAGGCCGCGGCAAAGATCAGGGCAAAGCCGTGGTAAACAGCATTATATTTTTTGCAGGTATTGAGGATGACCCCTGCGGTTAAGGCTGCTCCGACCGTTACAAATCCGATGATGCGGTTACGCCAGCCGAAAAACGTTCCCCGCTCGTCTTCCTTCACCAAATCGGACATCAGACTGCCCCAGGGAGGAATGACGAAAGCCCCGCAGCACACAAAAACCACAATGATGAAAATGACCAGCCATAAATCGGCTGAGCGTATCCAGGCGATGGCGGTAAGCGGCAAAAGCATCAAAGCCTGGAGCAAAACGTAATGGGTGATTATGCGCTTGCGGGAATTGTAGCGCACGGTTAAGTCGGCGCTTTTCAGTTGCACCAGCGCGGCAGACAGGTTGGGCAAGGCTCCCAGCGTCCCGATAAATTTAGCCCCCGCACCGAGCAGCAGCAGAAAAGGGACAAAATAATCCTGGGTAAACCCGGTCATGGCACAGGCAAATATGCCGTCGTATAAAGAAGCTGTTAAACTCCTTTTCCTTTTGTGTTCTTCAGACATTTATTTCAAATTTAAATTTGTAGGGGTACCCCTTGCGGGTATCCTCATGGGCACAGGCTTCTGGTAGCA
>JACRJN010000050.1 GCA_016235675.1 Candidatus Schekmanbacteria bacterium
TGAATGTGGCATCGACCACACAAACAGCCAAAGAGAAGGATTGATGATAGACGTAGACAAGTAACCCCTTAAGGGGAGCCAGTAACACTGCCCTTTAGGGCTAATCAAGCCACCGGCTCTGCCGGTGGTACTGACTCTACAAGACAACAGCAGCGCTGACATAACCTATTCCGATATTAACGGCGGGTGGCAGGGCATTGGAAATATTAGCACCAATCCGTTATTCACCGGAGATTATCATCTGGCGGCAAACTCTCCTTGTATTATAATGCAGGAGATAGCGAGTAGGCACCGCCGGATGACATCGACGGGCAAACCCGTCCTTATGGAAATAATTTCGACATCGGGGCTGATGAATACGTTCAAAATTGTATATCCGTCGATGATTGCGATGGAGACGGAATGCCGGATGATTGGGAAAGCGCCAATCAGCTAAATCCCTATAATCCAAATGATGCAAATGAAGACCAGGATGGAGACGGCCTAAATAATTTGGCGGAATATAATAACGGCAGCAATCCCCATCATGCCCCGGTTATTTATTACGTTGATACTGCTAATATTAATGATCAGAACCAAGACGGCAGTCGGGAACATCCGTATGCCGATATAGATCGTGCACTATGGACAGATAGAATTCAAGCTGACGATATTATCCATGTTTTTGCGGGAGTTTATCGGCCTTATGGGGGATTTACAATCCCCCCAGGGGTTAGATTAACAGGCGAGAGTTGGTATGATTGCGCTATTGAACTAAAAGATGGTCAGATTTATCTTTATAGCGATAGTACTTTAAGCGGATTTAAAATATCAACAAGTATAGATAACCATAAGCCTTGGCATATGATTATTGCTCAAAACGCAACTTCCGTCACTATTGCCAATAATGTTATCTTAGGCAATCCGAATTTTACTGAAGATAGTGCTCCGGCAGCAATCTTCCTGGAAAATTCAACTGCACAGGTGGTCAACAATACCATTGTCGGCGGGCATACCGGAATACTGGCAGCATACTCTGAAGTTAATGCTATCAATAATATATTTGCTGATACCGAATACCCCCAAAGTTATATCGGTAATAGTAATATCATGTTGGCATATAATAATTTATGGAATAATAAACATCAAATTGTCGGCAAGGAAAACAACATTTCCGCTAATCCGCTTTTTGTGGATACGGCCTCCGGCAATTATCATCTGAAAAGCGGCTCCCCATGTTTTGATACCGGTAATCCATTTGCGGGCTATAATAATATCGATGGTTCCCGCAATGATATAGGCGCTGACGGCGGCCCAAATGGGATGCAGGATATTGCTGTTTCTGCTGTATCGGCCAGCGCTGTCCCAATGACCGGTGCTTCGCCATTACAGGTTGATTTTACCGGAATTGCCTCTGATGAATGGGGCATCGCCTCTTGGAGTTGGGACTTCAATATGCTAACTGAGCCTCAAATTGACAGTACTGCTCAAAATCCCAGTCACGTTTATGAAGATTGCGGAGGTTATATCGTCAAATTAACCGTTACCGACAATAGCGGTTTTTCAAACTCAACTACCATTGAGAATATAATTGTAGGCAACCCGCCCGAAGTTACAGCGTCTTCAAATCCTTTGGCTGCCGTTGCCGGAAACAGTATAGCGTTTAATTGCGTTATTAGTGAACCGGAGAATTATACTTACTCATGGGATTTTGGCGATGGGAACACAAGCGCTGAGCAAAATCCCAGCCATATTTATAATGCAAACGGCAGATATAAAACTACCTTGGTAGTAACCGATGGAAATAATTGCCAAAGTCCAATCGTCATTCCAATAACAATTTTAGCCAGCGGTTATAACCCCACTATCTACCAAGCTCAGTTAGTCAAAGCAAATACCGCCGCTATCGTTACGGTTTCAAATCCCGGGGATAAAAGCAATGGGGTAGCGGTAAAAATCCCTGCCGGAGCGTTATCGGAAAATACGGTAATTACTATCTGTGAAATGGATGAAAACAGCCTATCGCCCTTACCCTCAGGCATATCCGGTATCGGCATAGCGATAGATTTTGGCCCGGACGGATGTCAGTTCAGCAGTCCGGTCACTATTACCATCCCTTATACCGATGATGATTTGGCAAAGGCCGGCGTGACTTCTCCCCATGCCCTAAAGGTCTATTATTGTGATTCTTACAACCAGAATTGGGAAGAATTAGCAATCGCCAATATCGATGAAATCAATAAACTCATATTTATTCAAACTACCCACTTTACTACGTATATTTTAGCCGCAGAAGCGCCTACTCCCCCCAATAATTTAACCGCTACGGCCAAATCTGCCGGCCAAATCGACCTTTCTTGGACTGACAACTCCGGCGATGAGGAATTTTTCAGCATAGAGCGCAGAACCGGGGGGCAAGGATTTGTTGAAATAATTAAAGTAGGAGCGGGGAAAACTTCCTATTCGGACACCGACCTAACCCCCGACACTGAATATTGTTATCGGGTATTGGCGATTAAAGCCAGTGAATTTTCCGATTATTCCAATGAGGCATGCGCCACTAGCGGGAAAAATCCAGCGCCACCACAAGCAACAACATCTGACGGCAATAAGTGCTTTATAGCTACCGCTGCTTACGGTACGCCAATGGCCATACAGGTTAAAATGTTATCTCAATTCAGGGATAACTATCTGTTAACTAATACTCTGGGAAAATATTTTGTAAAATTTTATTACAAATACAGCCCACCAATTGCCGAATACATCGCCCAAAGAGATTTTCTGCGCATCCTGGTAAGGGCAATGCTTTGGCCTTTGATTGGTTTTAGCCTGTTTATGCTGAAATTTGGGTTGGTGGAAAAGCTGGGGATAATGATTGTCTTGCTTTTGGTTGTGGGGTATTTGATAAAACGGAAAAGGTTGCAAAAGATAGGGGCGAGGGAAGGGAATTTTTGAGGAAGTATTTAAAATGTTTAATGTGTTTGTTGCACAATAACCATTGGCAAAGTTTAACTATAATATCTATATAAATTCTCTGTTCTCATTTTATAAAAATATTCCGAGGAGCGTATGTCCTGATTGACATGCAATAATAACATTAAGTTACAAACCATCGGGACACACACATTTACGAACTTTTTCTCGAATACCTATAAAAATCATCTAAAATCATTCTCAGAATTGTGGTTATTAAATGCGTGTGTCCCGGGGAGCCAGATTATCACCGCCTCGGAATATCTGAGGCGGTTTTAGTTAACGCAAGGCCATGGTGAGTATTCGCTATGGCCTTTGTTGTTATGTTGCATTATCAAATAGATAGGTATGATGTGACATCCACCATATCTTCTCGTGTCCGATCATTGCAAAGCTTAAAAGCTTCATAATTCGTAAATTATCGTCAAATATCGCCTAAATAACTCTCAACCTCTCAGAAAAGAGCTTTTTACCCGCCCCAGTAATTAACAGCCATAAACCATTGATATTATTGCCTCGCTATTCTGCTTAACTCAATTTACCCAAAAGTGACCCGCTGCTTTACACAAAATAGCAAATACAAATTAGAGAATATCTTTTCGTAAGCCAAGTTGACAAATAGCATTGCTGGTGATACATTGTATATACATACCGAAGCTAAGCGGAGGAGATTAGATATGGTAAAAAAACTAACCAGTCACGGTAACAGCGCGGCGTTAATTATTGATAAGCCGATATTGGAATTGCTAAAAATTAACCTAGATACTTTACTTGAAATAGCCACCGACGGGAAAAGCTTAATCGTTTCGCCTGTATCGGATACTAATCGTGAACAGGCGGTTCAAAAAGCTCTGTCTAAAATGAATGCCCGACATGGCAATACCTTGAAGAAATTAGCCGGGTAAAGTGAAAGATGCCGGAAATAATCTTTTTAACTTTAGCCGAAGCAGTAGAAATTCACAGCAATCAAATCAAGTTGTACGGCGGACATGACGGGATACAAAACATGAGGCTTTTGGAGTCCGCCGTAGCTATGCCGTATGCTTCATTTGGCGATGAATTATTGCACCGGGATATTTTTGAAATGGCTGCTGCTTATGCATATCACATCTGTCAAAACCATCCATTTGTAGATGGTAACAAACGTGCTGCCTTAGCTTGTGCCTTGGTTTTTTTGGAATTAAACGGTATAAGCTTACTTGATCCTGAGGATTTACTTTATTCCGCCATGATGGATGTGGCTTTAGGCAAATTGGATAAGAAAAAATTAGCGGAATTGTTTAGCAAGTTGCCACAATCTTAAGGGCAAGTCATAATATATCAAACCGTATAGATTTTGGGGTTCCCATAGCAATATAAGCATCCATTAGCGCAAGAGTCCCAATTGCCAATATCCTGGGATTTTGTACAATGGCAACATTCTCTTTGCGATCGATCCACAGCGATTGAACAACGCTCTTTATAAGGATGCAATTCCCTTAACAGCTTTCCGTCAATACACCCGCCGCTATCGGTTAAATGAGGGACTACACAAGTTCTAACCTCAACCCCCAATTTGCCGGCTTCTTCCATCATTATTCCCTGAATAAAACCGGTTATCTCTTCCAGTGGATGCTCAACGAAAGTCAATCCCAATCGTTTAAATCTGGACAACACCTTCCAGTAAGGTGTTGCATATGATGTTCTGATAATCGGGATTCCTAACCGGGCGGTTTGTTTGAGAATCGGGATGAATATATCGGGTGTAATATTAGTGAAGCGGTTTTCCTGAAAGTCTGCCACTTCTATCAAGGGATCGTAACGCAATGAGATTCTTTGGGGAGAGCCGATTAGTTTTATAACATCAGGCATTCGTTGAAAGATTTCTTCAGGAGTAGGGACTTTGGGTTCTAAAAAGGTTCCGCCCAAGCCTGTAACTGTTAAATTTAAGTATACTTGATCAAGCTTGCCAAGTAACTCAAGCAAAGAATGATTATCCAACATATTTGCCGGATTTTTAGTCCAGATAACCAGGGTGTGAATATTTTCCAGCCCTATTTTGCTGACCTCTTCCACCAGTTTTTCAGGATAGCAGGTTACCAGATCGCTTCTTCTGCTGGCGGAAACAATTATTTTCATGTCAGTGATTCTCCTATATATGGATTATAATATCGGAAAGCTGAGGAAACATCAAGCGGCGTAAACGGCGGATTTAAGCGGCGAAATAAATTGAACTGCTAAAACGTTTGACTTTCTAACTTTAAAAACGTATATTTTGGGTTGCCATAAATGCTTGCCACATTTAGTAGATAATTTTCATCAGAGGGGGACGTTTTAATGAACAAGACCGACCCAAAGTCCCCGTTGACAAGCAAAGATATTTATCTTCTTAAGGGTACTATCCAAGTATATAGAAAGGAAAAGGAATAGTTATCGGGCAATATTCCGGGTAATGTCCTATAATCATTTACAACATAGGTAGGCCTAAGAGCAAACCAACAGTCCATGGAAAACTGGTGATAGCGGCAGCCATAGCCGGGGTAACCAATTTTTTACCCATGCTGAGTGAAGTATGAGGCCGAACAAAGTTATAAACGGCGGCAATAACCGAGAAGCGGGCTTTTAGCCAGCGCTTACATTTGGCAAACCATAGGGTTTTTCTGGATAGGTGAGCATCCAGCATTCGGAAGGTCAAGTTGGAGCGCTCAACATAAGAGGTATTGATGGTTTGGCTGGGGGATGAGGCCAGACGGGTAACTATCCGGTCCTCTTCCCCGTAGATCACCTTTCGCTCTACTTTGACCACCCGGCCATTTTCTCGCGTCTTGTGTACAGTGGCATAGTCCAAGTCCGCATCCACCACGCGCTGAGGCCCTTGGGGCCTGCCCGGTTGGCCGGTTTTAGGCGGCAGGACAGTGTGGGAAAAAGCATCCGCCAGAGCCTCGGCGTAATGGGGCAGTTCATCCGAGGTAAACCAAGGTTTGCTTCCGACTGAGCGTTTTTTTATTTCATTCAAGAAGGCGTAAGCTTGTTCCAATGTTCGATCACCCAGTAAAAAATGTACCAGCAATCGGGTGGGGACGTCTATGGCCGTCCAGAGCCAGCTTGTCCCATACTCGTTTTCGTCATCCACCTGCGCCTGGTTCTGTTTTTTTTTATAAATGTCCACAGCTCATCGAGTTGGACTTCAGTTAAATTTAACGATACCAACAGATTAGAAAGCACACGGTCGCAATGTTCCCCTGCTTTCAGGATAATGTGATTGACGCCGTCTTTACTCAAATCAAGTATCCGAGTTGTAGCCCGAACCCCGTTTCCCTCGGCTACCACACGGATTATATTCTGGGTAGTCTCCCGGGGATATTTGGAGCCGAAAAAAGCCGTACAACGGGTTTCGGCAAAACGCTTTCGGCATGTTTTGCAATATAGCAACCGACGATTGTTTTTACCATATGTAGCCCTAACCCCAATGTTGCCTTGATTACGAAGTCCGTAATCCTTGCAATTTTCATTAGGACAGAAAAAATTGGTTAACTCTAGGAGTTTGTCGGACTTGGCTGGCAAACTTAATTCACAGCGAATTATAAAGAGTTAAATTTGACTAAAACAGCAAATCAACTTTTGCAAAAGCAAAAAAACAGGTTATTTTAAACCGGTTTTTAAAAATTCAGTTCCTTTTTGCTTTGTTTTTTTCATTTCAGGCAGTCAAAACATGTAATCTTTTCAAAAGGTTTTTTGTCTCCCGCCCGGGAAAAACCATTTTTGGAAAACAACCCCATAGCATCCTACCTCTTCTTTTGCGACAAGAGCGCAAATCACCTGTAAATACAAGAAAATAATCAATATACTATCGCCCTGAAAACTCAAAAGTCTGAAAATGGCTGGGCATTTACCGCAAAGCCTTATCCCACGCGGATTTACAAGATATACTTGTTATATGGCAATGACATCCGGCAGTGTGTTAGATACACGTGTTACGATATGATGTATATTCCTTATACATCAGCTAGATATAATATAGACAAAATGGATGCCGGTATGACCTAGATGACCCAATTTTGAGCTATTTTTGGCTTTTTGAAGTAGTTGTGGGACGGTGATGGAAAATTTATTTAGCATTCATAAAGGTAATAATGTAAGCAAAAATAACCAAGACCTTTTGACTTGCCAAAAAACTTTTGTTATTGAAAGCTCTCATTTTAGGTTACTACTCCTTAGAACGCTAATTAAATTTTTTATAGCTCCGTGAGTAAGATTATGAGATGATTTTTTGTATAGACATCTGGAAATTAGAGGAGTAATATTCTTGAGACAAGGATTACCGATATGACCAAATCGAATGCCCAACAAAAAAGGGAAAAACATGCTGCCTCGCTGCAAACGAATGAGCCGTTAGAGCTGGCTGGCCTCTGCCAAACATTGGCTGGCTAAATATGAAGGCCAGCACCTTAAATGCAGATATGGGTTGATGCGGATGCCTGCCCCAGAGTTATCAAGGAAATCCTGTTTCGTGCCGCCGAGAGGGTGAAGGTATCGGTGATTTTACTGGCCAATAGCGCTTTGCGAACCCCACCATCGCTTTACATCGCCACTATTCAGGTATCAGCCGGTTTCAATGTTGCCGATAATCATATAGTCCAGAAGGTACAGCCGGGCGATCTGGTCATTACGGCGGATATTCCCTTGGCTGCCGAGGTCATAGGCGGCTTTGCGCTTAACCCCAGGGGAGAGTTTTATTCGGAAAATAATGTTTTCGAATGTCTGGCCATGCGTAATTTGATGCAGGAACTCAGAAGCGGCGGAGAAATAACCGGCGGTCCGCCGCCCATCAGCATGAGGGATCGTCAAGCCTTTGCCAATCAGCTTGATCGTTTTTTAGCAAAAGAGATTTCATTGGTGAAGGAATCTTTCTAAATACTTGACATGTTATTTCTCAATTTAGGGAGAAAAGAACCATCGGGGTTAATAACTCATGTTACGCAATATTGATAAAATTTGATGTTTCGGCTTGTTCCAAGCCGAAACAGGCAAGGGGAACGTTCTTATCTCAACCCTGCCAAGCCTTGCCAATCGGCCCGCCGCCCTTTAGGGTTTCGGTGTGGAACACACCCGAAA
>JACRJN010000051.1 GCA_016235675.1 Candidatus Schekmanbacteria bacterium
CCGGCTTGTCCGGTTTAGGTTACTTAAGGAGGGAACGGTTTGTCTAATCAGGAAAAGATTTCCAATGTCAAACGCCTCAGGCAGATTGCAAATGTCTTTGTCAAGCATGGTTTGGGGCAGATTGTTACAATCAGCGGGTTAGACAGCTACATATCCTTTGGTAAGCGCTTGTTTCTCTCCAAAGAGGAAGAAGGGCGGCAAGTCGAATATACCAACCCGCAGCGGTTGGTAATGGCCTTCGAAGAACTGGGCGTCACCTTTATCAAGCTAGGCCAGGTGCTAAGCAGCCGCAAGGATCAATTGCCCCGCGAATATATCGTGGAATTTGAAAAGCTCCAGGATCAGGTTACCCCTCTGCCTTTCGAACAAGTCGATGCGGTTTTCCGGGCCGAGTTCGGCCAATCCACCCAGGATGTTTTGGAATCTATCGATCAGAACTGCCTGGCCTCCGGTTCTATCGGACAGGTTCATGCAGCCAAATTAAACGGAGAGAATGTTGTCGTCAAGATCAGAAAACCGGGCATAGAACATACCATAAACGCCGATGTTAAGATTCTCTATTTTATCGCCCAAAGGGTTAAGACGGTATGGATGCGGGATAATAAAACCTGCGACCCGGTGGATATGGTAAAAATGTTCGAGACGGTTATTCGCAATGAATTGGATTACGGCACTGAGGGCAAGAACATCGAGCGTTTCCGCCATAATTTCCAGAATGTGTCCGGAGCCTATTTCCCCAAGATTCATTGGGAATATTCCTGCTCCAGGGTATTGGTCATGGAAAAGATCGAGGGGATTTCCATCGGCGATCTGGAAAAGCTGCGCGCTCAGGGGCATGATCTGAAAAAGCTGGCCGCCAACTTATTCGACATTTATATGAAGCAATTATTTGTCGATGCCTTTTTCCATGCCGACCCTCATCCGGGAAATATCTTTGTAATGGATGACGGTACCTTGGGGATTATCGACTGCGGTATGGCCGGTTATATGGAGGATTATTTTGTAAAAGCCTTCATCGATTGCTTTGTAGGTTTGTTTCTCAAGGATTACGATGTGGTAGTGCGCGGCTATAGAAATGTCGGAAGCCTGGGAGACGATGTGGACATCGCCGCTTTCAAAAACGACATCCGTAACCTTTCCGAACATTATATGGGCATTTCCCTCAACACCATCAGTATTGGCAGCCTTCTGGACGATATAACCGATGTGGCGGTACGCAATAAAATGAAGATACCCGCCACTATGTTTTACGTCACTAAGACTTTAGTTACCCTGGAAGGCACCGTCCGCAAACTTGATCCAGGTTTTGATTTCGTCGCTCATTCTACCGGTTTCGCCCAAACCCTGGTGGCCGAGAAAAGCTATGACGTCAAACGTATGATTGCAGACTTGCTGGATTTCTTTTACGGCGTATCCAATTTTATCCGGAACTTACCTAAGCAGACCTCCCGCATCTTCTCTTTGGTTGAGGAACAAAAATTCGGAGTGGTGATCACCCTAAAGGGTTCCGATGATTTCTACTCCAAACTGGACAATTATTTTAGCCGCGTCTCTCTGGCGTTGATCTCGGCAGGTTTGGGAGTGGCCTCATCCCTGCTTATTCAGGCCAAGATCGCTCCCGTGTTTTGTGGGGTATCTTTTCTGGGCATCTTCGGTTATTTGATGGCTGTGGTCTTGGGATTGTGGGTTATCTATTTGATTGTTTTTAAAAAGTGACCTTAAAACCAGGACTGCACCCCCTGATACCCCTTGCTGATTTGCGGCCAGAAGCTCTCCCCGTTGGGCAGTTTGTCGATTTTAAAGGCTTCGGCTATGGTTTGCCCCAAGTCGGAATAAGTTTGTCTTGTCCCCAGATTTACCCCGCCGATGATCATGCCGCCGAAAACCAAGAGCGGCACATGTTCGCGGGTGTGATCCGTTCCCGGAGTGGTCGGGTCGCAGCCGTGATCGGCGGTGATGACCAGAATATCCTCACGTTCCAAAGCGGCTAGAATCCGCCCCAGCCCCTGGTCGAAATCGCTTAAGGCTTGGGCGAATCCCGCCACATCGTTGCGATGGCCGTATAGGGTGTCTAAATCCACCAGATTGGTGAAAATAAAATCGGCGGAAAAGCCATCCAACGCGGCCAGGGTTTGTTCGATGCCTTCGCGGTTGTCGTTAGTGTGGATAATTTGAGTTAATCCGGTGTTGGCGAAGATGTCGCCGATTTTCCCAATGCCTACGGTAACATGACCGGCTGCCTGCAACTTATCAAGCAGGGTCGGTTCCGGCGGAGGGACGGCAAAATCCATCCGTCCGGGGACGCGTTCGAATGCTCCCGGAAATCCTCCGAAAGGACGGGCAATAACGCGCCCTATCCGGTATTCGCCGGTTAGGATGTTGCGCGCCGCCCGGCACATGGCGTATAATTCATCCAGTGGGGTGACCTCTATATGTGCGGCAATCTGAAAAACGCTGTCGGCGGAGGTATAGACGATCGGCAGCCCGGTTTTAAAATGTTCCTCTCCCCAATCCCGGATAATGTCGGTACCGGAGGCGGTTTTGTTCCAGAGCACCCCTTTTTTACCGACGGCCTGGGTGAAAGCCTCGATTATTTGAGGTGGAAAGCCGTCAGGATATAACGGGAAGGATTGAGTAAGCTTCAAACCGGCGATCTCCCAATGGCCGGTAATCGTATCTTTGCCTACCGATGCCTCAGCCATCTTGCCGAAAGCGGCCAGGGCATGGGGGACTTTTTTCACGCCCTGGATTTGGGCGATATTGCCCAGTCCTAACCGCTCCAGGTTGGGCAGATATAATCCTCCCGCAGCTTGGGCGCAATTCACCAAGGTATTTGCTCCCGCATCATTATATAAAGCGGCGTCAGGCAGCGCCCCGATGCCGACACCGTCCAAAACTATTACAATCACCCGCATGTAACTTGTTTCCTTTGCTTGACAATGGCAGCCCAAGTTGGCTAAAATGAACTTTCGCCTGGCATATTAGCATAATGACCGGTTATAATCAATCGGATGTTTCCGGCGTGTCCTCACGCCGAAACATCCGGATTTAACCACGAAGCACACGAAAATCACGAAGAATAAGGTTGGGTTAAGCAACAATTTTAGTAACTTAGGGACTTAGAAAATATTGAGATCCCCCCACCCTAACCCTCAATGCTGTTGACTTAAGGAATGCTGCAATTGTAAAATCCCCCTCAATCCCCCTTTTCCAAAGGGGGAAAGTGAAGTAACTCCCCTCTTTGGCAAAGAGGGGTTGGGGGAGATTTTATAATTGATTTCAACTCCATAGTATGCTTCTTATTCTTAAGTCAACAGCATTGACCCTAACCCTCCCCCACAAGGGGCATAAGCGCTAACTTAGCAATTTGCCCTCCCCCTTGAGGGGGGAGGGACAGGGTGGGGGTGATTACTTAAAGGATGAAGGATGAATTATGAAGGATGAATAAAACCAAAGAATAAAACTCTTTTTTCATCCTTCATCCTTCCGCCTTCATCCTTCAAATCACCCCCATCCCAACCTTCCCCCCTCAAGGGGGAAGGAGATTGTTTTGCACCTCTGACTTGCTTAAGTTAGCGCTTATGCCCACAAGGGGGGAGGGAATTTATTCCCCTCCCCCTTGATGGGGGAGGGACGGGGTGGGGGTGATTATTGCAATTCAGAAATGGTAGACTTGAAAACAAATTCCTTCGTGTGCTTCGTGGTTAAAAAAGGACTAATGTGAATACTCAAATGATAGACGTAAGCTCCAAACCTTCGGTAATACGCGAGGCGATCGCTGCGGGTGAAATTCAAATCGCGCCGCAGACCCTGGAACGGATCCGGGAGAATAAAATCCCCAAGGGTCAGGTTTTGGAGGTGGCGCGCATTGCCGCGATTATGGCGGCTAAAGATACGCCGCGCCTGATACCACTTTGCCATCCCATCACCATTAATACGGTCAAGGTTGATTTTGCCCTGCAAGAGCAGCCGTCCCTTGTGCAAATTCAGGTTTACGTCAAGGGGATTGACCGCACGGGGGTGGAGATGGAAGCCCTCACCGCGACAGCGGCGGCGGCTTTGACTATTTACGATATGTGCAAGATGCTGGATAAGGAAATGGTGATTTCCCAAATACGTCTGCTGAGCAAGACCAAGGGGGAGCCTCATGCTGATTGATTCCCATGCCCACTTGGAAATGCCGGAGTTTGCCGGGGATTTGCCGCAGGTATTGGAGCGGGCTAATCAGGCCGGTGTCAGTCATATCATCACCATCGGGTCGGATTTGGCAAGCTGCTACAAGGCTCATGCTTTAGCTCAAAAGCATGAGCGGATTTACGCCGCCGTCGGCATTCATCCCCATGAGGCGCAAGATTTCCATGCGGATACCCTGCGGCAGATCAAGACGCTGGCGCAATCCCCCAAAGTTGTGGCGATCGGCGAATCAGGTCTGGATTATCATTATCTGCACAGCCCGGAAGAAGTGCAGCGCCGGGTTTTCCGGGAGCAATTAAATTTGGCTTGCGAACTAAACTTGCCGGTAATTATCCATAACCGCCAGGCCGAAGATGATTTGTTGATGATACTAAAAGATTTGCCGGTTATCCCTAAAGGGGTTCTGCATTGCTTTTCCGGCAGCGAGGCGTTTTTACATAAGTGCCTGGACTATGGATTTTATATCTCCATAGCCGGGCCGGTGACCTTTCCCAAGGCCGGCGAATTACGGGAACTGGTCAGGCTGATTCCCAATGATCGGCTGCTGCTGGAAACCGATTGCCCCTATTTGAGTCCGGCGCCGTGGCGGGGCAGGCGCAACGAGCCGGCCCATCTGAAGGCAACCGCCCAGAAGGTGGCGGAGTTGAAGGGCTTGAGCCTGGAAGACATCGGAAGGATTAGCTCTTTGAACACCCAGCAGTTATTCGGCATCGCAGGTGTCGAAACAGCAGCTAAGATTGCCTACCCGATCCGGGATTCGCTCTACCTGAACATTACCAATCGCTGCACCAACAATTGTACCTTTTGCGCCCGGCAAAAGAGTTATTACGTGCAGGGGCACTATCTGCGTTTGGCAAAAGAACCGACGCTTGATGAGATTATCGCCGCCCTGCCTGATTTGCAGCCTTACAAAGAACTGGTTTTCTGCGGCTTCGGCGAGCCGATGCTACGTTTGGAGGCACTGCTTGCGGTAGCTAAGCATGTGAAGGCGCAAGGCAAAACGGTACGCGTCAATACCAACGGCCAGGCCAATCTGATTTACGGACGCAACATCGTTCCCGAACTAGTGGGTTTAGTGGATGCCTTATCCATTAGCTTGAACGCTCCATCGGCAGGACAATATCAACAGCTTTGCCAATCGGTTTACGGAGATGCGGCCTATCAGTCAATTATCGAATTTGCCCGCAATGCGGTTGTCGCCGGATTACAGGTAACCCTGACCGCCCTCGATCTGCCCCAAGTCGATTTGACCGCCTGCGCTAAGGCGGCGCAGGAAATCGGTGCGGCTTTCCGTATCAGGCATTATGATGTGGTGGGGTAATACCAAATCATCAACGGCAGGCCATCCCCGCCCGCAGGCGTTTAAGGATGGTTTTTAAGGTCCTGACAAAATGCCGCGTTTCTTCTTCGGTATTATCCTTGCCCAGGCTGATGCGGATGGCGCTGTGGAGCCTTTCCGCGGGAAGCTTCATCGCCTGAAGGACCAAGGAGTATTGATGCGCCCCGGATTTACAGGCCGCCCCGCCGGAAACGGCGATACCTTCCAAATCCAGATTGAGCAGCAGGTCTTCGGCCAAAACACGCTCAAAGCTCAAATTCAAAGTGCCGGGCAGTCTTTCCTGAGGGTGGCCGTTGAGGTGTACCTCGTTGATTTGGGATTGAATTTGCTCCCAAAGAAAGGCGCTCAATTTTTCCAGGCCGGCTTGACGTTGCGGCAATTCCTCCTGAGCCAGTTGACAGGCGGCGCCAAAGCCGACAACCCCCGCCACGTTTTCCGTTCCCGAACGCAAATCCCGTTCCTGACCGCCGCCGTAAATCAGCGGCTTGATCGCGGTACCGGTTTGGATATAAAGCGCCCCGACCCCTTTAGGCCCGTACATCTTGTGAGCGGATAAAGACAGCAGGTTTACCCCCAATTCCTTTACAGATACGGGCATTTTCCCCGCCGCCTGCACTGCATCGCAATGAAAACAAATGCCGCGCTTCTGCGCTAGCTCCCCAATCCGGGCGATGGGCTGCAAGGTTCCGATTTCATTATTTCCCAGCATGACGCTGATTAGGACGGTTTTGTCGCTAATCGCCGCTTCCAGGTTGTCCAGGGAAATCCGCCCGTACTGATCCAGCGGGAGATAGGTTACCCTAACCCCTTCATCTTCCAAATATCGGCAGGTTTTTAAAATGGCGGGATGTTCGATTTGGGTAGTGATGATGTGTTTGTCGGCGGGTAGTTTTGGGATAGCCTTGATCACCCCTTGAACCGCCCAGGAATCGGCCTCCGTTCCCCCGCCGGTAAAAAATATTTCCTCCGGCTCCGCTTTGATAAGCCCGGCTACCTGGCAACGAGCCTGGCTTAAGGCAACTTTCGCCTGCCTGCCCCAATGGTGAATGCTGGAAGGATTGCCGTACTCCCATTGTAAATATGGGAGCATGGCGGAGAAAACTTTTGGGTCTATAGGGGTTGTGGCATTATGGTCTAGGTAGATTTTCATGGCAGAATAGCTTTACCAGGCATTTCATTTAAAAATTTTTCCGTTAGCTTGTGAGCTTCAATCCAGTGGATCGTTAATTGAATAAGTTGCTTAAGATGGGATAAATCTTTGTCTTGCCATTTACGTTCATAATGGGTTTCATCATTTCCAAGCCAAACAGCCCGTTCAGCCACAGATTTCACGTTAGGGTCATTAACCCGTTTCTTAATTGTATCTCCCAAAAATTCTTTTTTAATTTCGTCTTTTGTAGCATCATTAGGAGCTTCACTAATTAAATAATCTTTTATTAAAAATTCCAGCGCTTTTCTATACCCCATCCCACATATTAATGTTAAGCCATAATCTTCTGCACTATTGGCCTGATTGTAGATATTTATAAAGTTTTCAGAGACTGATTTAACTCACCTTACGCAACTGGATGTTTCGGCTTGTCCCCAAGCCGAAACCGGGGCTGTGCCGGAACTATTAATAACCCCCAAAATCTCTCAAAATGTCATTCCCGTGAAACTTGTCCTCGTGAAAACGGGGAACGGGAATCCAGTATTTTCGAGAGTGTTGACATATAGATAGAAATTGTTTTTTCGTTCGTAGTTCGTAGTCCCAGCCCTTCAGGGCTGAACTTCAGGGCGTTAGCCCTGCAATTATGACTCTCAATACTTTCGGCGCGTTCCATACGAACATACCTTTTTTTGCAGCCCTAAGGGGCTGAAAATACGTGGCTGAAGCCACGG